>CAYMQH010000055.1:0-19745 GCA_964392525.1 uncultured Aestuariivirga sp.
TCAGGCTGTGGTGATGGCGAGTTTGCGGTCGCGCAGGCGGAGGAGATACCACACGAACACCACGCCCGCCGCCTTGCTGGCGATCTCGGTCATGAAGGCTGCCGGCGTGAGGAAGCCTGCGAGATGCAGGAAGGCCAGCGTATCGAGTGGCAGGGCGATCAGGCTTGAGATCAGGATGCGCTGCGACAGCGGGCGACGCAGGATAGAATAGACGGCCCAGTCCGCCGTTTCCGACAGGAAGAAGGCCGTGATCGAAGCCACGGCAATCGCGGGGTCCACCATGAACCAGGTGAGGACGCCCGCGGCAGCCGTGGCGAAGAGGATGTAATGGCCGGTTTCGCGCTGGGCATAATCGCGCAGCACGAAGATGAAGCCGACCACGAAGGTGGCAAGGTAGAGGTCACCCAGCGGCGTCGGCCACGGCGCGATGGCCGTGAACATCCAGTTCACGAGCACGATCGACGCGATGTAGAGGACGGTCCACATGGGCTTCTGCCTTGCCGCAGGCGCAGCTTAGCCGGTGATTTCTTCCGGCTTGAACACCTGGGCGATTTCGATCTTGGCGTTCTCGGGCGAGTCAGAGCCGTGCACCGAGTTGGCTTCGATCGATTCCGCGAATTCCTTGCGGATGGTGCCCGGCGCGGCATTGGCCGGGTTGGTGGCGCCCATCACTTCGCGATACTTCGCAACGGCGTTGTCGCCTTCCAGAACCTGCACCACGATCGGGCCGGACATCATGAAGGACACGAGGTCGTTGAAGAAGGGACGCTCCTTGTGCACGGCGTAGAAGGCTTCCGCTTCCGCCTTGCCCCACTTGACGCGCTTCTGGCCTACGATACGCAGGCCAGCGCCCTCGATCTTGGCATTGATGGCGCCGGTCAGGTTGCGGCGGGTCGCGTCCGGCTTGATGATCGAGAAAGTGCGTTCGATGGCCATGAAAGTCCTCTTGATGCTTGGCTGAATGGATCGGGCCGCCGTATAGCGGCGGCCCGTCGCGATGGCAAGGTCTGGCTCCGGCGGTCAGTCAGCGAGGCCGACCAGAGGCGTGATGCGCGCCAGCGACACGCGGCGGTTTTCCGCCTCCGGCTGGTCCGTGGGGATCTTGAGATAGCGCTCGCCAAGGCCCACGGTTTCAAGGTTGTCCGCGGGGATGACATAGAAGGTCGTCAGTGCGTCCTTCACGGCGCGGGCCCGCTGCCGCGAGAGTTGCAGGTTGGCGGCCTCCGAGCCCACCGCATCCGTGTGGCCCTCGATCAGGAACACCTCGTCCGGGTTACGGGCCAGGATCTGTTCGAGGATTCGCGCGATGCGGTCCAGCTTGTCGATCTCCTCCTCCCGCAGGAAGGCTTCGCCGAAGCCAAAATTCACCGTGTCGATCTCGATCCGCGCCACCGCGTCCCGCGCTTCATTCGAGTCTTCGAATTCATCCACGGTATAGCGGCGCTCAACCTGGCGGCGCGGCGGGGCGGCCAGCACATCCACCAGCTCATCATCCTCCGCCTCGGCGGCGAAGACATAGGGCGGCGGGCGGCGGGCCGGTGTATAATCATTGATGACGACAATGTTGATGTCGATGTCGCTGCCGGAGCGCAGCCGTGCCTCTCGCGCGCGGCGTTCGGCCAGCATGCGCTCGCGCAGGATGCGGCGGTCGAACTCCATCTGCCGGCGCCAGCGCAGGCGCTCGGCCTCGCTGTAGCGCCGGTCATAGGCGGCCACGCGGTAGACATCGATGCGGCGCACCAATTCCTCATCGCGCAGCACATCGGGCTGGCGCGTATCCGCCAAAACGATGGCGACGTCGATGTCAGGTCCCTTCGATCCGGACTGGCCGGAGGGCTTTGGCCTGGCGGGGATGCTGCCGCCGCCCTGTGGCTTGGCGGGCGCGCTGCCATCGGCATTGCCCGACACCTGTTTGCGCAACACCTGCCGTTCCGTCGCCAGCCTGGCGCGCAGAGCATCAGCGGTTTTCGCCGACAATTGGCCAGAGGCCAGCAGATCACGCATGGCGGTCAGGCGTTTGCGCAGTTGCGGCTGGGTCATGGTCCCCACATCGGCATTGTCCTGCAGCATGGCCCTGGCCTGCTGCTCGAAGGCCGGGTTCACCGTGCCGGAGTCCGGCGGGGGAGCCTCCGGCTTCTGGGGCTTCTGGGGCTTCTGGGGCTTCTGCGGTTTCTGGGGCGGCTGTGCCTCGGGCTGGGTTGTGCCGCCGGCGGCCTGACCGCTCGCACCGCTGCCATCCTCGTCCTTCAGGGCAGCGCGGCCGTCGCGGATGATCTGGCGCAGCGCCTGGCGCTGGTCCTTCGAAATGCCATCCGCCTTGGAAAGCTCAACGGCGCGCTTCACCTGGCGGCGTAACTCCTTGTCGCTCAGACCGGCGGCGGGTTGCGCCGCGGCAAGGAAGGCCGCGGCCTCCGCCGCAGCGCCAGAGGCACTCTCGGCCTGCGCCAGCGTGATGGGAGCCGGTGTTCCATCGCTTTCCGCCATGGCAGCCGCCGGGCCGGACAACACCGCGAGCGCCACAAGGCTCGCCTGCAGGGAAGAGAATTTCATCACGCCGCTCCGCTTCATCCCGAGGGCGGCTCACCGCGCGCCGCACCCCCGTTCGCAGCGGTCATTTCGCAGCGTTGAATGGCGGAAATAAGGGGCGATTGCGAAGCCTTCGCCACAACACTGAACCGCAGATGAACGGTCTCTTCAGGTTTTAAAGCCGGCCCGCCTCGATGATGCGCTTGAGGAAGGCCCGCGTCCGCTCCTGCTTGGGATCACCGAAAATCTGCGCCGGAGGCCCCTCCTCATGCACCACGCCTTCAGAGAGGAAACACACCTTGGATGCGACCTCGCGCGCAAAGCCCATTTCATGGGTGGCGAGCAGCATGGTCATGCCCTGCGCGGCGAGATCGCGCACGATGTTGAGAACCTCAGACACCAGTTCGGGATCGAGTGCTGAGGTAATCTCGTCCAGCAGCATCACCTTTGGCTCCATCGCCAGCGCGCGCACGATGGCCACGCGCTGCTGCTGGCCGCCGGACAGCCTGTCCGGATATTCCTGGGCCTTGGCCTCAAGCCCGATGCGCTTCAGCAGCGCCATGGCGCGCGCCTCCGCCTCATCCCGGTTCATCTTCAGCACCTTGAGGGGCGCGAGCGTCACATTCTCCAGCACGCTCATGTGCGGGAAGAGATTGAAGCTCTGGAACACGATGCCGACATTCTGGCGCAGCGCATTCACATCAACGCCGGGGCCGGAGACGCGGTCATCCATCAGGCGGATTTCGCCGCCCTGTATCTTCTCGAGCCCGTTGATGCAGCGCAGAAGCGTGGACTTGCCGCAGCCGGACGCGCCGATGAGGCAGACGACCTGGTGCTCATCCACCGTCATGTTGATGCCGCGCAGCACCCGCAGGTTTCCGAATTCCTTTTCGACATTGCGGATCTCGAGGAACGCCATGGCTTCAGCCCCCTGCCCGCATGCGCGCATTGTCGCGATCGATCAGGCGGTCCACGAAACGGGCCTGTGGAATGGTGATGATGACGAAGAGGATCGCCACGATTGTCACCGCCGACAGGTTGAACGCATTGGCCGCGATGATGCGTGACTGGTTGAAGGCATCGATGACGCCGACGACCTGCACGAGGGCCGTGTCCTTCTGCAGGCCGATGAAATCATTGAGAAGCGGGGCCATGATGCGGCGCACTGCCTGCGGCACCACAACGTAGCGCATAGTCTGCATGTAGGAGAGGCCGAGCGAGCGTGCAGCGGAGACCTGGCTCCAGTGAATGCTCTCGATACCGGCGCGGTACACTTCCGCCACATACGCGCCATAGGTGAGCGTCAGCGCCAGGATGCACCACCACGCCACGGGAATCCGCGTCAGGCTGCGCTGCTCCGCCACCGACAGGGCGGAGAGATCGACGAACAGCCCCACGATATGCGGCACGATGAGATCGGGAAGGCCCGATGTCGGAATGCCGAAGCCGATGAGGTAGAGCGTCACGATGGCAGGAAGGCCGCGGAAGATATCGCAGTAGAGGATGGCGAGCGCCCGGATCGGCTGGCCCGCCTTGCCAGGCATGAGCCGCGCCAGCGCCACAACGAGCCCCCAGACGAGGACCAGCACTTCCGCAACGATGAAGATGAAGATGTTGTTGAGGAAGAACTGCTTGGTAACGAGCCACCACTTGTCCTGCATGAGCGGCAGGAAGAAGAAGGTCTTGCCCACCGCCACGTTGTTCATCATCACGAACACGGCAAGGCCAAGCGCGATCAGCGCGAAGGCGCCCCAGCCGAAGGTCAGCCAGGCATTCTCCCGGGAGGCCGCCGTCTCGATTCTCGCGTCAACGACATCACCTGCCGAAAGCGCCGCCGCAGCCCGCCGCGAACCGCTGTAAGACCTGAGCGCCGGAACAAACAAAAGCGCGGCCGTGGCGATGACGGCCCAGAACACCACCTGCCAGCCAGCCTGCATCACGCCAAGGAATTCGAGCGAGGCCCGGATGAGATGGGTCGCGCCATAGGCGGCAATCACGCACAGCAAGGCGAACAGCAGCGCTGCAACGGCAAGGGCGTCTGCGCGCTGCCGCAATGATGGGGCGGGGGGCGGAGTTTTCACAATCAGGCAGAGAAAGCCCCCGCTCCTCAGTCAGGGCGGGGGCACTCAGGATCAGGGGTTGAAATAGGGAACGGTGGCAGGGTCCTTGCCCCAGGCGGCGGCAAGATACTTGGCGCCGAGCTTGGCAACCGTACCATCATCGATCATGGCCTGGATGATCTTGTCGAGCGTGGCGTTGTTCGGATTGCCCTTCGGATAGATCGCGCCGTAGGATTCCCCGGTCTTGTACTGGCCGACAACGTCTACCTTGTCCGGGTTCGCCACGACTTCCGCCAGAACGATCGAGGTGTCGGTGATGGCGGCATCGATTTGCCCGGCGCGCAGCGCGGCGAACATGTCACCCTGGTCCGGATAGACCTGAACGCTGGCAACCCCCAGCTTGTCCTGAACGAATGCGGCGCCCGTCGTTGCCTGCTGTACGCCGAGCATGGCGGACTTGATCGACTTTTCGTCCACCGGCGCGTCCTTGCGGGCCAGGACTCCAATGTCGGAGCTGAAATAGGGCACGGAGAAATCATGGACTTTCTTGCGGTCCTCGGTGATGGAAATCTGCGACATCGCGAGGTCGAACCCATCGGTCTGGCCGGCGATCAGCGCATCCCACCCGACGTTGATGACTTCGAGCTTGTCGTAACCGGCCCGCCAGGCGATTTCGGCCGCCATGCAATATTCCATGCCATCCTTGATGGCCTCCGGCGTGTCGCCATTCCACCAGATCGGGGCCGGAAGCGACACTTCAACAGTCAGTTGACCGGGCTTGGCGGGGCTGGCGATGGGGATTGATCCCTTCTCGCCCGTCACTTCGCAATTGCCGATCATGTTGGCAGCAGAGGCCGGAAGGCTGAGCGCCATGAGTGCTGCAGCCGCAAGGATAGCTTTTCTGGTTAGCGTCATTTGTCTTCACTCCCTGGTTGGCGATTGTTATTGTGACGAATAGACTGGAATTCAGGCCGGAGGGCAAGAGGCATCGGTATGGCGGACGACATTGCGGTCAGCGCTTTCTACAAGTTCGCGACGCTTCCGGATTTCGCCTCGTTCAGGGCGCCGCTTGTCGATGAGGCCCGCCGCCTCGGCATCCGTGGCACCATACTTCTGGCGGCTGAGGGGATCAACGGCACGATTGCCGGAGTGCCCGAAAACCTCTCGGCCATGATGGCCTTCATCCGCGCGCATGCCCCATTCGCCGATCTCGAAAGCAAGGAGTCGGCCGCGGCCGGCATGCCGTTCAAGCGCATGAAGGTAAGGCTCAAGAAGGAGATCGTCACCATGGGGGTTCAGGGGGTGGACCCCAACCATCTGGTTGGCGCATATGTAGCGCCCGAGGCGTGGAACGCTCTGATCGCCGACCCCGATGTACTGGTGATCGACACCCGCAACAGCTTCGAGTTTCAGGCCGGAACCTTCGCACGCGCGGTGGACCCCGGCACCCGCACCTTCGGCGAGTTCCCTGCCTATGTGGAGCGCGAACTCGCGGGTCAGAAGGACCGCAGGATCGCCATGTTCTGCACCGGTGGCATACGCTGCGAGAAGGCCACGAGCTACATGCGCCAGCTTGGATTTCACAACGTCCATCACCTCAGGGGCGGCATACTGAAATATCTCGAAACCATCCCGCCCGAACAAAGCCTGTGGAATGGCAAGTGCTTTGTGTTCGACGAGCGCGAAACACTCGTTCACGGCCTTGAGATCGCAAAACTGGATGAGGGCTGATCAGCCTGTCCAGCCGAGACCCGCAGCCACGCAGTTCATGGTCATCAGCAGTGGCATCATGAGCTTGTCGCTGCCGCCGCTGGCGCGGGTTTCCTTCAGCAACTGAACCTGCCAGCGGTTAGCCTGATCGACCATGGGGCGCACCCGCTCGAAGCGGCGCTGCAGGCCCTCGAACCGTTCGCATAAGCGCGTTTCGCCGGTCAGTTCCAGAATGGTGCGCGCCGTACGCCGGTGCTCATGGCGGATCAGTGCGAAGAGGCGCTCGGCGGAGGTCTGGTCCGCCACCAGTGCCGCATATTGCTCCGCCACGTCCATGTCCGCGAGGTAGAGGGATTTCTCCACTTCATCAACCGCAAGCCGGAAACCGCGCGACTTCGCGAACATGTCGCGCAGCAGGCTCATGCCATCGCCGCCGCGCGGCACCAGAAAATCATCCAGCGCATAGCCAAGCCCATACCAGCCAGTCAGCAGATGGCGGTTCTGGCTCCATGCGAAGACCCAGGGGATCGCGCGGAGGTCACCGATGCCCTTGGCACCGAAGCGACGGGCCGGGCGCGAACCGAGCTTCAGATTGGCCAGTTCCTCCACCGGCGAGGCCTGATGAAAGTAATCGAGAAGGCCCTTGTCCTCCGCCAGCTTGCGGTAGTGGCGGAAGGAAGCCTGGGCGATCCACTCCACCGCGCTCTGGTGTTCCGGGTTTACCCTGAGTTCCGGCTCGTCGATGGATTTCAGCGTATGCACGAACACGCTGGAGGTCAGGATCTCGAGATTGTGCTGCGCCGTGCCGCGGTTGGCGAATTTCGAGGAGACGACCTCGCCCTGCTCGGTCACCCGCATGTGGCCGTCGATGGTACCCGCAGGCTGCGCGGCAATGGCGCGGCCAGTGGGCGCGCCGCCACGGCTCACCGAGCCGCCGCGGCCATGGAAGAAGCTGATCGACACGCCGGCCTCGCGCCCGATGCGGATCAGACGGCGCTGCGCCTCGAAGAGCTCGAAGCTGGCGCAGAAGAAGCCGCCATCCTTGTTCGAGTCGGAATAGCCCAGCATCACTTCCTGGCGCCCGCCATGGGCGGCAATCGAACTCTTGACCACCGGGTGGGCCAGAAGCTGCGTCATGATGTGCGGCGCGGCGCGCAGATCGTCGATGGTCTCAAACAGCGGTACGACGCGGATGCGGCAGGTCTCGCGCGCCGTTTCATCGGCAAAGAGGCCTGCGAACTTGGCCAGCAGATAGAGGCCCAGCACATCGCTCGCGTGCTGCGTCATGGACAGGATGAAGGTACCGATGGCTTGCGGGTCCGGCCCGTCAAGCGTATCGCGGATCAGTTCGAGAAGCCCCAGCAACTCGCGCGCCTCATCAGAAACGCCGCGGAAGCGGGGCAGAAAGCCGAGCGGTTTGTCGAGCTCGGCTTCGATCCACGCCAGCCAATCCGCGGTGCCGGGCTCCGGCCCACTGCCCTCGGCCAGCGGATTGAGCTTGCGCCAGAGTTCCTTCAACACCCGGTTGATGACGGTGGTGTTCTGCCGGATATCGAGGCTCATGGCGCGGAAGCCGAAGGTCTCGACCTCCCAGCGCACCGGGCGGATGAGCGAGGAGGCAATCGAGACGGACTGCGCCTGCGCCAGTGCTTCCTCGGCAGCCAGCAGTTCGCCGATCAGTTCGGCGGTATCGCGAAACCCCGTGGCCTTGACCGTGCCGTCGAATGTCGCAGCAAGCCGCGCCCGCAACGCCGTGAAGAACTGACGGAACGGCTCGTTGATGTTCCGCTCACGGAGGGTTTGGGCATCATCTGATTGCCCGACCTGCTCCTCCACCCGCCGGAGGAAGGCCTCAGGTATGGCGATTTCCAGCGAAGAGAGGGAGATCAGCTGTGCGAGGTCGTTCAGCTTGCGGTCCAGCCGCTCCACGATGGCGCGGCGGTTCTCGGCCAGCGCATGACGGGTCACATCGACGGTGACGAAGGGATTGCCATCGCGGTCGCCGCCGATCCACGAGGAGTAGCGAAGCGGCGGGCGCACGCGGCAGGGCGTTTCGGGATAATGGCGCTGCAAAGCCGCCTCAAGAAGATCGCACAGGCTGCCCGTGCGCTCGAACAGGGTTTCGCGGAAGAAGTGGAGGCCCCAGTGGATTTCCTGTTCCACCGTCGGCTTCGAAAGGCGGATCTCGCCGGTGAGCCACAGCAGGTCGATCTCGTTCCTGAGCGCCTTCAGCAGGCCGGCCCGCTCGCGGGGCGTCCAGCGCGGGCTTTCGAGTTCATAGAGCTTCAGATAGATGCGGCGGTGGATTTCGAGAACGGTGACCCGCTTCGCCTCGGTCGGGTGCGCGGTGATGGTGGGCTGCACATCGATCGTATCGAGCGCCCTCTGCACGGCTTCAGGCGAAACGCCGTGCGCGGCGACTGTTGCGAAAGCGTGGGAAAAGGAGCCCGGCACCTGATCCGGCCCGCTGCGCGTTTCCATCTGGCGGCGGGACCGCATCGCGGCGTTTTCTTCCGCGATGTTGAGAAGCTGCAGCCAGATGCCGATTACCTGCAGCGCGTGCTCTATGAGGTCGTGCGGCAGGCTGGCGGCATTGGCGGGTTCGTCGATCAGCGCCAGCACCCGGGGCTCACGCACCTTGATGACCTGCCGAAGCAGATCACGGAGCATCATCGTCATCTCGTCGAGATATGCGATCTCGCCCGGGCCTACGGAACCAGACCGTGAAAATCCTGCATCTTTCACCTGATGGGCGCTCCTCAAAAACTGATGCATCTTGTGCAGTGCAGCATTCCGCAAGTCAATATGCGTTTTCGATGACACGGCCTGCCTCTGCCGTTACAAGGCGCGGCCATGCTGCACATCAACGGACTGACCTATCGGATCGGCGGGCGCCTGCTGCTTGAGGAGGCAAGCGTGGCCGTGCCGGAAGGCCACAAGGTGGGGATCGTCGGCCGCAATGGCGTGGGCAAGTCGACCCTGTTCCGGCTGATACTCGGGGAAATCCCCTCCGAGTCCGGAACCGTGACGATGCCGCGCAATGCGCGGATCGGCACCGTGGCGCAGGAAGCGCCGGGCGGGCCTGAAAGCCTCATCGCCACGGTGCTGGCGGGCGACGCGGAACTGACCGCACTCACCGCCGAAGCTGAAACCGCGACCGACCCCCACCGCATCGCCGAAATCCAGATGCGGCTTGCCGACATTGACGCCCACTCCGCCGTGGCGCGCGCCGCCACCATCCTGAGCGGACTTGGCTTCTCGGATGAGGCGCAGGCGGGCCCCTGCTCTGCGCTCTCGGGCGGCTGGCGCATGCGCGTGGCCCTCGCGGCAGCGCTCTTCGCAAAACCCGACGTCTTGCTGCTCGACGAGCCCACCAACTACCTCGATCTCGAAGGCGCTGTCTGGCTCAAGAGCTTCATCCGGGATTATCCGCACACCATCGTGCTGATCAGCCATGACAGAGAACTGCTGAACGAAGCCGTGAGCTATATCCTGCATCTCGAACGCGGCAAGCTGACGCTCTACCAGGGCAATTACGACAGCTTCGAACGCCAGCGGCGTGAGAAACAGGCCCTCACCGTGAAGCTGAAGAAGAAGCAGGAAGACCAGCGCAAGCACATGATGGACTTCGTCGAGCGCTTCCGCGCCAAGGCGACGAAGGCCCGCCAGGCGCAAAGCCGCCTGAAGGCGCTGGCAAAGCTCGAGCCCATCGCGGAGCTGGTGGAAGACCACGTGGCACCCTTCTTCTTTCCCAATCCGGAAAAGGCCATCGCGCCGCCATTGGTGAAGTGGGACAAGGTGAGCGTTGGCTATGCCGAGAATAAGCCGGTTCTGAAGAACATCACCCTGCGGCTCGACCCTGACGACCGCATCGCATTGCTGGGGTCCAACGGCAACGGCAAGTCCACATTCGCAAAGCTGCTGTGTGGCAAGTTGGCGGCGCTGGGCGGCGAGATGAAGTCACCCGCCCGCCTGACCGTTGGCTATTTCGCGCAACACCAGCTCGATGAAGTGTCACCTGAGCGAACGCCCTATTCCTATTTCGCCGAACTTATGCCGGATGAGCCGGAGTCGAAGCGCCGCGCCAAACTCGGTGCCTATGGCTTCGGCGCGTCGCTCGCCGATTCGCGCTGCGACACGCTGTCGGGCGGCGAGAAGGCCCGCCTGCTCTTCGCACTCGCCGCCTTCCACGCGCCGCACATCCTGGTGCTGGACGAGCCTACCAACCATCTGGACGTGGACAGCCGCGAAGCCCTCATCATGGCCATCAATGATTACGAAGGCGCCGTGATCCTCATCAGCCATGACAGGCACATCATCGAAACCTGCGCCGACACGCTGTGGCTCGTCAATGACGGCACGGTGAAGCCCTTCGACGGCGACATGGAAGACTATGTGCGCCTGGTGCTTGAGAAGGCGCGGCAGACCCGCCGGGCAGAAAAGGCGGCGGCCGCCAAGCCCGTGACGGAGGCACCGAAGGATTCGCCGCGCCCCTCGGCGGCTGCGATTCAGAAGGCCGTGGAGAAGCTCGACAAGCGCATGGAAGAAATACGCGGCAAGATCGCCATTCTGGACCAGGCCCTGTCAGACGCGGCGATCTACAGCGAAGATCCCAGGAAGGCTGGAGACTTCACAAGGCTCCGCGCCAAGCTGGCCAGCGATCTGGAGGAACTCGAGAACCAGTGGCTCGAAGCGCAGATGGGTTGAGGCCTCAGGTCTTGGCCGCGCGGTTCTGCCAGCGGCCCTGATCGTCCTGCTGCCAGTAGCTCACCTCATGGCCCGCGCCGCGGAAGCGCTTCCAGCCTTCGCGCGCCGCGTCCACCGCTTCCGCATCATTGCCGTCGAACATGATGATGGCGCGGGTCAGCCCGCCGATATCACCCACTGCCGCCCCATCGACGAAGAAGCGAATGTTGGCGTTGTTGGGGTTGTCGTCCTCTGCCGTGATCCAGATCGGCTGCAGGTCGGGGAAGCCATCAGCCTTGGTGCCGTGCGGCAGGAAGCTTTCCTCGTCGAAGGTCCAGAGATGGGCGGCAATCGCCTCGGCGCGCTCCTCCGAACCCGCCTTCACCACAACGCGCCAGCCACGCTCAAGGCTGGTGGTCAGCAGCTTGGGCAGCACACTGTCGAGCGGCTGGCGCTCCAGATGATAGAAGAACACGGGAGTCATGGCCGTCATTGAGCAAGCAGCCCCGATGGCGTCAACCCCGGCATCTCGTTCCCCTAAGTCAACCACTATGGTAATTCTACCATATTGCGCTGCACCGCATTTTCGGATGATTCTGCAATCTCTGGAAAGGGTCGGAGCGCGGACGTGAGCAGATCGACAAATGACTACCGGCAAACCGCCGGCTCGCCAAGTCCGGTAACGCTATACTGCATGGCCGCCATGGTTGCTGATGAAGCCTCGCGCGATGGGCACAAGGGCTTCGCCCGGGCACTGGAGGCCGCCCTCAACAACTTCCTCGCCAGCCTGTCCATCGAGGATCAGGGGGCCGCACTCCGCCTCTCCTACGAACTGGCCATGGGTGGCCCAGATATGTCTCCGCCTCGCCTGCGGCTGGTCTACTCGCGCGACTAGACCAGGATGCGGTCAGGTGAATTCATGGCGCGTCCTCTGTGTTCCGTCACCCCGGCGAAGGCCGGGGGCCGGTTGGAACTGTTGTCCTGGCCATTCTAGAAATCGGTCTTCTCGCCGCCTTCCTTGATGCGCGTTGCCACGAAAGCGTCAATCGCCGCAAGCGCGGCAGGCTCAAGCGGGGGCGGCTGATATTCCGCGAGCGCCTGCTTCCACAGCGCGTTGGCCTTCTTCTCCGCCGTCGGTGCGCCTGCCGCCTGCCAGGTCTGGTAGTTCCGCCAGTCGGAAATCAGTGGCTGGTAGAAGGCCGTCGCATAGCGTTGCAGGGTGTGCTGCGCGCCGAAGAAATGCCCGCCCGGCCCCACCTCTTCCATGGCGGAGAAGGCCATCGCATCCTCATCCACCACCACGGGCTTCAGGAACTCCTGCAGCATCTGGAGGAGATCGACATCGAGCGCGAATTTCTCGTAGGAGGCAACAAGGCCGCCTTCCAGCCAGCCTGCCGCGTGCTGGATGATGTTGCCACCACCCATGATCGCCCCCCACAGCGAGAACACCGTCTCGTAAGCTGCCTGCGCATCCACGCTGTTGGCCGCATTGGTGCTGGAGGTGCGATAGGGCAGCTTGTAGCGCCGCGCCAGCTGGCCGCCGATGATGCAGGCCTTCATGTACTCAGGCGTTCCGAAGGCGGGCGCACCCGACTTCATGTCCACATTCGAGGTGAAACCGCCATAGACGAAGGGCGCACCGGGCCTCACAAGCTGCGACAGTGCGAGGCCGGCCAGCGCCTCGGCATTCTGCTCCACCATGCCGCCCGCCAGGGTGACGGGCGCCATGGCACCAAGCAAGGTGAAGGGCGTTACCACCACGATCTGGTTGAGCTTCGCCATTTCGATGATGCCCATGGCCATGGGCATGTCGAGCTTGAGGGGCGAATTGGTGTTGATGACGGTATAGGCCGAAGGCTCGGCAAGCAGTTGGTCATGGCTGATGCCGCGCGCCAGCCGGATGATTTCCAGCCCGTCGAACAGGCGTGCCCGCCCGGTTGCATGGACGAAGGGAACCTTGTCCGAATAGACCATCTTGTTGCGCGTGATGTGGAGATGGCGGATCGAGGCATGCACATCGAGTGCATCGACGGATGCACCGCCCGCCGTGTGCACCGTGTTGAAGAACTGCGCGAGCTTCACGAAATTGCCGGCATCCTCCAGCGTGCCGGGCCTGCGCCCACGATCAAGGTCGGAGCAGTTCGGCGGTCCGCCAACCGGTGCGAAGGCAATCCACTTGCCGCCGACGCGGATGTTGTGGGCGGGGTTCCTCGCATGGAAGGTGAACTCGGCGGGCGGCGTCTTCAGCGCCTGCGTGATGATGTCGCGCCCGATGCGGACACGCTCGCCGGCTACGATGGCGCCAGCCTTCTGGTAGATGTCGCGCGCCTCCGGCAGCAGCACATCCATGCCGATGTCCTCCAGAACCTTGAGGGACTGGCGGTGAATCGCCTCGATATGGTCGTCCGATAGGATGCGCGACGGCTCAAGCGTGTGCTGCGGCTGATGCCACGGCGATTGCCGGATGGGCGTGTGGGCAGCATCGGCCCTGCGGCCGCGGCGGGGAGCAGTCATTGAAAAACTCCTGACGCACTGTGGCAAACCGTGCGGGCTTGCGGGCCATGTGTATCACGGTCGCAATGGTGCGGAAACAGCACCCCGCGCAGGTTTTCGGTCAACGGGTTCCCCGCGAACACAACCTCACGTCCACGTCCTCCGCGCGCTCTTCTCCCGCGCCAAGTGGGGGAGAGGGTGCCCTCATCTGGAGCGTGCCGCGCCACCTTCAGTGAAGATGGCGCTGAACCTTGTCGTGAGCGGTCAGAAGTCCGTCGGTGCGCCGCCCTCTGCCTTGCGGCGATCCACGAAGGCGTTGAGTTCGTCGCGGATCGCCGGATCAATCGGCGGCTCCTGATAGTCCGCCAAAGCCTGCTTCCACACAGAATTGGCCTTCTGCCATGCCTCGGGCTTGCCTGCGGCTTGCCACTGCTGATTATTGCGCCAGTCTGAGATGATCGGCGCATAAAAGGCATTGCTATAGCGGGCCAGCGTATGCTGCGCGCCGAAGAAGTGGCCGCCCGGGCCAACCTCGCGGATCGCTTCCACGCCCAGCGCATCCTCCGTGGTTTCGAGCGGCTGCATGAACTCACTCACCATCTGAATCAGGTCGCAGTCGAGAATGAATTTCTCGAAGCTGGCAACGAGGCCGCCTTCAAGCCAGCCCGCACCATGCATGATGAGGTTGCCGCCGCCCATGGTGAGGCCCCAGAGCGAGAACACGCTTTCATAGGCAGCCTGCGCATCCATCGTGTTGGCCGCGCAAGTGTTCGACGTACGGAAGGGAACCTTGTAGCGCCGCGCCAGCTGCCCGCCCACGACCGTGGACTTCATGTATTCCGGCGTGCCGAATGCAGGCGCCCCCGACTTCATGTCAACGTTCGAGGTGAAGCCGCCATAAATGACCGGCGCGCCCTTGCGCACCAACTGCGTGAAGGCGATACCGGCGAGTGCCTCGGCATTCTGTTCCACCAATGCACCCGCCACCGTGACCGGCGCCATGGCGCCCGCCAGGGTGAAGGGCGTGATGCAGACGATTTGATTGCGCGAGGACATTTCAAGAATGCCCTGCAGCATCGGCGTATCGAGCTTCAGCGGCGAGTTGGTGTTGATGATGGTGAAGAGCGAGGGCTCCTTCTCCATCTGGTCCGCTGAAATGCCGCGCGCAATGCGGGCAATCTCGATACCGTCGCGGATGCGCTCGGTGCCGAGCGAGTAAGCGTGGAACGGCTTGTCGGTGAGGAGCACCGCGTCACGCAGCGCTTCGAGATGGCGGACCGAGGCGTGGATGTCGATCGGCTCCACCGGGTATCCGGCCAGAAACCCAATGCAGTTGAAATACTGCGCCAGCTTCACGAAGTTGCGGTAGTCTGCATGGTTGCCGGTGCGGCGGCCGCCGTCCATGTCTGAACAGTTGGGCGGGCTCGCCACTGAACCGAAGGTAATGTTGTTGCCGCCGATCTGCTGGCTGTTCTCCGGGTTGCGGGCATGGAAGGTGAACTCGGACGGGGCCGAGGCGATCAACTCCTCGATCATCGCGGGGTCGAAGCGCACGCGGTCGCCTTCAACCTTGGCGCCGGCTTTTCTGAGCATGTCGCGCGCTTCCGGCAGAGTGAAATCCATGCCGATTTCAGAGAGCACTTTCAGCGAGGCGCGGTGGATTGACTCGAGTTCATCGGCCGAGACGATCTCCATCGGCGGAAACATGCGCTTCAGCTTGCGGCGCGGCAGTTGTGGCACCGCCTGGGGCCCTGCGCTGATGCCACGGCGGCCGCCCTCGCGGCGCGTTCTGCGGGTCTGGTCGGTATCGGTCATGCTCACGCCGGTTTTCCTTTTTCACGGTAGGGTTCGAGGGCGGGGTCGGCGGCAATCTGCTTCACCAGCCAGTCCTCGAAGCGTTTGATCTTGGGTTTCATGCGATGCTCGGCATTGCAGGCGAACAGCCAGTTGTGGCGGTGCGGCACCTTGAGCGGGAAGGGCTGCACGAGGCGGCCCATCTTGATCTCTTCCGTTGCGAAGGGGCCGATCGTCATGGCGATGCCCCTGCCCTCGATGGCCGCTTCCTGCGCCAGGATGTAACTGTCGAAGGCCAGGCGATCGGAGAGCCTGATGCCTTCCACGCCCGCCTCTTCAAGCCAGAGGTGCCAGTCTTCTTCCGCCGTGTAAACATACAGAAGCTTGTGCTTCTTGAGGTCTTCCGGAGTCTTCAGCGCATTGGGGCCCTTGAGAAGGTCTGGCGAACAGATGGGGGTCAAGAGCGAGGAGAACAGCGTGCGGTAATAATGATCAGGCGAACGGTTGCGCGCCAGAATGAAGCCCACATCCACATTCTTCTCGTCGAAGTCCCAGTCGAAATAGGAGGTGGAAAGCCTCACCTTCATGTCCGGAAAGCGGCGCTCGAAATCATGGAGGCGCGGAATCAGCCACTTGAGCGCGACCGTGACATACACCTGAACCGTCAGCTCATTGTCGGCTGCGGAGGGCTTCAGCGCACGCGTCTGCGCCTCCACCATGTCGAAGGCTTCGCGCACCGGGGGAAAGTAGGTGTGCCCAGCCTGGGTGAGCTCGGCGCGCCGCGCGTCCCGGCGGAACAACTGCACCCCTAAGCGCTGCTCCAGCGACTTCACCTGATGGCTGACGGCGGAGCGTGTAATGCCAAGTTCGCTCGCGGCCAGCCGGAAGCTGCCGAGCCTTGCCGCCGCCTCAAAGGCGGTCAGCGCACGTAATGGAGGCAGGTCGCGTCTGGCCAAGTTTCCTCACCACTGAAAGAATTGCTACTTCTATCACCGCTGAATTCAAACGGTTAAGAGGCAAAACTAGCAGAAAGGCCTCTCGACTGGTGAAAAATTTTCTCCCCCCACGGCGAAAGATAGGCCGTTGTACTCACCGCAGGAAACAGACGATATAGAACCAAATCAGGAGTTGACCCATGAGTGCCGTTGAAGATCTGTCCCGCCGCCGTGGTGGCCGTGAAGCCCGCCGCGCCCTTCGCTCCCGCCCGATTCCCATGGCCGAGGCCGCCGTGCGGCCCGGCATGGAGGGTGGCCAGTACAAGCCGCTCAGCGAGCGCGACATGCAGCGCATCCATGAGACGGCGCTGAAGCTTCTCGAAACTGTCGGCCTCGCGCAGGCGATCCCCAGCTGCGTTGAAGCCATGACGGCCAGGGGCTGCTGGATGAATGCGCACGGCCGCCTGTGCATTCCGCGCGCCCTCGTTGAGGATACGCTGGCAAGCTGCGCGCGCAACTTCGTGCTGCATGGCCGCGACCCCAAGCATGACCTTGAACCCTGGGGCAACAAAGTGCATTTCGGCACCGCCGGTGCTGCCGTGCACATCGTCGAGCCCGAGACCCGGACCTACCGCGAATCGGTTCTGGTCGATCTCTATGACGCCGGCCGCATCGTGGATAACTGCGAGCACATCCACTTCTATCAGCGTCCGCTGACGGCGCGCGACATGGTGACGGGCCACGACCTCGACATCAACACCATGTATGCCTGCATCGCCGGCACGCAGAAGCATGTTGGCACCTCCATGGTGGAGCCCGCCCATGTGGAAGAGTGCCTGAAGATCCTGCATTTCGTGGCAGGCGGTGAGGAAAAGTGGCGCGAGCGCCCCTTCGTGTCGCAGTCCAACTGCTTTGTTGTGCCGCCAATGAAGTTCGCCGAAGACGCCTGCCGCTGCCTTGAAGCGGCGGCGCGCGGCGGCATGCCGGTGCTGCTGCTCTCAGCAGCGCAGGCGGGCGCCACATCCCCCGCCGCCCTTGCGGGCACCGTGGTGCAGGCCGTCGCCGAATGTCTTGCGGGCCTCGTCTATATCAACTGCGTCGTGCCGGGCGCCATTGCGATCTGGGGTCCCTGGCCCTTCGTGTCGGACCTCCGCACCGGCGCCATGTCGGGTGGTTCGGGCGAGCAGGCGCTCATCACCTCGGGCTGCGCCCAGATGGGCCATTTCTACAATCTCACCGTCGGCTCCGCCGCCGGCATGTGCGACTCCAAGCTGCCGGACATGCAGGCTGGCTACGAAAAAGGCGTGACCGCCGGCATCTCGGCCATGACGGGCATCAACATGCTCTATGAATCGGCTGGCATGCATGCCTCGCTCCTCGGCTTCTGCCTTGAGAGCCTGCTGATCGACAATGACATGCTGGGTTCGATCAACCGCAATGTTCGCGGCATCGAAGTGAATGAGGACTCGCTCTCGCTCGACGTCATCGCCAATGTCTGCCTTGAAGGCCCGGGCCACTATCTGGGCAACGAGCAGACCCTGGCTCTGATGCAGAAGGAGTATATCTATCCGGACGTTTCAAACCGCATGAGCCCCAAGGAATGGGTGGAAGCGGGCAAGCCCGACATCGTCGAGCGTGCAGCCGCACGCAAGCGCGAGATCCTGTCGACCTACTATCCGGACTATATTCCGCGCCACATTGATGAGGCGATTCGCGCCAAGCATGACATCAAGCTGCCGCGCAGCGTCATGGAACCGGGCGACCCGCGCTGGGCGTAACACAGGGCCACTGACAGAGCCCTCATCCGCCCGGCCGGATACCCTCTTCCATCCGTCGGGCGGGAGAGGAAAAAAGACAATTCCTTCTCCCACGCAAGCGTGGGAGAAGGTGGCCGCAAGGCCGGATGAAGGCCTCTTTAGGCGAGGCACCCCATGGAACACCCCATACTTACCGCGGTTCGCCGGGCGGCCTTCACGCCGCTCGGCTGGTTTGTGCCGCAGCCAGAGGACGGGGTTCCCGATGACGCCCGCTTCGTCATCCTGATCGGCAATGCGGGGCCTGACATGTTCCGCCGCTTCGCCCGCGAACGTGACCCATCGCGTGACAGGCTGGACGACTGGACGCGAGCCGTCGTCGAGCGGCTTGCCGCCGATCTTGACGCAAAAGCCTGCTATCCCTTCGACATGAACCCGCCCTGGCCGTTCCTCACCTGGGCCAGGCGGGCCGGTGCCGGGCACGTCTCACCGCTCGGGCTCAACATTCACCCCAACTTCGGGCTGTGGCATGCCTACCGCGCCGCCCTTTTGTTCCCTGTCGTTTTCGACCTGCCGCCGCACAATGCCGGGCAAAGCCCCTGCCATGCCTGTGTGGAAAAGCCCTGCCTCTCGGCCTGCCCGGTCAACGCCTTTGACGGCCAGAACTATGATGTTCCGGCCTGCGCCGCCCATCTCCGAACGGAAAACGGCCAAGCCTGTATGACGCGCGGCTGCCTTGCGCGCCATGCCTGCCCTGTGGGACAAGGCCATGCCTATGCCCCGGCACAGGCTGAGTTCCACATGCGGTCCTTCCTGGCCGCGCGAGAAAAGGTTTAAGCCATGTACGGCCATATTGCGGAAAAACTCGCCCGCGGCGAAACCATCATCCTTGACGGCGGCACGGGCACCGACATCCAGCGCCGCGGCGTGCCGATGAGCTCCAGCACCTGGTGCGCGGAAGCCAACCTTTCCCACCCGCAGGTGGTCGAAGAGGTTCACGCCGATTACATCCGGGCGGGGGCGGACATCATCATCGCCAATACCTTCGCCACCTCCGCCCTTCTGTTCAACGCCGTGGGCCGCGATGATGATCTTCTGGTGATCGACCGCGCCGCCGTGGACATCGCCAAGCGGGCCGCGGAAGGGCACAAGGTGGCGGTCGCCGGTTCCATGTCAACCATGCGGCCCGTGCAGGCCGGGAGCGACCGGACGCTGAAGCAGCAGGAATGGCCAGAGCAACAGGCCCGCGCCCTGTTCAAGCGCAAAGCCGATAATCTGGCGGCGGCGGGCGTTGACCTCATCATGATGGAGATGATGCGCGACCAGGACTATTCGGTGTGGGCCATCGATGCTGCCAAGGCGACGGGACTTCCCGTGTGGGTCGGCATCTCCGCCGAGCGCCAGAAGGATGGCAGGCTGACGGGCTTCGGCCGGGAGGATCAGGCGATGGAGGATGTGGCCCGCGTGCTCTCCGCCACCAACCCGGCCGTCATCAGCATCATGCACACCTCGCCCAATGATACGGACGAGGCGATCGACATTCTCCGCAAGTACTGGAAAGGCCCGATCGGCGCCTACCCGGAGAGCGGCTACTTCACCATGCCGGACTGGACCTTCGTGGACATCATCCCGCCCGATGAACTGGTGGTGAAATCACGTGACTGGCAGAAAAAGGGCGTCACCGCCTTCGGCGGCTGCTGCGGGCTGGGGCCTGAGCATATCATCGCCCTCAGCAAGGCCTTCACATGAAGACCGGTTCCTGCCTCTGCGGCGCGGTGAGCTTTGAG
>CAYMQH010000055.1:19845-20907 GCA_964392525.1 uncultured Aestuariivirga sp.
CTGGCCGAACTCTTGAGGCGGCGGGAACAGCAGGCCCGGCGAGCGCCGGGTGCTGACAGGCTCTACAAGCTGGAGGTCGATTTCCTCGACGCCGTGAATGGCGCCACGAAGCGGATCACGCTGCCGGACGGCACCTCGCTGGATGTCGCGATTCCGTCCGGGATTCAGGATGGCCAGACGATCCGACTGCGCGGCAAGGGCGCGCCCTCACGTGGTGAAGGCCCCCCCGGCGATGCGCTGGTCGAAATCTCGATCCGCCCACACAAGTTCTTCACGCGCGAAGGCGATGACATCCTGCTCGAACTTCCGGTCACCATCTCGGAGGCCATCCTCGGCGGCAAGGTGAAAGCGCCGACGCCGACCGGTGCCGTGATGGTGACAGTGCCGAAGGGCTCCAGCACCGGCTCCACTCTGCGCCTCAAGGGCAAAGGGGTTGCGCGCCGCGATGGCAGCCATGGTGACGAACTCATCAAGCTCAAGGTGATGACACCGCCCGCGCCAGACGCTGGGCTTGAAGCCTTCCTGTCCAACTGGACGCCGAATTATGATCCGCGCCGGGATATGCAGTCATGATCATCAGCCGCACCGAATTTCTATACCGCGCCCAGATGGATCAGGAGACCTTGCAGGTCTGGATCAGCGAGGAATGGATCGCCCCGCAGGGACCGGACTCGGAGCCGGAATTTTCCGAGGCTGATCTCGCCCGCGTTGGCCTGATCCGTAATCTGCAGCAGGACATGGGCGTCAACACCGAAGGTATCGGCGTGATCCTGAACCTGCTGGACCAGATCCACAGCCTGCGCTGGGCTCTGTCGGAGAAGTTGAAGGCGACGGATGATGGCGGAGCCTGACACCACCGCCACCTGACATCGATTCACCCATGCGGCGAGCGACGCGGATACAGCGGGAGAAGACGGGAGTGGGTTTGAGCCGAAGTCAGGCCCGCGCCTTCAAATCGCGCTCCAACTCGCCATAGCCGGTATAACGGTACTCATAAGCAAGGCCCAGCCGCTGTGCCGCTGCCATGGCCTTCTTCGCCAGTTCCTCGTCGCGGGTCTGCGC
>CAYMQH010000056.1:0-6748 GCA_964392525.1 uncultured Aestuariivirga sp.
ATCACTTCACCGCGGCTTTGAGCGCCTTCACGAGGTCGGTCTTCTCCCAGGAGAAGCCGCCGTCCTTTTCAGCCGCGCGGCCGAAATGGCCGTAAGCCGCGGTGCGTGCGTAGATCGGGCGGTTGAGGTTCAGATGCGTGCGGATGCCGCGGGGGCTCAGGTCCATGACCTTGGACAGCGCCTTTTCGAGCTTGGCTTCCGGCACCTTGCCCGTGCCATGCGTGTCGACATAAATCGACAGCGGCTGAGCCACACCGATGGCAGAGGAGAGCTGGATTGTGCAGCGCTTGGCGAGGCCCGCTGCCACAACATTCTTGGCGAGGTAGCGCGCGGCATAGGCGGCCGAGCGGTCCACCTTCGTCGGGTCCTTGCCGGAGAAAGCCCCGCCGCCATGGGGTGCTGCACCGCCGTAGGTGTCAACAATGATCTTGCGGCCTGTGAGGCCAGTGTCCCCATCGGGGCCGCCGATGAAGAACTTGCCGGTGGGGTTGACGTGCCAAACGGTGTCCTCGGTGATCCAGCCCTTCGGCAGCGCCTTCTTCACATAAGGCTTCACGATCCTGAGCACGTCGGCGGAGGACAGCGATTCATCCGTATGCTGATGAGACACCACGATCTGGCTGGCCGCAACGGGCTTGCCGTTCTTGTAGACGACGCTCACCTGGCTCTTGGAGTCCGGCCCGAGCTTCGGTTCCTTGCCGGAATGACGCGCATCGGCCAGGAGCTTCAGGATCTTGTGTGAATAATAGAGCGGCGCAGGCATCAGCTCCGGCGTCTCGTCGCAGGCGTAACCAAACATGATGCCCTGGTCGCCAGCACCCTCTTCCTTCTTCTCGGCCGAGTCGACGCCCTGCGCGATGTCCGCCGACTGACTGTGCAGCAGGATGACGATCTTGGCGGTTTTCCAGTGGAATCCGGACTGCTCGTAGCCGATGTCCTTGATGGCCTTGCGGGCAGCGGCTTCGATCTTCGCCTTGGTGACGGAGGCAGGCCCGCGGGTTTCGCCGGCGATTACCACATAGTTGGTGGTGGCCAGCGTCTCGCAGGCGACGCGCACGGCCCAGGGATCAAATCCCTGCTCAAGTGCTTCGCGGTAGAACAGATCGACGACTTCGTCGGAGATCCGGTCGCAAACCTTGTCCGGATGACCTTCAGAAACAGATTCGCTAGTGAAAATAAAATTCTTGCGTGACATCTGGCCCCAGTGCCCTCTTGTATTGGATCGCGCGCTTTTTGACAGCGTTGTGAACGCCGGTCAAGGCGGCTCAACCCGACAAGGGCACCGGGGCCCGATGACTATTCCTTGGTCTCGGCGATCACCCGCGCGATGGTGGAAATCAGCTTCCGTTTGTTGACGCTGTCAGCGTCCCGGAAAGCCTTGGCGAGCGTCACGCCCTCGACATTCATCAAGGCCGAGAGCACTGCATCTTCCTCGCGCGTCTCGCTCATGCCGCCATGTTCTTCCACGCCCGGAAGTTCCTCGAAGAAGAACTGCACCGGAACGCCGAGTATCTTGGCGGTGAAATAGAGGCGGCTGGCGCTGATGCGGTTGGCGCCCTTTTCGTATTTCTGAACCTGCTGGAAGGTGATGCCCAGCAGTTCGCCCAGCTTCTCCTGGCTCATGCCAATGAGTTGCCTGCGCATGCGGATACGGCTGCCCACATGCACGTCCACGAAGTTTGGATCGCGTCTTGTCATTTTATCCTCAGACCTGCTTCCCCCCGGTCTGGCGCCTGAATCTGCAGCAAAGCTGTCTTTCATCGCTTTTCTCACAATTTTACAGGCAGAAGTGGCTTAATATACCTCATCTCAGCGCGCAATTGCTTTTCCTGCAAAACCGTTCCGCGTAGTGGCAATTTCTTCTGCCGGGACCAAAACCTCACCTTAAGGTAGTTTTTGTCACCAGAAAAGAGCCTCCGAGCACCGCGGCCAAGAACATCAGCAAGAACCAGTCGCCCAGCCTGGCATAGGGCGTGGGCGCAATCGCAGCGGGCAATGGCGAATCAATTACCCCCTGCTCCATGAGCGCAAGCCGGTGTAGCGAGCGGCCAAACGGATCGAGCACGGCGGAAACCCCTGTATTCGCCGCCCTGACCACCGGAAGACCCTGCTCAATCGCCCTGAGGCGCACCTGCGCCATATGCTGGTGAGGCCCGGTGGACCGGCCAAACCAGCCATCATTGGTGACGTTCACGATCAGTTGCGGCCGGTTGGCAGGATCGATCAGCCGGTCCGGGAAGATCATCTCATAGCAGATGAGCAGTGCAGCGGTGAGGCCGCCCGGCAGCGTCACCGTGCGGGGGCCCGGCCCCGCCGTGAAGCTTCCCGGCGTTGTCACCACCTTGCGAAATCCGAGGGGCTCCAGCAGCCACGCAAAGGGCAGGAACTCGCCGCCAGGCACCAACCGCCACTTGTCATAGCGCTCCACCGGGTCAGCCTGGCCATCGAAGACGATGATCGCGTTGAATACATCGGGCTCTGCTTCACCCTTGCGGGAGAGCCGCAGCGCCCCGGTGATGAGCGCCGTCCGTCCACCGAGCAGCGGCTGAAGCTCCGCTCTTGCGGCAGGGCTTTCATCAATCAGGAAAGGCACGGCCGACTCGGGCCAGACCAGATGGGTTACACCGGCAAGGCCCTGCGGATTGGCCACCGTCGGCTCGCTCGACAGCCGGATCAGCCTATCGAAGATGAGCCGGGCATTGTCCGCCCGCCACTTGTCCTCCTGCGGGATATTGGGCTGGACGATGCGGAAGGACACGCCGGGCACCATCGCCTCACCCGCCCCGGCAAGCCGCCATGCGCCCCAGCCCCAGCCAAGGGGAAGAAGCAGGGCCAGCATGATGACGGCAACCCGGAGCCGCGCGCCATCAGTTGCCAGCAGGGCATAGGGAACGCCCGCCCAGATCAGGACCAGCACCGTAAGCGACGGCATGCCGATCAGGGCGGCAAGTTGCGCGGTTCCACCCATCCCGTCCACCATAAGGCCCGGGGCAGCCCACGGGAACCCGGTGAAGAGATGGCCCCGCAGCCACTCCGCGACGCCGATGGCGCCAGCGAAAAACAGCACAAGTTGCAGCCCGCTGCCACCCCAACGCCGGGCGGCCCAGGTGGCGAGGCCCCAGTAAATGGCCATGCCGCCGGCCAGAATGCCCAGCATGAAGGGCATCATCCAGAGATATGTTTCAGCCTCCACCAGGAAGGCAAAACCGATCCAGTGGAACGCCACGGCGAAATAGCCAAGCCCGAACAACCAGCCCATGCCGAACCCGCTCCGCCAGCCGGTCAGCCTGGTGCCCTCGAGCAGCACCAGGAAGACGGAAAAGCCGAGGAAGGCCAGCGGCCAAAGACCGAGTGGCGGCAGGCCGAGGGCGGCTACGGCGCCGAATGTCAGGCTGAGCAGGCCACGGGCGGCAGCGGGCAAGCCCGCCATGCGGTTCAACAGGCGAATCATGATGACGCGACTATAGGAGGCTTGGATTTTCTCTGATACGAATTGGAAAACGTCAGGGAGAAGGCACATGAATGACCGCGCCCCGGGCACACAAGACGGCGGCATGATGCTGATCGAGCACCTGCCCTTCGACACGGATGGCGGCATCGCCAGCCGAGCCCGGCTGGGCCTGCTGGTTCTTGCCACCGACTTCACCATCGAGCATGAGTGGCGCGCCATCGTGGCAGGGCTTCCCGGCGTTGCGCTGTATGAAAGCCGCATTCTGAACGATGCCCAGATCACGCCCGAAACACTCCGCGCCATGGAACCCCGCATTGCCGCCGCCACGGATGTGATCCTGCCCGGAAGCCCGCTCGATGTGGTGGCCTATGGCTGCACGTCTGCCTCCATGGCGATCGGCGAGGAGAAGGTCTTCGCGCGCATCCGCTCCGTGAGGCCGGATGCGAAATGCACCACGCCGATCACCGGGGCCTTCGCCGCCTTCCGGGCGCTGAAGGCGAAACGCATCGGCGTGCTCACGCCCTACCGGGCGGATGTGAACCGCATCGTGGCCGATTACATCCGCGCCCGCGGCTTCGATGTTCCGGTCTTTGGCTCCTTCAACGAACAGGATGACGGAACCGTCTCGCGCATCACACCCGCTTCGGTGAGGCGCGGTGTCGAGGCCATTCTGTCCCACGCGAAGGTGGACGCCGTGTTCGTGTCCTGCACCTCGGTGCGGCTTGCCGAGGCAGCACGGGATATCGAGGCGGAAACAGGCGTTCCCATCACCTCGTCAAATCATGCCATGGCGTGGCATGCGCTGCGTCTTGCGGGCGTCACAGATTTGATGCCGCAATGGGGCAGGCTGTTCGAGAGGCAACTCGCATGAGACAGGAACTCCACCGCGAGACGATCGCACCCCGCGCACCCTGGAGCCGCGTCATCGCCAAGGGTCAGACGCTCCGCATCATCGACAGCCACGGCCAGCAGGCGGTGGACTTCCTGTGCTACAACGCCGATGACTTCGAGGAGCGCTACCATGCGCCCAATACCATCAAAAAGGCAGCCCACATCCTGCTGACCACGGGCGACACTCTCTACTCGGACCGCGCCAGGCCGCTCTTCACGATCACTGCTGACACGTTCGGTGGCCACGACACGATCGGTGGCTGCTGTTCCGAACCGTCGAACCAGATGCTCTATGGCGTTCCCAACAGGGGCTGCCGCGAGAACTTCCTCGCCGCCCTGAAGCCGCATGGGCTGGGCTGGCGCGACATCGTGCCAAACGTCAACTGGTTCATGACCGTGCCGGTTGGTGCGGCCGGCGATGCAGCAATCGCGCTCGGCTCATCGAAGCCCGGCGATTACGTCGAGATCCGCGCCGAAATGGATGTGCTGGCGGTGATCTCCAACTGCCCGCAGGTGCTGAACCCGTGCAACAACTTCGATCCGACCGCCATCGAGGTGGTGGTGTTCGCGTGAGTGAAAAGGCCGGATCACATCCGGCCACTTTGATTACTTTCGCCGCCTCGCCACCGCTTCCGCCATCGGGCAGAGGATCTCGAACATCATGGTGACGCCCGCATGGGCGGTGACGCCGGTGGGGTCGAAGGGCGGCGAGACTTCCACCACATCACCACCCACAATGTTTACGCCACGCAGTTCGCGCAGCATCTGCTGGGCCTGGAAAGTGGTGAAGCCACCGATTTCCGGCGTGCCGGTGCCGGGGGCGTAGGCCGGGTCCAGCATATCGATGTCGAAGCTCACATAGGTCGGCTGGTCGCCCACAATGGCGCGGGCCTCCGCCATGATGGCCTTTGGCCCCTTCTCCATTGCCTCCTCGATGCGCACCATGCGGACACCCATCTTCTCGCCCCACGCGAAGTCATCGAGGTCATACATGGAGCCGCGAAGCCCGATCTGGATCGTGCGCTTGGGGTCCAGCACGCCGTCCTCGATGGCGCGGCGGAACGGCGTGCCATGGGTATATTTGAAGCCGCCGAAGTACCCGTCATAGAGGTCGGTGTGGGCGTCGAAGTGGATCATGCCGACGGGCGCCTTTTCGCCAACCGCGCGCAGCACCGGCAGCGAGCAGAGATGGTCGCCGCCCGCCGATAGCGGGCGGATGCCCTTGGCCACCAATTTCCTGAAATAGGTCTCAACGCGCTTCAACGCGTCATTCACATCGGCCGGATTCACCGGGCAGTCGCCGAGGTCCGCGATGTTGGCAAGCTCGGAAGGCACCACATGCGAGGTCTGGTGCATGGGGCGCACCATGGAGGACATGTCGCGCATCTGGCGGGGCGCATGGCGGGGGCCCGGACGATTCGTGGTACCCCCGTCCCATGGGATGCCGACCATGCCGATGTCGATGCCCTCCGCCTCCTCAAGCGGTACATGCGGCATGCGCATGAATGTGGCAATGCCACCGAAACGCGGGGTGACGAGCCCGGAGATGGGCTTGTTGAACGGAGCCATGTCTGACCTCACTTCTTGATGACAAGTTTGCGCGGCGTCTTGCACAGGCATTCCGCGCCATTGGGGGTGATGAGTATGGTTTCGGAGAGTTCGAGTCCGCCATCATCGAGCCACAGGGCGGGCATGAAGTGCAACGTCATGTTCGGTTCGAGAACCGTCATGTCACCACGGCGGATCGACAGCGTGCGTTCACCCCAGTCAGGCGGATAGGAAAGGCCGATCGAGTATCCCGCGCGCGAGTCCTTGCTGAAGCCACGCTTCTGAAGCGTTCCGAAGAAGGCATCCGCCACCTCGCCGCAGGTGGTGCCGGGCCGGCATTTCTCAAGTCCCGCCTCGGTCGCCTCCAGCACAGCAGTTTCCGCATCGAGGAACTTCTGCGGCGGCTGGCCGAGATAAACCGTGCGAGACAGGGGCGCGTGATAACGCCGGTAGCAGCCGCCAAGCTCGAAAAAGGTGCCTTCATTGTTGGCGAAGGGCCGGTCATCCCAGGTGAGGTGCGGGGCCGTGGCATCAATCCCTGATGGAAGCATCGGCACGATGGCGCAATAATCGCCCCAGTGACCGCCCGCCCCCAGCATCGCCTGCTTCTGGATTTCGGCGACCAGCACGTTCTTCGGCAGGCCGGGTTCGACCAGTTCCACGACCTTGGCATGCATGGCATCAACAATCGCCGCGGCGCGCCGGATGAACGTGACTTCGTGATCACTCTTCACCTTGCGCTGCCAGTTCACGAGTCCGGTGGCATCGAAGAACTGCGCATCCCTCAGATGCTTGCGGAGCGCATCATTGGCGGCGGCCGAGAACCAGTAATTGTCCATCTCGACGCCGATCCGCGCC
>CAYMQH010000056.1:6848-19990 GCA_964392525.1 uncultured Aestuariivirga sp.
CTCGCCGAAACCCACCGCGTCGCCATATGCGAGATGGAAGAGCGGCCGGGCTATCATACCACCGGGCGTTCAGCCGCCATGTATGAACCGAACTATGGCCCGCCGCCCATGCTGGCGCTGACGCGCGCTGCCGGGCGGGCCTTCCAGGAAGGAGGCTTCCTGACCCCGCGTGATACGATCTTCTTTGCGCCCGACGACCAGGGGACGGCCTTTGCGCGTCTCATGGGAATCCAAAAGGGCATGCGCGAGATTTCGGTGGCCGAGGCGCGGCGGCGTTTCCCCTATTTGAAAGAAGGCTATGCCCGGAACGCCGTGCTGGATGAAGGCACGGCCGATATCGATGTCGATGCCCTGCATCAGCATTACCTGAAACTGTTCCGCCAGCGCGGCGGCGAACTGCACTGCGAAAGGCCGGTTCAGTCGCTCGACCGGAGCGGGCTGTGGGCCGTTGCGGCGGGCGGTGAAACGCTCCGTTCACGGATCATCGTGAACGCCGCCGGCGCCTGGGGCGACAGCGTGGCGCAACTGGCAGGCTGCAAGCCGGTGGGGCTTCAGCCGAAGCGCCGTTCCATGGCGGTCGTGCCAGGGCCGGAGGGCACCGACATCATGCAATGGCCGATGGTGGGCGATGTGGGCGAGACATGGTACTGCAAGCCGCAATCCGGCAAGCTGTTGATCTCGCCCGCCGACGCAACCCCGGTTGATCCACATGATGCCTATGCCGATGACATGACGCTGGCGGAGGGAATCGAACGCTTCAGCCATGCAGTGGACTATGAGGTGACCCGCGTCGAACGCACATGGGGCGGCCTTCGGTCCTTCGCGCCCGACGGCAACCCGGTGGTGGGTTATGATGCCTCGGCGGAGGGCTTCTTCTGGCTCATCGGCCAGGGCGGCTTCGGCATCCAGTCTGCTCCCGCCCTCTCCCGCCTTGCAGCGGCGCTGGTGCGCGGGCAGGACGCCCCGGCGGATATTCTGGATGAAGGGCTGGTGCTGGCCGATATTGCACCGCAGCGCTTCGGTTAGCGGCCCTCACCCGCGAGAAGTGGGAATCCATGCCCCCAAGGGGCCGCTTCTCGTCAACACATCTCTCAGCCGTGCTGCGCGGACCGAGAGGCGCTCGCGCCATGCCCGCGCCCCAACCCCGCCCTGCTTGCGCATGAGGGAAGCCTCGTGGCATGTCATGCTCTGATCCATCCCCAAGCCGATACGAAAGCATCCTGACATGTCCAGCAGAGCGGAACTCTCAACCGGCGAAGCCCTCGTCGGCCTTCTTGAAGCCTATGGCGTCGATACGATTTTCGGCATTCCGGGCGTCCACAATGTCGAAATGTACCGGGCCCTGCCGCGCTCGAAGATCAACCATGTGCTGGTGCGGCATGAACAGGGCGCGGGCTTCATGGCGGATGGCTATGCCCGCGCCACCGGCAAGCCGGGCGTATGCTTCACGATCACCGGGCCGGGCCTCACCAATATCCTTACCCCGCTCGGCCAGGCGTGGTCGGACTCGAGCAACGTTCTCGTGATCTCCTCCGCGCTCGATATCCGCGATTCAGCACAGGGCCGCGGCCGCCTGCATGAGATGATCGACCAGCATGGCGCCGCGAAGGCGGTCACCGCGCTGAACTTCCGCTGCTACACGCCGAAGGACGTGCGTGACGCGGTGGCGGCGGCCTTCGCGCATTTTGCCAGCGCAAGGCCGCGCCCCGTCTACATCGAAATCCCGCTCGACCTTCTGAAGCAGCCTGCCGGGAATGGCTGGGCGGCGCGCGGCCTGCCGAAGCGCCCCTCACCCAATGCCGGGCAGGTCGCTGCCGCAGTCAGAAAACTCAACGCCGCCAAAAAGCCGTTGATCCTGCTGGGCGGCGGTGCGTTGGAAGCTGGCAAGGCGGCGGTGGAGATCGCCGAGAAACTGAATGCGCCGATCGTCACCACCACGGCGGGCAAGGGTGCGGTGCCGGCCGATCATCCGCTCTGCCTTGGCCAGGTGATGGCGCGCGAGGGTTTCTGGACGCTGGCGGCGGATTCAGACGCCATTCTCTGCGCCGGCTCGGAACTTTCCGAGACCGACCACTGGAACGATGCCATGGCGATCGAGAACAACCTGATCCGCATCGACCTTGACCCCGCCGTGATGGGCCGCCCGCACACGGCAGAGATCGCCATTCTTGGCGATGCGCGCGAGACGCTCGAACTGATCGCCGCAAGCATCAGCGAGAAGAAGGGCAAGGCGGCAGCCAGCTTCGACATGGGCGAGCCTGATGCGCTGCGGTCCATGTTGACGGCGGTTCTCGCGGTGATCCGCCGGGAACTTCCGGAAGACACGGTAATCTGCTCCGACATGACGCAGATCGCCTATGCTGCCAACGAAGTCTTCCCGGTGTCCGTCCCGCGCAGCTGGCTGCATCCGGTGGGCTTCGGCACGCTGGGGTTCGGGCTTCCCGTCGGCATCGGCGCCAAGTTCGGCGTGGGGGACCGCCCCGTGGCGGTGCTGATCGGCGATTATGGCATCCAGTACACGATCAACGAGCTCGGCACCGCGGCCGAGCACAAGCTGCCCATCATCATCCTGATGTGGAACAACAATGCGCTGGGCGAAATCCGCGATGACATGGTGCGCAAGGGCATCCAGCCCAATGCGGTGACGCTGATGAACCCGGACTACCAGATGCTGGCGAAGTCCTATGGCCTCCATGCCGAGCAGCCGAAGGACCTGAAGGCACTGGCTGCCGCCATCCGCAAGGCGCTGAAGGCCGATGGCCCGACGTTGATCGAGATGACCCCGCGCATGGCGCAAGCTTAGGCGATGGACAGCGCTGTCATCTTCGATGTCGATGGCGTGCTGCTGGATTTGACGAAACCGGAGGAAGACGCCTTCTTCCTGCCCTTCGAGCGCCGCTACAGCCTCACCGGCCTGTCGCGTGATTGGGACAGTTACGTAATCCGCAATGATGAACATATCATCGCGGAGATCCTCGCAAGCCACGGGCTGCCGGAGCAAGATCATGCATTGATCGTGTCCGACTATCTGATGATCCTGTCACAGGGCTTTGCGTCGGGCACGTTGCTGGCGGTTGAAATTCCGGGCGCGCGCCAGTTGCTGCAATCGCTCGCCGGATGCCGCCTCGGCATCGCCACGGCGAACCTGCTTGCCGCCGCAAGGCTCCGGCTCGATGCGAGAGACCTCTGGCATCCGGTCCGCACCCTCGCCTTCGGGGCGGAGGGCTCGGGCCACAAGCGTGAGACAGTGGCCCGCGCCATCGCCGCCACCAGCCTGCCGAAGCACCGCATTGTCTACATTGGCGACAACCTGAACGACGTGGAAGCCGGCCTTTCCAACGGCGTTCATTTCATCGGCTTTTCGCAAAGCGAGACACGCCGGACTCGTCTCGCCTCCGCCGGGGCAAACCATGTTTCCGGCGATCACGGCACGACACTTGGCCTCGTGCGCTCCATCCTCACATAGAAACGGCGCAGGCCAAGGCCTGCGCCGGAACATTTCGGAAGGGTGAGTCCGGCTTACTTCGGCAGGATCACGGCGTCGATCACGTGGATCACGCCATTGTCGACCACGATGTCGGCCTGGATCACCTTGGCGCCGTCAACCGTCACGCCATTGGTGCCGTTGATGGTGACCTCGGAACCCTGCACGGTCTTGGCCTTGGTTTCCTTGCCGGCGAGATCGGCAGCCATCACCTTGCCGGGCACCACGTGATAGGTCAGCACAGCGACCAGTTTGTCCTTGTTCTCGGGCTTCAGCAGGTCATCGACCGTGCCGGCGGGCAGCTTGGCGAAGGCCTCATCGGTGGGGGCAAACACGGTGAAGGGGCCCTGGCCCTTGAGCGTGTCGACGAGACCGGCAGCCTGAACGGCCGCGACCAGCGTCTTGAAGTTACCGGCGGCCACCGCCGTATCAACCACGTCGGCAGCGAAGGCCTGGGCCGAAAGGGCGATGCTCGAAACGGCGAAAGCGGCAGCAGCAGCGAAATTGCGAAGGCGATTCATGTGGGTACTCCCTGTGTCATGAGTGACAAGGGGAGATACGCCGCGCGGCGCCGCCGGATTTCGTCAGGCCGATCACAATTAGTTTTTCAGCGTTTGATGATCCATCTTAGGTCTGACATATTCGAGTTCACGCCTTACAATCTCCGCATGAGGGATCATCCATTACATGAGCGGCCAAGATACCGACCGTCAGAGCCAGTTTGCCATCCTGAAATCGCGGAGTTTCCTGCCGCTGTTCGTGACGCAGGCGATCAGCGCCTTCAACGACAATGCGGTGCGCAACGGCATCGCCATTCTTATCACCTTCGACCTTGCGGTGCGCTTTGGCTTCAACGCCACATTGTTCGTTCAGGCGGGGCTGGCGCTGTTCATGCTGCCCTATTTCCTGTTCTCGGCGATCGCCGGGCAGCTGGCGGACAAATATGACAAGGCCAGGCTGTCGCGCTGGATCAAGCTGTTCGACCTCGCGGCCATGGTGTTCGGCGCCCTCAGCCTGTGGCTCGAAAACCCCGTCATGCACCTCATCGTGCTGTTCCTGGCGGGCACCACGGCGGCCTTCTTCGGGCCGATTAAATATGGCGTGCTGCCCCAGTACCTGCGCCGCGGCGAACTGATCGCCGGCAATGCGCTGATCGAACTCGGCACCTTCGTCACCATCCTGCTTGGCACGCTGTTCGGCGGCTTCCTGGTGCTGGAGGACTGGGGCAGGCCGCTGCTCGCGGTGACTATCATCGTTCTCGCGGTGATTGCGCTGGGCTGCGCCTTCCTGATGCCCCCGGCCCCGGGCGACGACAGCATCACGTTCGACTGGAACGTACCGCGGCAGACCATGAAGCTCCTTGGCTATGCGCGCGAACGCGAGGATGTGTTCTGGTCGGTCATCGGTGCTTCATGGTTCTGGTTCCTCGGCGCTGCCATCATGGCGCAGCTTCCGGTGTTCACCCGTGACGTCCTGCTGGCGAATGATGCGGTGGCCAATGCCTTCATCGGCCTGTTCACCATCGGCATCGGGGCGGGCTCGCTGCTGACCAACGCGCTGCTGAAGGGCGAAGTCTCGCCGCGCTACGTACCCATTGCGTCGATCATGATGACGGTGTTCCTGCTCGATCTCTATTTCGCGGCAGGCAGCGTGAATGCGGTTCTTGCCGGGTCTTCGAACACGCCGGTCAGCACCTTCTTCAGCCATTTCCAAGGCTGGCGGGTGGGCGCGGACCTGTTCTTCGTCGCCTTCTTCGGCGGGCTCTATGCGGTGCCGCTCAATGCCATCATGCAGCACCGCGCCCCGCCCTCGCGGCGCTCGCGCGTGATTGCCGCCAACAATGTGATGAACGCCATCTTCATGATCGGCTCGGCCATCGCGGGAGCAGTCCTGCTGAAGGTGATGTCGGCACAGGGCTTCTTCCTGCTGCTGGGCCTTGCCAATGCAGTGGCTTCCGTCTGGGTGGCGCGGTTGCTCACCCCGGAACTTGCCGCCAGCATCGCGCGGATCATGTTCCGCCTGCTCTACCGGGTGGAGGTGAAAGGCCTCGAAAACTTCAGGGCGGCCGGCCGCAAGGCGGTGATCATCGCCAATCACACATCCTACCTGGACGGACCGCTGCTTTCGGCCTTCATGCCCGAACGCGCCAGCTTCGCCATCAACACGCATGTGATGCAGCACTGGTGGGCAAAGCCCTCGGCATTGCTGCTTCGCATGATCCCCCTCGATCCCACCAACCCCATGGCGCTCCGCGCGCTGGTGGACGAGGTGAAGAAGGGCCACAAGGTTGTGATCTTCCCCGAAGGCCGCCTGACGGTAACGGGCGCGCTGATGAAAGTGTACGAAGGCCCCGGCGCCATTGCCGAAATGGCCAAGGCGCGGGTGCTTCCGGTGCGCATCGACGGCGCGATCTATACGCCATTCTCGCGCATGCGCGGCAAACTGAGGCTGCGCTGGTTCCCAAAGATCACCATCACCTTCCTGCCACCCGTCCGGTTCGATGGGCCGGACGGACTGCGCGGTGCGGAACTGCGCCGCCACCAGGCCGACAAGCTTTATGACGTGATGACTGACATGGTGTTCCGCACCTCGAACATCGACCGGACGCTGTTCGACGCGCTGCTCGATGCACGGCATACCCATGGCGGTGGCCATAAGGTGCTGGAGGACATCAACCGCACGCCCGCGAATTTCAACAAGCTGCTGCTCGGGAGCTTCATCCTCGGCCGCCGCATTGCGGCGATGACGCCGGGCGAGACCAATATCGGGGTTCTGCTGCCCAACTCCACCGGCTGTTTCGTCACGCTCTTCGGCCTGCATGCCTTCGGCCGCGTGCCCGCCATGCTGAATTTCTCGACGGGCGCGGTGAACATGGCCGCGGCCTGCACGGCGGCACGGATCACGACCATCGTCACCTCCAGCCGCTTCATCGAAGCCGGCAACATGCAGGAAGACCTGAAGTTCCTCTCCGAGGGGCGCAAGGTGATCATCCTCGAGGACCTGCGTGCGGCGCTGACGCCCAAGGACAAGCTCTACGGCCTGTTCGCCCGGCTCTTCCCCAGATGGGCGCTCCGCATGGGCGGCGCACTGAGCGATCCGAACGGACCCGCCGTCATCCTCTTCACCTCCGGGTCCGAGGGGCTGCCGAAGGGCGTGGTGCTGTCGCACCGCAATCTTCACGCCAACCGCTATCAGGCCGCGGCGCGCATTGCCTTCACTTCGTCGGATGTGGTGTTCAACGCGCTCCCCATGTTCCATGCTTTCGGGCTGACGGGCGGCGTGCTGCTTCCCGTTCTGGCGGGTGTCCGGACCTTCCTTTACCCCTCCCCGCTGCACTACAAGATCGTGCCCGAACTTTGCTACGAGACAAACGCGACAATCCTGTTCGGCACTGACACATTCCTGATGGGCTATGCGCGCAGCGCCCACCCTTACGACTTCTTCAACGTGCGCCTTGTGGTGGCTGGCGCGGAGCGGGTGAAGCCCGAAACGCGCGAGGCGTGGATGGAGAAATTCGGCCTGCGCATTCTCGAAGGCTATGGCGCCACCGAATGCGCGCCCGTCGTCGCGGTCAATACGCCGATGCATTTCCGCACCGGCACGGTGGGCCGCCTGCTGGACCAGGTGCACTACCGGCTGGAGCCGGTGCCCGGCATAGAGGACGGCGGCCGCCTGTTCGTGAAGGGCCCCAACATCATGCTCGGCTATCTGCGTGCCGAGAAGCCGGGGGTCATCGAAGCCCCGCCAGATGGCTGGTATGACACAGGCGACATCGTGAAGATCGACGAGGATGGATTCGTCACTATTCTCGGCCGCGCCAAGCGCTTTGCCAAGATCGCGGGCGAAATGGTGTCTCTGGGGCTGGTGGAACAGAACCTGCTCAAGGCGTTTCCCGACGCGCAGCACGCCGTGGTAGCGGTGCCCGATGCGCGCAAAGGCGAACAGCTCGTGCTCTTTACCACCGATGCAACGCTCGATGCCGCGAAGGTGGCGGATGGGCTGAAGGCGCTTGGCATGGCCGCACTCATGGTGCCGCGCAATGTCCTGACCCTCGCAGAACTGCCGCTTCTCGGTTCCGGAAAGACCGATTACCAGACGCTCAACTGCCTGGCACTCGAGAAGGTAAAACCCTGATGGAGCTGGATGACGGCGCGCGCGAGCTTCTCGCAGGCCGGTCGGGCCAGGCCATGCAGCTGGCGATGCGCCTTGTGGTGAAGGCGGCAGAGATCATGGGCGCCAGGCGACTGCTGCCCATTTCCTTCGCCCATCTCGATGCCTGTTTCTACACCGGTCAGGCGCATGTCGATTTCGTGCGCTTCCTGCTGGAACATGACGCAAGGCTGGCCGTCGAAACCTGGACCAACAATGGCGTCGTGAGCCTCGCTGATCCCTCACTCAGGCCGCGCAACGAAGATCCGGAGATGGTGGAAGGCGCCGCCGAACTGATGCGGCTTTACGAGCAGCTCGGCACCCGGCCGACCTGGACCTGCGCGCCCTACCAGCTGCCCGGCGGTCCCGCCTTCGGCGACCAGATCGCCGTCGGCGAATCCAATGCGGTTGCCTATTACAATTCCGCCGTGGGCGCGCGGACCAATAAATATGGCGACTATCTCGATGTCGCCTGCGCGCTGACGGGCCTGGCACCCGATGCGGGCCTCCACCGCGACGAGAACCGCGTTGCCGCCCTTCATGTCGACTGCCGCGGCCTTCCCGAAGGCTGGCGCCGTGAGGATGTTTTCGCTCATCTCATCGGCCATCATGCGGGCCGCCTTGCGGGCCGCCGCATTCCGGTGATCTCCGGCCTTCCGGCCGATACGCCGCGCCATGCGCTGAAGGCCGTCAGCGCGGCGGCGGCGGCATCGGGCGGCGTCGAACTCTGGCATGGGGCCGGCGTGACACCCGAAGCACCGGAGCTTTCCGCCATCTGGAGGGGCGGCGAAACCCACAGCGTGAACGTCGATGATCTGGCCCGCGCCCATCGTGACCTCTCGACCGCACAGGATGGCCCGCTCGATGCAGTGGCACTGGGCACGCCGCATTTCGGGCTTGAGGAGTTTGGCGAACTTCTGCGCCTGCTCGATGGGCGGCGGGTGAAACACGGCCTGCCCTTCCTCGTCTCCACCAACCGCGTGGTGCGAGAACTGGCCAGCAGCCGGGGCTGGATCGCGGCGCTGTCAGCTGCAGGCATCGAGGTGCCGGTCGATGTCTGTACCTATCATTCACCCCGCGTGCGCGGGCTCAAAGGCCGCGTCATGACCAATGCCGCCAAATGGGCCTATTATGCGCCGGGCATGCTCGCGGTGGAGGTCGCCTTCGGCTCCATGAAGGAATGCGTCGAAAGCGCCATCCGGGGCGAGGTCTGGCGCGACCCCGATCTCTGGACCACGCGATGATGAAGGCCCGCCTGCTGACCAACGGGGAAGCCGAGGGCCCTGTGCTGTCGCTCGATGAGCCCCTGAGCTTCTGGGGTGCCTTCGAACCACGCTCGGGCGTGATCCTCGATGTGCACCACCCACAGCGCGGGGCTTGCGTGCAGGGGACTGTTCTGGTGATGACGGAAACCCGCGGTTCGGGTTCGGCACCCGGCGCCATCGCCGAGGCGATCCGCCTTGGCACCGCGCCAGCGGGTATCATCCTTGCCGTGCCTGACATAAATCTGGCGGTTGGCGCGGAGGTGGCCGCCGCCCTTTATGGCAGGCGTTGCGTGATTGCCTGTGTCGCGCCAGAGCAGCTCCAAAGCCTGCGGCAAGCGGCCCGCATCCGCATCACGGCCGATGGCACGATCACGCCAGCCTGATCACTCGGCAGCCTCGAGCAGCGGTGCGTCTGCTGCATCGTCGAATACAATCTCATCCGACTTGCGGGGGGCTTCTTCCGGAATGCGGAAGACGTTCCAGTGCCACATGCGCCGGCCGAGTTCGGGCAGGCCGGTGGACCACGACACGAGCGGCGACAGCATCAGGGCCGCGGCGATGGGTGCCAGCCACAGGAAGCTTGCCCATGACAGGTGGAAGGACAGCACCGCAAAGCCAAGCCCTGCCGCCACATGGACCCAGTGCTTGCGGGCGCATCCGGCCAGCGGCATGGCCTGATCATCGCGGTTCTGGGCGTTCCAGCCGGAATCGCGCCCCAGCAACACATCCAGCACGAAGCGCGACTGGATCAGCATCATGATGGGCGAGAGCAGCATGGAGAGGAGGGTCTCCGCCAGCACGCTCCTCAGGAGGCCGCTGGTGCCGCCGCAGCCCTCGCGCAAGCTGCGGTCGTTCAGCGCCAGCACCAGCGCCAGAAGCTTCGGGAGATAGAGAACGCCAAAGGTGATGGCGAAAAGCAGAAGCGCCAGTTCGGGGTCGAACACCGGCCACACGGGGAAGAGCGAGAAGGTTTCGGGGAAATAATTGGGCATGGTATGGCGCGCCACGGTCGAAAGAATCAGGCCTGCGAGCAGCAGCATGAGCCACATGGGCGAGGCGAGATAGGACATGATGCCCTGGATGAGATGCACCCGGCTCACCCAGTGCAGACCTTTGGCACCCACGATCTTGACATGCTGCAGATTGCCTTGCGCCCAACGCCTGTCACGCGTGGCGAGGTCGATCAGAGAGGGTGGCGTTTCCTCATAGGAGCCGGTCAGAGAAGGAAGCATGTAGACGGCATAGCCCGCCCGGCGGACCAAGGCCGCCTCGACGAAATCATGGCTCAGCACATGGCCGCCAAAGGGCTTGCGGCCGGTGAGTTCGGGCAGGCCCGCGGCCTCCGCGAAGGCCCAGGTGCGGATGATGGCGTTGTGGCCCCAGTAATTTCCGTCGCGCCCATGCCAGGCGGAAAGACCGGCAGCCACCAGCGGGCCATAGACGCGGCCCGCGAACTGCGTCATGCGGGCAAACGGTGTCCAGCGGTTCTGCAGGAGCGGCAGCGACTGGATGATGCCGGCCTTCGGGTCGGCCGCCATGGCGCGGGCCAGGGTGATCATCGCCGCGGCACTCATGTCGCTGTCGGCGTCGAGCACGATCATGTGGTCATAGGCAGCACCCCAGCGCATCACGAAATCGGCGATGTTGCCAGCCTTGCGGTGATGGTTGTTGTCGCGGCGGCGGTAATAGACACGCATGCCAGGGGCCAACTGACGCCGGAGCCAGGCGAAAGCATCAAGCTCGGCGGCCGCAACATGATCGTTGCGCGTGTCACTCAGCACGAAGATGTCGAAGTTCCGCGCAACCCCTTCGCGCCGCAGCGCCAGGCCCATGCGGGAGAGTGCCGTGAATACCCGCGCGGGGTCTTCATTGTAGACCGGCATGAGAAGCGCGGTGCGGCCGATCTCCGTGGTGTCCGCCAGCGGCGGCAAAGCCGGCTTGCCGCGCATCAGCACCAGGAAGCCCAGAATGGCACTGGCGCAGGAAAAGGCGATCCAGGCAAAGGTGAGTGCGAAGAAGGCTGCAAACAGCACCTGCAGCGCCGTCACATTGACCGGGCTGATGACCTCATACATCTTCCAGGTGCCAAAGGCGGTGAGCAGGGCCGACGCGCCGAATACGAAGACGCGGGCCAGCATCACATCCCGGCCATTGCCGACATCTGCGGGCTTGCCCTCCCAGACCGTCAGGCTCTGGATGGGCATGTCGAGGGGTGCGGAGGGCGGAACGGACTCCGTCAGCTGCGCGTCCACCTGAAGAGCCATGTCTCGCTCGCTTTCTTGTCCCCACGCTTCAGCACGGCGCGGATTTCCGAGATGTCTGTCCCATTGACGTTATGCTCGAACGAAAGCCGCGTCGTTTTCTCGACGTTGTTCTTTTGCAAGTGAACCTGGGAGATTTCGCCCGATGAAGCCGTCACATCCGCGATGATGTCTCCTTCGAGATCACCCCCCGCGAACTCGATGACGTAAAGCTTCAAATCTGGGTCATAAGATGGCGGGTTCGCCGAATAGTTGGGATCGACGCCCGCGCCCGAAAACACCGTGCGGCCAAGCGGCAGGTTGATGTCGGTCGGCCAGTTGGCGCACCAGTGCAGGCGATAGACGTAGGAATAGCTTTGCCCCTGCTTCAGCATCTCCTTCGGCTGCCAGAAGGCCACGATATTGTCGTTGGTCTCCAGCAGCGTGGGGATCTCGTAAAGCTCCACAGCACCCGGCCCCCAATCGCCAATCGGCTCCGCCCACAGGCTGGGGCGGCGCTCGTAATGCGATTCGAGGTCGAGGAAGTCGCGGTAGTTGCGCTTCCTCTGCATCAGGCCGAAGCCCCGGGGGCTCATGTCCTGGAAGGCCGAAACCTGCAGCGTCTTGGGGTTGGCAAGCGGGCGCCACAGCCATTCGCCAGCGCCCGTCTGCATCATCAATCCGTCCGAATCATGCACCGCCGGGCGATAATCCTCGACGGGGTGGGACAACTGGTCCAGCAGGAACATGGAGGTCATCGGCGCAATGCCGACATGGGAAATGTCGCGGCGGGGGAAGAGCACCGCCTCGATATCCATCTGCGTATCATCGCCGGGCTTGATCGAGAACTTGTAAGCGCCGGTAATGGACGGGCTGTCGAGCAGCGCTTCGACCACGATGGTGGTGGCCGCAGGATCAGGCCGCCTGACCCAGAAGTCCCGGAACATCGGGAATTCCTCGCCCTTGGGCTGGCCGGTGTCGATGGCGAGGCCACGCGCCGACAGGCCGTAGAGCAGCCCCTTGCCGACGCCGCGGAAATAGGAAGCGCCCTGGAACACCACGAACTCATCGTTGTATTCCTGGGAATTGATCGGATAGCGCAGCCGGAGCCCGGCGTAATGCATGTCCGTCTTGCCATCCGTCTCGGGGGCCAGCGGGCCGAAGACGAACAGGTTGGGATCATAGTTGATGCGCGCCGTCTGGCCGTTCTCGACCACATGGACATCGACCGGGGCGGTGAACAGAAAACCCGAATGGAACAGGTCGAAGGAAAACTGGTGCTGGTCACCCTTCCAGAACGACTTGTCCGGGTTGAAGCGGATATCGCGGTACTGATCGTAAGTAACCTGCTCCCAGCCCGGCGGCATGGCGATGCGCACGTCTTCCCACGGCTTCTGGGCCAACGCCTCGGCCAGCTTGCGGACATAGTCCTCGGTGAAGGGCTGCTGTTCGATATAGAGTTCCGAGGCTTCCGCCATCGAGGGCAGAAGGCCCTGACGCATGGACGCAACGACGGCCGCAAGCGTTACAGCCGACCTCAGAACCTGACGCCGTGAAAGATCCATCTTAGGGAAATCCAAGCAGAATGATGCAGCGCACAAATAAAACCAGCCTCCAAAAATGTAAAGCCCCTGAGCGGCCTCTCGACCGCGCCAAGGGCATGCACTAAAAGCGCGGCAAAACAAGGGTTCAGAAGATGAAATTTGCGAAAGTCACGGGCCGGCTGGGGGGCCTGGGTTCCGAGAAATGGGCCGTCCACACTGAAGGCAAGCGCCGGGCCGGGCTGGGCGATGCCCTCATCTTCCTGTCGATCGGCGAGCCCGACGCGCCGCCCCCCGCCGCCATTCTGGATGAGGCGAACCGCCAGATGCGCTCCGGGCGGCTTCGCTATGCCGATGGCCGCGGCGAGGCCAGTGTGCGCCGCTCGCTCGCCAGGCTTTACACGAAGCAGACCGGCCGGACCATCAGCGAGGACCAGTTCATCTATCTGCCCGGCACCCAGAC
>CAYMQH010000057.1:0-19832 GCA_964392525.1 uncultured Aestuariivirga sp.
TGAACGTGCCCGTTCACTTCAAGGGCCAGGACGTTTCCCCCGGCATCAAGCAGGGCGGCACGCTCAATATCGTCTCGCACACCGTGGCGCTCACCTGCTCGGCCAATCTGATCCCGGATGACGTCACCATCGATGTCTCCACCATGCAGATCGGCCAGTCGGTTCACCTGTCCAACGTCACCCTGCCCGAGGGCGTCAAGTCTGCCGCGACCGATGACGTGACGCTGTGCGCCATCACCGCGCAGGCAAAGGAAGAGGAAGCCCCGGCCGAAGCCGCTGCCGAAGTTCCGGCGGCGAACCAGAAGGCTGCTGCTGGCAAGGCAGCCGCCCCCGCCAAGGGTGCGGCCCCGGCTGCTGCCGCTGCTCCGGCCAAGAAGAAGTAATCTACCGAACGCGAGGGCCAGATGCACCTCATCGTGGGGCTCGGCAATCCGGGCTCCAAATATCAGGGCAACCGGCACAATATCGGCTTCATGGCGGTGGACGAAATCGTCCGCCGCCATGGCTTTTCGCCCTGGCGCAAGCGCTTTCAGGGGGAAACCTCCGAAGGCCTGCTGGCTGGCGAAAAGGTGCTGGTGCTGAAGCCCATGACCTACATGAACGAGAGCGGCCGCTCGGTGGGCGAAGCCATGCGCTTCTTCAACATCGATCCCGCGCAGGTCATCGCCCTTTATGACGAACTCGACCTCGACCCTGGCAAGGTGCGGGTCAAGCTCGGCGGCGGGGCCGCAGGCCATAATGGCATCCGCTCCATGATCGCCCACTGCGGGCCGCATTTCGTGCGCGCACGCCTGGGGATCGGCCATCCGGGCGACAAGGCGCTGGTGCATTCCCATGTGCTCAGCGATTTCGCCAAGGCCGACAGGGCATGGCTCGACCCGCTGCTGACAGCGGTGGCAGATCACATTCCGCTTCTCGTCCAGGGCGAGGAGGGATCATTCCAGAACAAGGTGCATCTGGCGCTCAATCCTGCGCCGGAAAAGCCAGCGAAGAAGGCAGAGAACTGATGGGTTTCAAGTGCGGCATCGTAGGCCTCCCCAATGTCGGCAAGTCGACGCTCTTCAACGCGCTGACGCAGACCGCCGCGGCGCAGGCGGCGAACTATCCCTTCTGCACCATCGAACCCAATGTGGGCGATGTGGCGGTGCCTGATCCGCGCCTTGACGTGCTGGCGAAAATCGGGGGCTCGCAGCAGATCATCCCGACGCGGCTGACCTTTGTTGACATCGCCGGCCTGGTGCGCGGAGCGTCCAAGGGCGAAGGCCTCGGCAACCAGTTCCTTGCCAACATCCGCGAGGTGGATGCGATTGCCCATGTGGTGCGCTGCTTCGAGGATGGTGACATCACCCATGTCGAAGGCAAGATCGACCCCATCGCCGACATCGAGACCATCGAAACGGAGTTGATGCTGGCCGATCTCGACTCGCTTGAAAAGCGCATCGTCAACATCGAGAAGAAAGCCAAGCAGGGCGACAAGGAATCGAAGGAACTCGCCGACCTCATCAACCGCGCGCTGGTGCTGCTGCGCGAAGGAAAGCCCGCCCGCCTGGTTGAACGCTCAGCCGAAGAGGAAAAGGCCTTCCGGGGCCTCGGCCTCTTGTCATCCAAGCCGGTTCTTTACGTTTGCAACGTGGAAGAGGGCTCAGCCGACAAGGGCAATGACTTTTCTGCCCGCGTGTTCAAGCGCGCAGGCGAAGAAAATGCCGTGGCGGTGGTTGTCTCTGCAAAGATCGAATCCGAAATCGCCGTGATGGCGCTCGCTGATCAGAAGGACTTCCTTGATGCCGTCGGCCTCGAGGAGCCTGGCCTCAACCGCGTGATCCGCGCCGGTTATGATCTGCTGCATCTTGTGACTTACTTTACCGTTGGGCCGAAGGAAGCGCGCGCCTGGACCATTACCAGGGGCACCAAGGGCCCGGGTGCGGCGGGCGTGATCCATACCGACTTCGAGAAGGGCTACATCCGCGCCGAGACCATCGCTTATGACGACTATGTGGCCAACAATGGCGAGGCGGGCGCGCGCGAGGCGGGCAAGTTCCGTCTGGAAGGCAAGGACTACGTCGTCAAGGACGGCGACGTGATGCACTTCCGGTTCAACACCTAAGTCATCAGTTACGCCCGTCAGCCCGGCGAAGGCCGGGATCCCGCTTGCCAAAAAGCGGATGGATGCCAGCCTTCGCTGGCATGACGGACTTCAGGGGAAGAGGAGGGCGGATGTCAGACCTGCTTTACTACGAAGATTTCCCCGAAGGCATGGTCATCCCCTTCGGGACCTACCACCTGACGAAGGACGAGGTGTGGGACTATGCCCGCGCGTGGGATCCGCAGTCCTTTCACCTCGATGAGGCCGTTGCTGAACAATCCGTGCTGGGCGGCGTCGCGGCATCGGGCTGGCAGGCGAGCGCCATCCTGATCCGGCTCGCAGTCGATGCCTATGCCAATACATCCGCTGCCATGGCGTCGAGCGGCATGGACGAGGCGAAGTGGCTGAAGCCCGTGCTGGCTGGTGAAACGCTCACCGGCCGCGCCACCGTTCTCTCGCGCCGCGTTTCATCAAAGCGCCCGGAGATGGGCATTCTGAAAATGAAGTTCGAGCTTCTCAACACCGCGGGCGAGTTGAAGGTGGAGATCATCGGTGTGCAGTTCATGGGAGTACGCAATCCATGATCGGGCTTTATCTTGAAGAAACAGCGGTGGGGATGGTGGTCGATCTTGGCGACCACCACTTCACGGAGGAGGCGATCATCGCCTTCGCCCGGAAATATGATCCGCAACCGTTCCACCTGAGTGAGGAGGGCGGGCTCAAGGGGCCGCTCGGCAAGTTGTCCGCATCGGGCTGGCATACGGCGTCGGCCTGGATGAAGCGTTATGTCGCCACCAATCAGGCTGCGGAAGCAAAGCTGCGTGCCGAAGGCCGCGAACCCGCGCTGCTGGGGCCTTCGCCCGGCTTCACCAACCTGCGCTGGATGAAACCGGTCTTCGCGGGCGACACGATCCGCTATCGCTGTACCGTGACGGACAAGCGTGCCCTCAAGTCGAGGCCGGCATGGGGCCTCGTCTTCTCCCACAACGAAGGCTTCAACCAGAAGGGCGAACTGGTGTTCTGCTTTGATGGCAAGGTGCTGACGCCGAAGCGGGGCTAGTGCCCCTCGAAGTTCACCAGCGTGTGCACTTTCACGCCCTTGGCTTTGAGCTTCGCAGCGCCACCAAGTTCCGGCAGGTCGATCACGAAGGCAGCGGAGACCACTTCGCCGCCAGACCTGCGGATCAAATCAATCGCCGCGCCCGCCGTGCCACCGGTGGCGATCAGGTCATCGATCAGAAGGATACGGTCACCCTTCTGGATGGCGTCGGCGTGGATCTCGATCGTGTCCACGCCGTATTCCAGCGCATATTCCTGCCCGATCACCTGCGCTGGCAGCTTGCCCTTCTTGCGGATGGGAATGAAGCCGCGGCCAAGGTTATGCGCGACGGCGCCGCCGAGAATAAACCCGCGCGCCTCGATCCCTGCCACATAGTCGATCTCGCCCTTGAGAAACGGCCATGCCAGTTCATCGACCGCAGCGCGGAAGGCATGCAGGTTGGAGAGCAGCGTGGTGATGTCACGGAACATGATGCCGGGCTTGGGATAATCCGGGATCGTGCGGATATAGCGCTTGAGGTCGAAGCCGTTCCTGAGGTCCATGCTCTGTGTCTTTCCGGTCAGGGCCACTTCACCATGGGCGGCATGGAGGAAAGGATCGATTCCACATTGCCGCCGGTCTTGAGGCCGAAAATCGTGCCACGGTCATAAAGCAGATTGTACTCGACATAGCGGCCGCGGCGGACCAGTTGTTCTTCGCGGTCGGCCTCTGTCCATGAAGTCTGCATGTTCCGCCTCACCAGCTTCGGATAGATGCCGAGGAAGGCGAGGCCCACATCCTTCGTGAAGGCGAAGTCCTTCTCCCAGTCACCTGAATTGAAGTGGTCATAGAAGATGCCGCCAATGCCGCGCGGCTCGTTGCGGTGGGGCAGGAAGAAATACTCATCGCACCACGCCTTGAACCGCGGATAGTCGGCCACCGCATGGGCCTCGCAGGCGGCCTGCATGGCGGCGTGGAAGTCCACCGTGTCGGGGTCTTCCTGGGTGCGCCGCCGGTCCAGCACGGGGGTCAGGTCCGCGCCGCCGCCGAACCAGGTCTTGGTCGTCACGATGAAGCGGGTGTTCATGTGGACGGCGGGAACGAAGGGGTTCACCGGATGGATGATGAGCGAGATGCCGGAGGCCCAGAAGCGCGGGTCTTCCTCCGCACCGGGAATCTGCTTGCGGAACTCGGGCGAGAACTCGCCATGCACGGTTGAGGTGTGAACGCCGGCCTTCTCGAACACCTTGCCGTGCAGCATCGACATGACGCCGCCGCCGCCGTCCTTGCGCTCCCAGGGCTTGCGCTCGAAACGGGCCCCGGCCTCGATGTCTTCCAGTGCGGCGCAAATCCGGTCGCGCAGCTCTTCGAACCAATGGCGGGCAGCTTCTTTCCGTAGGGGCAGCTCAGGGGTCACGGCCATATCCTGGGGGTCATTTCGTCACTGTCAGCCAGCTTTAGCGCATCTGCAGGGCGCGGGGGAGGGGCCTCTGCCGGGCAGGCAGGACTTTGTTAAATTTGGATGCGTACACCACCTTTGAGTGCATCTGCGGGATTTCTCCATGTCCGTCTTCCGCCGTTTCCTGTCTGACAGTTCGGGGGCCTTCGCCATTGTATTCGCGCTGTCTCTTGCGGGGCTCATGGGCTTTGCGGGGGTCGCGGTCGATGGCGCACGGCTCTATTCCGCCCAGGCAGCGCTGCAGGCCGCGGCGGACGGTGCGGCCATCGCCGCCGCCGCCGATGCCTCAACCGAGGAAAGCAAATTGCAGGAGGTGGCGGAGGCCTATCTTCAGCAGAACAGTCCGGCAGCGGGTCTCGTGTCGCTCACCGGCACATCCGTCGAACTCGATGAAGATGCCAGTGCCGTGGTGGTGGAACTCACTGGAAACGTGCCCATGCTGCTGATGGGGTTGATCGGCTATAATGAGGTGCCGGTCAGTTCCGCCTCAACGGTTCAGCGCAGCAGCGGCGGACCTCTGGAACTGGTGCTCGCACTGGATGTGACGACATCCATGCAGCAAAGCGTGCAAGGCGGGACCACACGGCGTCAAGCCATGTCCAATGCTGCCGTTTCGCTGGTGACGGCCGTCATGGCGTCTCCCCATGCAAAGGTCGGCCTTGTGACGTTCAGCAGTGGCACGATGCGGGTCGACACAAAAATGGCGGGCGAGGAGTGGCTGGACGTTCCGGAAAGCCTTCCAACTGTGCCGACCTGTGCTTTTGTCGGAACGGACTGCTCCAAGACCAACTACGAATGCATCCAGGATGGGGTGAAGCAGTCGTGCCAAAACACCACATGCAAGAAATGGGAGAAAGTGTGCACGGGAACGGCCCTTATCACATGGGGCGGCTGCATCCGGCCACGCACGGGGCACCTGTCCTCCATCGCCTCTCCCACGTCTCCCCGTTACCGCGGCGGCATCATGGGGTGTGGCGGGCATGTCCGCGATCTGACCGGAGATGCAGCAGAAGCAAAGAAACGCGTCCAGCATCTGAGTGGAGGCGGCGATACATACATTCCTTCCGGGCTGCTGTGGGCGTGGAATCTGCTGGACCCAGCAACCCCTTTCAACTCAGCGATGACGTTGGATGAAATGAGCAAGAAAGGCGGCCGAAAGGCTGTTGTGCTGATGACCGACGGGGCCAATACCATGGCCGTGGCGCCGGATAGTGCGCATGATACACAAGCAGTTCGCTCGGTTCTCGACAAGGACGGCAAACTGATCGATGCCGCCGGAAAAAAGCAGAGCGATGACGATACGCGTGCCTTGTGCAGCAACATCAAGAATGCCGGCATCACGCTCTTCACCGTGGCCTTCGACATCGACGATGAGGACGCAGTGAAAATGCTGGCCGAATGCGCCAGCGACCCCGACAAGGCGTTTGATGTGACCACGGCACAGGATGTGCAGGACGCCTTCGGGCGTATCGGCCAGCAGTTGCTGACCTTGCGCATCATGAAGTGATCAACCGGGCCGCCTCCCGGCCTTGCCGCAGGGCTTCGCCGGTTACGATCGCGCAGGCCAGCGCCACGTTGAGGGAGCGGAAGCCCGGCAGCATGGGGATGGTGATCCGCGCCTCCACCGTCTGGTGCACCGCCTCCGGCACGCCGGAGCTTTCCCGGCCCATCAGAAGCACATCATCGGGGGCGAAGGCGAAATCCCAGTAGGGCAGGGTCGCCCGGGTGGTCAGCAGCACCGCCCGCCGCCCGGCTGTGGCGGCCCGGAAGGTGGCCCAGGAATCATCCCGGATGAGTGCCGCCCGGTCGAGGTAATCCATTCCGGCGCGGCGGAAGGCCGCGTCCGTCAGCACGAAGCCAGCGGGCTCGATGATCCGGCAGGTGAGGCCGAAACAGGCGCACATCCGCAGGATGGTGGCCGCGTTGGGCGCGATGTCGGGCTGGTACAGGGCAATTTCAGGCATGATTCCACCTCCTTAACCGGTTTTCGGCCTGTTCAAAACTTCATGCGGAGTGCGACATTTGAAGGCTAGACTTCTCAAATGCGCAATGCCAAAAGGCGCTCGGGTTTGAGAGCCGGGGACCGCCTTTCCGTACCCTCCTTACGGCCAGGCGCGGCAACAAAAGGGAATAGACACGTGTCTACAGCGGATCATGCGGAAACGAACCGCCGCGATTTTCTCTATATCGCGACCGGTGCCGTGGGTGCCGTCGGCGCTGCGCTGGCGGTTTGGCCGTTCATCAACCAGATGAACCCTGATGCGTCGGTGCTGGCGCTGGCCTCCGTCGAGGTCGATCTTGCGCCGATCGCCGAAGGTCAGGAAATCACCATCAAGTGGCGTGGCAACCCGGTGTTCGTCCGCCACCGCCTGCCCGTTGAGATCGAGGCCGCCAAGGCCGTCCCCGTGGCTGACCTGAAAGACCCGCTGGCGCGCAACGCCAACCTGCCCGATGCGGACCAGGCGACGGACGTCAACCGCGTGGTGGGCGGCAAGGAGAACTTCCTCGTCATGATGGGCGTCTGCACCCATCTGGGCTGCGTGCCGATCGCCAATGAAGGTGAATATGCGGTCGTTGAGGGCAACACCAAGCATGGTGGCTGGTTCTGCCCGTGCCACGGTTCGCACTACGATACTGCTGGCCGCATCCGCAAAGGCCCGGCGCCCACGAACCTTCCGGTTCCGCAGTACGCCTATCTCTCTGACACCAAGATCCGCATCGGCTAAGAAGGACCCACCTCAATGAGCGGACACGCCTCCAGTTATCAGCCGAAGTCAGCTTTCGCGAAGTGGTTCCACGAGCGCCTTCCTGTCATGGACATGGTGCAGGGCCAGGCGCTTGATTTCCCGACGCCGAAGAACCTGAACTACTGGTGGACCTTCGGCGGCATCCTCGCCGTCATGCTGGTGGTGCAGATCATCACCGGCATCGTGCTGGTGATGCACTACACACCGCATGTCAGCATGGCCTTCCAGTCGGTCGAAGGCATCATGCGTGACGTGAATTCGGGATGGATGATCCGCTATCTCCATTCCAACGGCGCCTCGATGTTCTTCATCGCGGTCTATATCCACATTTTCCGCGGCATGTACTTCGGCTCCTACAAGGCGCCGCGCGAAGTGCTGTGGATGATCGGCGTGCTGATCTATCTCGTCATGATGGCCACCGCCTTCATGGGCTACGTGCTGCCCTGGGGCCAGATGAGCTTCTGGGGCGCCAAGGTCATCACCAACCTGTTCTCCGCCATTCCGTTCGTGGGCGATGCGATCACCACACTGCTGTGGGGCGGCTACTCGGTCGACAACCCGACGCTCAACCGCTTCTTCTCGCTGCACTACCTGTTGCCCTTCGTGCTGGCGGGCCTCGTCGGCCTTCACATCTGGGCGCTGCATGTGGTGGGCAACAACAACCCGACCGGCGTTTCGGTGAAGGGATCGCAGGATACGCTGCCGTTCCACCCCTACTACACCATGAAGGATGCCTTCGCGATCGTCATCTTCCTGATGTTCTTCGCGGTCTGGGTGTTCTTTGCGCCCAACTACCTTGGCCACGCCATCAACTATCAGGAGGCTGACCCGCTGGTGACGCCAGCGCACATTGTCCCTGAATGGTATTATCTGCCGTTCTACGCGATCCTGCGCGCGGTGCCGGACAAGCTTGGCGGCGTCATTGCCATGTTTGCCTCGATCCTCATCCTGTTTGCGCTGCCGTGGCTTGATACCTCGAAGGTGCGCTCGGGCAACTACCGGCCGCTGTTCAAGGGCTTCTTCTGGATCTTCGCGGTCGTGTGCGTGGCGCTCGGCTACCTCGGCTCGAAGCCTGCGGAAGGCCTCTATGTGGTGTTCTCGCAGATCTTGACGGCCTACTACTTCATCCACTTCCTGGTGATCCTGCCGCTGCTGGGCCTGCTTGAAACGCCAAAGCCGCTGCCGTCGTCGATTTCCGATGACGTGCTCGCCAAGAGCCATCCTGCCTCGGCTGCCGTGCCTGCTGAGTGATCTGGGGGAAACTGACATGACATTGCTCAAGACACTCGCAATCGCTGCAGCGGGCCTCGTATTGTCCATCGGCGCCGTTCAGGCCGCCGGGGGGCAGAAGCCCGCCAAGGACATTCACTTCAGCTTCGAAGGCCCTTTCGGCACCTTCGACCGCGCGCAGCTGCAGCGTGGCTTCAAGGTTTACAAGGAAGTCTGCGCAGCGTGCCACTCGCTGGACTACGTGGCGTTCCGCAACCTCCATGACGCGGGCGGCCCGGAGTTCTCCGAGGAACAGGTGAAGTCACTCGCCGCGACCTACACGATGCAGGATGGCCCGAACGAGGCTGGCGACATGTACGAGCGCCCGGGCCTTCCATCTGACCGCTTTCCATCGCCGTTCCCGAACCAGCAGGCAGCGCGTGCCGCGAATGGCGGCGCCTATCCGCCGGACCTCTCGCTCATCACCAAGTACCGTCCGGGCTGGTATGGTACCTTCAACCAACTGGTGAACGGCATCGGCGGCCCGCAGTATGTCTACTCGGTGCTGACAGGCTACACGCCGGACGACCAGCTTTCGGAAGAACTCAAGAAAGAGCAGCCGGAGGGCAAGCAGTACAACCCGTATTTCGCCAACGGACACTGGATCGGCATGGCCCAGCCGCTGTCTGACGATCAGGTGACCTATGACGACGGCACGCCCGCCACGGTGGACCAGATGTCGCGTGACGTGTCTGCCTTCCTCGCCTGGACAGCCGAGCCGAAGATGGAAGAGCGCAAGCGCACCGGCTTCATGGTGTTGATCTTCCTCGGCATCCTCGCGCTGATGCTGTATCTTGTGAAGAAGAGGATCTGGGCCGACGCCCACTGATCTTCGTCACATCACCTACGCAATGGCCCGGACAACCGCTCCGGGCCTTTTCGTTTGCGGTACTCTCGGGCATGCTGGCGGCAAAAGGGGACAAGGACATGACGGAGTCGGTTCTGGGCATCATCGGCGGGTCGGGCATCTATGACATCCCGATGGACAATGCCCGCTGGGACTACATTTCGTCGCCCTGGGGTGACGCATCGGACGCGGTACGCCGCGGCGAGATCGAGGGTCTGCCCGTCGTGTTCCTGCCGCGCCATGGACGCGGCCATGTCCACGCGCCGACAACCATCAACTACCGCGCCAACATCGACGTCCTGAAGCGGGCAGGGGTGACCGATCTCTACTCGCTGTCGGCAGTCGGCAGCTTGACCGAGAACCTTCCGCCCGGCACCTTCGTGCTGGTGGACCAGTTCATCGACCGCACCTTCGCGCGCGAGAAGAGCTTCTTCGGAACCGGCTGTGTGGGTCATGTGCCCTTCGCCTATCCGATTTCGCCGGCCCTTCAGGACATCGCGGCCAAGGCGCTTGCGGCCGAGGGCATTCTCCACGCGCGCGGCGGCACCTATGTCGTGATGGAGGGGCCGCAGTTTTCTACCATAGCCGAGTCGCACCTGTACCGCTCCTGGGGCGCATCGGTGATCGGCATGACCAATATGCCGGAGGCCAAGCTGGCGCGGGAAGCCGAGATCTCCTACTGCACCATCGCCATGGTGACTGACTTCGACTGCTGGCACGAGGAGTTCGGCACCGTTGATGTGTCCAAGATCGTCGCGGTGCTGCAGGCCAATTCCGGCAATGCCAAGCGGCTGGTGAGCCGCATCGCCAGGGACTTTCCGCGCCAGCACCCGGTGTGCCCCATCGGCTCCGACCGGGCGCTCGACCATGCGATCATGACCACGCCTGACAAGCGCGATCCGGCGTTGCTCGGGAAACTCGATGCCGTTGCCGGCCGTGTCCTGAAGGGGTAGCCTTTTGGCGTTGCTATTGCGCCTTCGCCCCATGCGCGGCGGTCGCGCGGCGGTAGACCAGTTGCACGAAGGGGTGCGACATCAGGCGTTTCTGCTCGGCCCTGTCGAAGGCCTCGTGCTTCTTGCTGCAGGCGGCGCGCATCTTGTCCCACAGCTTCGTTGCCTTGGCATCCGCATCGCTGCATGAGCGCGCCTTGATGGCTTTGACCTTGCCCTCCAGGTCGGCGGCGCAGCCAAGCCAGATCTGGCGGTGGGTTTCCTCATGTGCCTTGAGGAAGGCGGAGAAACTGCGCCACTGCTTGCGGTCCGCCGCGGGAAGGACCGTCTCGTTCCGGATCTTCGGCAGCTTGATCACGAAGGACAGTTTCAGCCGGTAATCCTTGATCTGGCAGGAGGACGATTGCAGCAACTTGCCGTCCTGGGTGGTGGTGGCGGAGGTTGCCGCATAGGCTTTTGCGCCATTTACCTTTGGGCCGCGGCGGATCATCGCGTCATAGATCTCGACGGCGGAATCCCCGCTCACGGTGTAATAGGCATAGCGAGTTGAATGGACCGGCTTGGCCATTGCCTCGAAACTGGCCCCGAGCGCCGCCACGGCTGCCAACACACCCAACACACCCAGCACACGCTGCATCGATACACCTCTGACGAACCCGCGAATAATGAACCACGGCCGGTGTAAATCAAGCTCCGCCATGGGCGAAGACCCCTCTTGCCGCAAACGCATGGGTGGACCATAATCAATCTGTCCGGGCAACAACGCCCGGATGTCGGCTGTGCTGTTCAAATGGTCAAGACTGCCTCCCTCAGGTGAGACGTGCCTATCCGTTGTACGACACTGCTGAACCAAGTCCGCATCCGCCGGCCAATACCGGTGGTTTTCGGGCCTAACGCAGAAACGATGAGGGACGCCCTTCTCATGCGCCAGAACGGCACTGTGAAGTTTTTCAACCAGGCCAAGGGTTACGGCTTCATATCGCCGGACGACGGCGGCAAGGATGTGTTCGTGCACATTACGGCCGTGCAACGCTCCGGCATTCCGGAACTCTCGGAAAACATGAAGATCAGCTTCGAGGTTCAGCCTGACAAAAAGGGCCGTGGCCCCCAGGCGGTGGATCTGCAGATCATCTGAGGGCAAAGCGGGGTTTTCCCCCGCCCGGCCCGACAGACTGCCGCCACCAGCCTTCGCAGGCAGGCGGCGCGTGTGCTATCCGGTTCTGGCGGTGGCTTGACTGGCCGCCGGTCGGAGGATTTTGCATGAAGCGCGCGCTCGTATTCCAGCACATGGATCATGACCATCCAGGGCGTTTCCTCGACTATTTCGCCGAAGACGGCATCATTCCCGAACCGGTGCGCCTGTTCGAGGGTCAGGAGATACCGAACCTCGCGCCCTATGACTTCCTCTTCGTGCTGGGTGGCGCGCAGGATACCTGGCAGGAGGATATCTATCCCTGGCTTGCCGCCGAGAAGCAGGCGATCCGCGAATGGGTGTCCTTGCGTGCGAGACCCTATTTCGGCGTCTGCCTCGGCCATCAGCTTCTGGCGACGGCTCTTGGTGGCGATGTGGCTCCGGCAGAGGAGGGCGAGGTCGGCGTCTTTGACGTTGCGCTGACGGAGCAGGGTGCCGCCCACCCGCTCATGCAGGGCGTGGCACCCTCCGGCAAGGTCATGCAATGGCACATGGCGGAGGTGAAGCGCGTGCCAGATGGTGCATCGGTGCTGGCGTCTTCGGAACGCGTGCCGGTGCAGGCGCTGGCGGTGGGTGAGCATGCCATGAGCACCCAGTTTCATTGCGAGTTCACGCCGCAAACGGTCGCTGGATGGTCATCGCTGCCGGGCTATGTTGCCAATCTCGAAAAGCACATGGGCGAGGAGGCCTATCCCCGCCTCGTCCGGCAATCCTACCCGCTCATGCCGCAGATGGCGCGCATGACGCGGCAGATGTATGACAATCTCGTCACCGCCACGGGCCTCCGGACGTGAGGCTCAGGCCTGCCCGAGCAGTTGCTCGCGGGTGATCCAGAACACCTCGCCCTGTGATTCCTCAGTGTCGAGCCAGAGGAAATCGAGGTGGGGATATTCGGCGACCAGCAGTTCGCGCCCTGTCCCGATCTCACAAAGCAGCGCGCCTCCGGGGTTCAGATGGTCCGCAGCCTTCTCGAGAATGCGGCGAACGATATCGAGGCCATCATCCCCGCCGATATGCGCCATGACAGGTTCATGCCCGTATTCGGGCGGAAAGGCATGGACCTCCGGCCCCGCCACATAGGGCGGATTGGAGATGATGAGATCATAGGTACGCCCCTCCACCGCGTCGAACAGGTCGCCCTCCAGAAGGCTCACGCGGTCGGCCACATCATGATCGTCCACGTTGATGCGGGCGACGTCGAGCGCATCGGCTGAGAGATCCGCCGCATCGACTTCGGCCTCGGGGAAGATGCCGGCCGCAAGAATGGCGAGGCAGCCCGAGCCGGTGCAGAGATCAAGAACGCTCGTCACCTGAGACACATCTTCGATCAGCGGCGCATCGTCGCCGCCGAAGATGCCCGTGCACATCAGTTCGCCGATGTAGGAGCGCGGCACGATCACCCGCTCGTCCACATAGAAGGGCACGCCGTGGATATAGGCACGCCTGACCAGATAGGCGGCCGGCATGCGGGTTTCGACACGGCGGCGGATCACCTCCGCCAGCGCTTGGCGTTCGCTCTCCAGAAGCGTTGCCTCAAGCCACGGGTTGATGTCGTCAACCGGCAGGTGAAGCGTTTCGAGGATCAGAAAAGCCGCCTCGTCGGTGGCTGATGTCGTGCCATGGCCATGGGCAATCTTCGCAGCGCGGAATTCCGAAAGCCCCCAGCGCAGGAAGTCACGGATTGTCGAGAGTTGGTTCGCCGCGGCGCTGGCGTTGGTCTTGGCGTCTGGCATGGCGGCTTTCCCGGGTGGCGCTGAACAAGGCTTGAATCACGATGGCCCCCACAATCACCGCGCCGCCGAGGAATGTCCAGATGGGGGGAAGCTCGCTGCTGACCAGCCAGGCCCATAGCGGCGACAGCGTGGGCTCCACCAGCGCGATGAGCGAGAGCTGCGCGGCGGGCACACTGCGCGATCCGACCGTGAACAGGAACAGCCCGAGGCTCAGCTGCACGGCCCCCATCAGGAAGCAGGCGAACAGGTTCCACCAGCCGATGGCGAAGGCGCCGGGCCCGGAACCCTCCCGGAGCCCCAGCGGCAGCAGCAGCACAAGGCCTGAAATCAGCAGGAGATAGAGCGCATTCCAGATGACGGCGACCGACATCTCGCTGCGCTGGCCCCAGCGCAGAAGCACCGCGTAACAGGAAAAGCAGAAGGCGGAGTAGAGAGCCAGCAGCGTGCCGGTCAGCGCGCCGCCGCCGCGGTGGCCGTAGAAAATGATGCCCATGCCGAGAAGGGCGACCGCCATCGCCACCCAGGTGATGGGCGGTATGCGCTCACGCAGGATCCACAGGCCGAGAATGGCCGAGAGGAAGGGGGTGATCCCCACCATGAAGATCGCCTCCGCCACCGTGGTGTAGAACAGGGCTGCCACGAAGGTGAGGCCCGACGTGCCGACCGCCACGCCGGCGATCACCGCATTGGGTCCGGCATCTTTCATGCGGGTGAACAGGTCTGTGCCAAAGCGCAGGCCTAGCCATATCGCCATGCAGGCGAACACTGTGACCGAGCGGAAGAAGATGATCTGCCAGACGTCAATGCCGTCTGTCAGCCGCACCAGCGCGCCACCGAGGCTCCAGCACGCCGCACCTGCCGCCACGAGGATGACGCCAAGTCCGTAGCTGATGGGCCTCTGGTTCATGCCGCCTTGCGCTGCGCCGATCTGATGCTGCCGATGACGAAGACGATGAACACCAGAAACACCGCCGACATGGTGAACGGTAACCCGTCCGGGCCGAAGCCGGCAATGGACCAGCCTGCCATCAAGGAACCGACCAGCGCGCCCACCCCCCACATGGTGGAGAAGGCGGCCGTGCCGGTGACGAGTTCATGGCCGGAGAAGCGCTCGCCCAATTCGCTCAGCGCCACGGTGTAGATGCCGGCTGCGGTGGCCCCCATCACCGTCAGCACCGGCCATAGCGCCCATGTGCCGAACACGAAGGGCACGAGGAAGGACGCGATGCAGGTGATGATGCCGCAGCCCGCCATGACGATGCGCTTCGGCGTATGGTCCGCCAGCCAGCCGATGGGGAATTGCAGCACGGTATTGCCGATCACGAAGGCGGTGAGGGCAAGGGCCGCCGTTTCGCCGTCGAAGCCTTTCTTCACGGCATAGACGGGCAGGAAGCTCAGGTTCGCGGCGTCGATGATGGCGAACATGCCGATGGCAAAGAGCAGAATGGGAGCCTTGCCCGCGAAGGCGAGGACCGAGAGCGGCTTTTCGTCCTCACTGTCCACGGCTTCATCCTTGACGAAGAAGACGGGGATGATGGCCAGCAGCAGGATCGCCGCACCGGCGAGGAAGGGCAATGCCCCCTCGATGCCGGTGAAGGTGATGAGCACCGGGCCGCCGCCAAAGCTGAGCGCCAGGATGGAGGAGTAAATGGCGAGAATGCGTGTGCGCCAGGCCCCTTCGGCGAATCTCACGATCCACGCCTCGCTGACGGCGAACAGGATCGAGACGAAGAAGCCCTGCAGCACCCGGAGGCCGAACCACCAGGGGAAGATGTCGACGAACGGATAGGCGACGATGACGGCCGCCGTCAGCAGCCCCGCCCCGATCACTGCGTTGCGGGCGCCGAATCGCCGCACCAGATAGGGAATGGCGAAAACCGAAATCACGATTCCGAGCGGATGAAGCGCCGAGTTGATGCCGATGAGCCAGGGCGGGATGCCGCGCGATTCCTGTATGAGGGAGAGCAGCGGGAACATCAGCCCGAAGGTGAAGCCGAAGACGGTGATGGCCGAGATGGCCGCCAGCAGGTTGATGAAGCGCTGCCTATCCACCGCGCACCAGCCTTCCGCCGCTTGCAACGAGGCCGATGAGCAGCAGCACATAGAATGAGGCCAGCGTGACCGGCATGGCGTTGATGCCAAAAAGATCAATGGCCAAGCCGGCCACCGGCGGGCCAATGAGGCCGCCAACGCCCCACATGGCGGCAATGGCTGCGGAACCTGCAATCAGGTCCGGCCCCTTGAACCGGTCGCCCATGGTGGCAAGCGCCACGACATAAACACCGAAGGCGGAACCGGTGAGCAGCATCATGACTGGCCATGCAAGCCAGTGGGTAATGACGGCAAGCAGGCTCAGGGACAGTACAATGGTGAGGACAGCTGTCACCAGCATCACACCCCGGCGGGACCAGTGGTCGGACAGCCAGCCAATCGGATAGAAGAACAGCACATTGCCGATGATACCGACGCCCAGCATGCTGCTGGCGGTGCCGAGTTCCAGCCCGTTCCTCATGCCATAGATGGTGAAGAAGGAGATCAGGACATTGTCGAACAGCGTTGCCGCGCTCACTGCGAAGAGAAGCATCGGCGCTTTCCGCACGAAGGCAAAGAAGCCGCCGCCATCCTTCTGGTGGAAGGCATCGTCGGAGATGCGCACGAAAGCGAGCGGCAATATGCTGATCAGGATACAGGCAATGCCGATGCCCCAGGGCAGGAAGCCGTCCAGACCGGTCCATGGCAGCAGGAGCGGCCCCACGGAAAAGGTGACGGCGAGCATCGTGGTATAAAGCCCCATCACGCGGCCGCGGTTTGCATTGGTGGCAAACGACAAGACCCACGCCTCGCTGATGGTGAACAGCGCGCCGGTGGCAAGCCCGAAGATGAAGCGCAGCGGGAACCACATCCAGAATGGCGAGACGCTGATCGCGGCGAGGCTGGCGATCAGGATCACCACCAGCAGCACGGCCGCGCGCTTGGTGCCGGTATTGCCAAGGAGCTTTGGCAGGAACGGTCCCACGAGAATGATGCCGATCGGACCCATCGCCACATTGAGGCCGATGGCCCAGGCCGGCCAGCCATTCTTTTCGAGCAGCAGCGGCATGAGCTGCAGGGTGAGGCCGAAGGCGATGTCGCATGCACCCACCGCTGCCATCGCGGCGATGATGTTTCCCGTGCGCGCTGGTACCCCGACGGTCGTCATGGCTGGAATGACCTGAATCCCTGTTCAGAAGAGGTCTAGACGGCGGCTTGCCGCGCGGCAAGGCGGTTGCGCGTGCCAATCGGCACAGCTATGCAGCTTGGCCATGACAAAGCTTCAGGCCCTCATCATCCCCGTGACACCCTTCCAGCAGAATTGCTCGCTAGTTTATGATGCGGAGAGCAAAGTTGGGGCCGTCGTCGATCCCGGCGGCGATGTCGAGACGATCCTCGACGCCATAAGGCAGAGTGGCGTGACGGTGGAAAAGATCTTGCTCACCCACGGCCACATCGACCATGCGGGCGGGGCGGTCGCGCTGAAGGAAAAGCTGAACGTTCCGATCGAGGGCCCGCACCCGGAAGACAGCTTCCTGCTCGAAACCCTTGCCGAGACAGGCGCCCAGTATGGCATGACGGACGCGCAGTCCGTGACGCCGGACCGCTGGCTGAAGGAGGGGGACACCGTCACCGTCGGCGGCCTCAGCTTCGCCGTCTACGAAGCGCCCGGTCACACACCCGGCTCAGTCGTCTTGTTCAACGACGCGAACCGCTTCGCGCTGGTGGGCGATGTGCTGTTTCAGGGTTCCATCGGGCGTACGGATTTTCCGCGCGGCGACCATGCGGCGCTGATCCGCTCGATCAAGGACAAGCTTTATCCGCTGGGCGATGACGTCATCTGCCTGCCCGGACACGGCCAGCCCTGCCAGATCGGCGAGGAGCGCGAGACAAATCCCTTCCTGAACGAACGCTAAGGCGGAGTCCTTTTCCCAGGCCGGCAGGGGAGACGGACGCGATCAGACCTTCATTTCGACGAGGCGGGAATTCGCGGCGAAATAGGCGTCACCGGTGTTCTTGAACACGCCGCATTCGGGCGGGTTCTTGCCGAAGGTCTCGCAGAACTCGGTGCCGTTCGCCGTCCACTTGCCGATGCCGCCGCCTTTCGCATCGTCCTGGTAGCTGAACGTGCCGTCGGGGTTGTAGGTGATGAAGCCGTTGCCGTCCTTGCGGGTGTACTGGAAGGTCTTGCCCGAGATCGCGGCGCGGATCTGCTCGGCGGTGAAATCGGAGATCGCCACCGGCGTCTTGTCGGTGGTGGCCGAGGTTCCGCCATTGGTGATGCGCACGCCTTTGGGCCCCGTGTTGCAGGCGGCGACGCCGAAAGCCAAGGCAAGGATGGTCAGTGTACGAATGAAATTGGCGTTCACAGGTGTCTGTCCTCAAGCGAAGGCGGGTGTGCCACAGGAAGCCCTTGCCTTCAAGTCATTTGCCGGATCAGCCCCGCCGCGACGGGCGCACGATCACCGGCGTGCCGACGATCACGTTGTCGTAGAGTTCCGCGATATCCTGGTTCAGCATGCGGATGCAGCCCGATGACATGGCCTTGCCGATGGATTGCGGTTCATTGGTGCCGTGAATGCGGTAGAGCGTGTCCTGGTTGTTGGCGTAGAGGTACAGGGCGCGTGCGCCCAGCGGATTGTCCGGGCCGCCGGGCTGGCCGTTGATCCATTCGCGGGCGCGCGGGTCGCGGTCCACCATCTCGCGCGGCGGCACCCAGCGCGGCCAGCGCCGCTTCAGCCCCACCTTGGCATCGCCCGCCCAGGCGAAGCCGGCGCGGCCCACGCCCACGCCGTAGCGCACGGCGCTACCATAGGCCAGCACATGGTAGAGGAAGCGGGCATCGGGATCGACCACGATGGAGCCGGGTTCCTCCATCCCCTCGAAATCCACCATCTGGCGGCGGAACTTCCTGCGGATGCGGCGGGCGGGAATCTCCTCGATCGGATAGTCGATGGGCGATTCGGGCGGCGGCAGCAGGTCCGGGTTGAAATACTGCTCGCTGCCCTCCATCGGCCCGCTCGGGCCGCTGAACGGGTCAGCCTCGGGCGTATAGGCCTGCTGCGCCAGGGCGGCGCGGGCCGAGAGGCCCAGCGCCAGGCCGGAGAGAAGGACATGGCGGCGCGACAGGCGCGTGGTCATCGGTCACCCTTGCATGTGATGTGGACAGTTGCAGACCAATGCCTATCCCGTCCGGGCGCGGCATCACTTTGGTCAGCCTGTGGCCCAATTGTGGCGGCCGCCCGAACCGGCCCAGGTCAGGACGCGACGGAGAAGACCGCCTTGCCGGCCTGATAGGTCGAGGGCGTGGCGCCCTTGGTGAAGGGGTAGCAGCTCATCGGCACGCCGCCCTTCAGCCACGGCGCGGGGTCGAAGCTCTCGCACAGCTGGCCGTCCTTGGCCATCCACTTGCCCTTGGTCGTGCCCTTGCCGTCAACCTCGACAAGCGAGGTGCCATCGGCGGCGTAAAGCGTGGTGCCGGTGTTGGTGGGGCCCTTCCAGCGCCAGCTCTTGCCTTCGAGAATGGACCGGATCTCGGCCTGCGTCAGCCCCTGCGCGCCGGGTTCCGGCGTCGAAGACCCGGAGCCGCCCATGCCCGAGCAGCCCGCCAAAACGAAGCCCAGCAGGCCCAAAGCCAGCCAGCCGGCCTTGTCAGTCATCCTCAAGCCCATCGGCTCTCCCCACTCCAACCCATACAGGGCGTTCATACACAATCCCGGCCGCCAGCAAAAGCCACCGGTACACAATTGCCCTAGAGCTTGAAATCTCGGCAGGATTTGGGCGGCGGGGGGAGGGGGAGCCCAAGTCCTTCTCCCGCCAAAGGTGGGAGAAGGTGCCCGAAGGTCAGATGGGGGCACTTTTCTGTCCCCGCAAGAGGCCCTCATCCGGTAAAGCTGGGCCGGGATGACGGACGGATTTTCGGGGGTAAGACGTCGCCAGAAGTCTTTGCCGCCACGCCCCCACACCCGTCACCCCGGCGAAGGCCGGGGTCCAGCGTCCTTCGGCTGGCGGGACGTGGGGAACGCTGTATCCCGGCCTGCGCCGGGATGGTGGCTGTTCGTGGGAGGCCTCACGCCTCCACCAGCGTGGCCAGCGTGTCGATCCCGTCATGCAGGTCTCGCCACTGTGGGTTCATCTTCTCGATGTGCCGTATCTTCCACGCCCGCTGCCAATTCTTGATCTGCTTCTCGCGGCGGATGGCGGCCTCCATCGTCTGCCGGTGCTCGTACCATACCAGCGTCTTCACGCCGTAGCTGGAAGTGAAGCCGGGCGTCGTGCCGTTCTTGTGGTCACACACCCGCGACCACAGGGCGCTCGTCACGCCGACATAGATCGTGCCGCGCGTGCGGTTCGCCATGATGATGACGGCGGGGTGTTTCTGGATGCCCATGCCAACAGGCTAATCCCGCGCCCGCCTCCGGCAAAGCTGGATCCCGGCCTTCGCCGGGATGACGGACGGATTTTTCGGGGGAAGAACAGCAG
>CAYMQH010000058.1:0-19738 GCA_964392525.1 uncultured Aestuariivirga sp.
CACCTTGCGGCGGCCCATGGCATCGGTGAATTCCCTGGCGGGCTTGGTCACCACCCGGTAGCCATTGTAGTCGAGCCAGTCGATCAGCGGCTTGATGGGCGAATATTCGGCGTCATCGAGCAAGGCCGTATAGTAAATCGCGCGGATCAGCCGGGCGCGCTTGCGGAAATAGCCGAGCAGGCGCTTGTAGTCGATGTCGAAGCCCAGCGTCTTGGCGGTGGCATAAAGATTGGAGCCATCGATGAAGAGCGCGACGCGCTCATCCTGATAAAAAGGCATGTCTGAAATCTCCTGAACGTGTATGGCTTGGGTTTAGACAGTCAGGCAAGGCTTCATCAAGCGGAAATGATACTGATCGCCCTTGGCAGCAACCAGAACGGCAGGTGGGGCAACCCCAGAGAGGCGGTGTCCGAAGCACTGAAACGGCTGAATACGGGCGGCATCCGGCTCAGGCGCTCATCGCGGCTGCTCGTTTCGGCGCCGTTCGGCGTCACCGGGCAACCGGATTTTGTCAACGCGGTTGCCGAAGTTGAGACCTCGCTTCCGCCCGGTGCTCTGCTGAAGCGGCTTCACCACATCGAGCGCATGGGCGGCCGGAAGCGCACGTTGCGCTGGGGCCCGCGCACGCTGGACCTCGATCTCATCGACTATCACGGGCTTGTCATGCCGCGTCCGGCGCGTCCGGTTCTTCCTCATCCGGGGATCGCGGAGCGTATCTTCGTGCTCGCCCCCCTCGCTGAGATTGCGCCCCGCTGGCGTCACCCCGTTAGCCGCCTTACCGCCGCTGCCATGCTTGCACGGCTCGACCAAGCCGGGGAAGGGCGGCTGCTTTAAGCTTGCCTTAAGTGGCAGCCGATACCCTTTAAGGTTGTTTCTGACGCCGGAGTGGAATGGCTTTGCGGTTGGTGATGCGGGGTGTGGCTGTGGCGCCGCGCGTGGCTGTGGCAATGTCCTGTGCCATGGCCACCGGTGCTGGGGCCTTTGCCGCCCCATCCTTCCAGATCCACGGTGGCATGGACCATGGTAGCACGGCCCTCACGGCGGAGACGCGCGGCGGCGAAGCGCTGCCGAAAGGCCTGCGCTCCCGTATCCTCGCATTCCCGAGCGAGTTGCCGGCGGGTTCCATTCTCATCCGCACCGGAGAACGGCGGCTCTATTTCATCCTGCCTGACGGCAAGGCGATTGCCTATCATGTTGGGGTGGGCCGCGAAGGATTCACCTGGAGCGGCACCAACACCGTCACCCGCAAGGCGGAGTGGCCGGACTGGCGGCCACCCGAAGAGATGATCGCGCGCGAACGGCGCGAGGGTCGGCAGATTCCGGCACACATGCCGGGTGGCCCGGACAATCCGCTCGGCGCGCGCGCCATCTATATCGGGGACACCCTCTACCGCATCCACGGCACCAATCAGCCCTGGAGCATCGGCGAGGCTGTGTCATCGGGCTGCATCCGGATGATCAATGCCGAGGTGATCGATCTGTTTGCGCGCGTCCGCCTCGGCGCGGCGGTCGTGGTGGAAAGATAATCGCGCTTCGGTCGCGATATTCCCGCAATCCGGCCTTCGGCAATAACCCTCCCTTAACCTAAACAGGCCATTTTTGTTTCCGTCAGTTTGTTGTGGAGTTGGGGCATGTCGTCCAAAGTTTGCCGTTTGCCTTGGAATCTGTCCAAGGCGCAGTTGCTCGTGTCCGTTGCAGCCGCCGTCATGCTCTCCGCATGTTCTTCAGGTTCGGACCGGCTGACATCCACCACCGCGGCCTCCGACCCCGTCACCACCGCCAGCGTGCCGCAGCGTGTGACGGCCTCGAATGTCGGCATGGAAGACGAGATTGCATCCAAGCCGCTGGGCGGGGCCCCGGTTGCAGCTGCGCCGCCTGCCTATGACTACTCCAGGTCCTATCAGCCCCAGCAATACCGCCAGCCGGCCGTGAGCGCCCCGCCGCCCGCCGCTGTTTCCCAGCCCCAGCTTGCCACGGTACCGGCCACTCCCGCCGGTGCGACGGTGACCGTCGGCCCCGGCATGACGCTTTACTCGGTGGCCCGCGCCAACAATGTCTCGGTCTCGCAGCTGGCCGCCGCGAATGGCATCAAGCCGCCTTATTCCGTTCACACGGGGCAGGTGCTGCGCATTCCCGCCGGTGGCGCTGTCAGCACCGCCTCGGCCGAGTCCATCCCTCCCAATACCGATACCTTTGCGGAACCGGAATCGACCCCCGTCGCGCCGCCGCCCGGACAGCCGTTCAAGTCTGGCCCCTCGGTCAGTGCCGAAGGCGGAAGCGGCGAGATGCATGTCGTGGCAGGCGGCGAGACGCTGTTCTCGCTCGGCCGCAAGTTCGGCGTATCGCCCTTCGCAATCGCAGATGCCAATGGCCTGCCGCATGATGCCCGCCTGACCGCAGGTCAGAATGTCAGGATTCCGGCTGGCGGTGCGGGTGGAGCACCGGTGGTTGCCAAGGCCCCTGCGCCGAAGCTCGCAACCGAAGAGGCTGCTGTTCCGCCGGCACCCAAGGGCGATGCTCAGGATGTCGCCGCAATGCCAGCCCCCGAAACCGAAACCGAACAGGCCGCAGCCGCCGAAGAGGCTGGTGCCGAAGCAGCGGTGGACGCTGCCGCCAAGGCGCAACCCAAGCAGATCACCGAGCAGGCCCCGATTGACGGCGTGGCCGGCATGCGCTGGCCGGTGCGCGGCAAGATCATTTCCGGCTTCGGCCCCAAGGCCAATGGCCTGAAGAATGAAGGCATCAACATTGCGGTGCCCGAAGGCACCTCGATCCGCGCGGCGGCCAGCGGCGTCGTCGCCTATGCGGGCAATGAGTTGAAGGGCTATGGCAACCTCGTGCTCATCCGCCACGATGATGGGTATGTGACCGCCTATGCCCATGCCAAGGAACTCTTCGTGAAGCGTGGCGACACGGTGAAGCGCGGCGACGTGATCGCCAAGGCCGGTCAGACGGGCTCCGTCTCCAGCCCGCAGCTCCACTTCGAAGTGCGAAAGGGTGCAACGGCACTGGACCCGATGAAGTTCCTCTCCTCGGCCACCGCCTCCAACTGACAATTTCCTGACAAGCCAAAGCAAGAGCCCGGGCCCCGCATGTGGTCCGGGCTCTTGCTTTTGCGCGGTGTTGTATCATGCTGTGCCGGAAAGAAGGAGGTGCGGACATGATCACCGTGTGGGGGCGGCGCAATTCCGTCAACGTGCAGAAGGTGCTGTGGACGCTCGAGGAACTCGACGTGCCCTACAGCCGCGAAAATGTCGGCGGAAGTTTTGGCGGCAACCGCGATGCCGATTTTCTGGCGATGAATCCGATGGGCCTGGTTCCGGTCATCCGCGATGGCGATGTCACCATGTTCGAGTCCAATGCCATCGTGCGCTACCTTGCCGCGCGCTTCCGCCCCGGCCTCCTGCGGCCTGCCGATCACCGGAGCCTCGCCATGGCCGAACAGTGGATGGACTGGCAGCAGCTCAATTTCGCGCCGCCGGTCAGCGTCATCTTCAACAATACGGTGCGGAGCACGCCGGACGCCTGCAATGCCCCAGCCGTCAAGGCGGCGGAGGCCCAGGCGGCGGATGCCGCGCGCATCGCCGATTCCTGGCTTGCCAGGCATGACTGGTTCGCAGGGCAGGCGTTCAGCTTCGGCGATATCGCCATGGGCGCGTTGATGTGGCGTTACATGGGGTTGAACTGCACGAGGCCCGACACGCCCCATCTTCTGGAATGGCTTGAAGCCCTCGAACGGCGCGAAGCCTTCCGCAACACGGTGATGGATGTGCCGCGCGCCCGGAACCTGGCAGAGTGGGCGCGGATCGAGGCGGAAAGCGCCTAAGGAGCGCTTGGGGCTGCGTCAGTCCAGTTTCTGGCCGAGGCGTCCCGCCAGGTCCTGGATGTACTGCCAGGCCACGCGGCCTGAACGGCTGCCGCGTGTGGCCTGCCATTCGATGGCGCCGGCGCGCAGTTCCTCCGGGCCAATGTTCAGGCCGTAATGCTTCGCATAGCCCGCGACCATCTCGAGGAACTCGTCCTGCGAGCAATTGTGGAAGCCGAGCCACAGGCCGAAACGGTCTGACAGGGACACTTTTTCCTGGACCGCCTCGGAGGGGTTGATGGCGGTCGAGCGCTCATTCTCGATCATGTCGCGCGGCAGCAGGTGGCGGCGGTTCGATGTGGCGTAAAACAGCATATTGGATGGGCGGCCTTCGATGCCGCCGTCCAGCGCCGCCTTGAGCGCCTTGTATGAGGTGTCGTCGGCGTCGAAGGAGAGGTCGTCGCAATAGACGATGAAGCGCCTGTCCGGTGCGCCGCGGATGATGTTCATGAGCACGGGCAGGCTCTCGATGTCCTCGCGGTGGATTTCGACGAGCTTGAGTGTCCCCCCGGCGCGCTGGTTGATCTCATGGTGGGCCGCCTTGACGAGCGAGGACTTGCCCATGCCGCGCGCCCCCCACAGCAGGGCATTGTTGGCGGGAAGTCCCTGTGCGAAACGCTCGGTATTCTCGATCAGCAGGTCGCGGGTGAAGTCGATGCCCCTGAGGAGCGCGAGGTCCACCCGGTTGACGGCCGGCACCGGTGCCAGTTCCGGTGGTCTGGCATGCCAGACGAAGGCGGAAAAACCCTCAAGATCGGGGGCCTTCGGCCTCGCGGGGGCCATGCGCTCCAGCGCCTCGGCGATGCGGGAGAGCAGCGTATGATCAATTTCCTGTGCCATGCCAATCTCTTAGACGAGGGCAGGGGCATGGTAAAGGCGCGCCAATCGATTGGTTGCAATAGAGGGAACCATCGCTATATTCCGCCCACACTTTGATCAGGAGATAACCCGTGTTCATCACTCCGGCCTTTGCCCAGGCTGCCGGCGCGCCCGGCGCAGGCGATTTCATCGGCATGATTCTGCCCCTCGTGGCCATCATGGGCGTGTTCTACTTCCTCCTCATCCGTCCCCAGCAGCGCAAGATGAAGGCGCATCAGGAGATGCTGAAGAAGGTCGGCAAGGGTGATACCGTCATCACCAATGGCGGCCTCATCGGCAAGGTCGTGAAGGTGGTGGACGACAATGAACTTCAGGTCGAGATCGGCGAAAACGTCAAGGTGCGCGTGCTGCGTACCGGCATTGCCGATGTCCGCGCCAAGGGTGAGCCCGTAACGGCCGAGACCAAGTAAGCGCCAATGCTGCAAATTTCCCGCTGGAAGACCCTCGCCATTCTCGGTGCGATTCTGCTCGCGGCCGTTCTGGCCTCGCCGAATATCCTGCCGGTGGAATGGCAGGAGAAGCTCCGGCCTTGGAATTTGCGGCCCGTGACGCTGGGCCTCGACCTTCAGGGCGGCTCCAACGTCCTGCTCGAGGTGGACCGCGCCGACCTGCTCGACAAGCTCACCCGGCAGCTTTCCAGCGACGTGCGCAACACCATGCGCGACAACAAGATCGGCTACAGCGGGCTGACGCGCAACGACAACTCCGTCCGGGTGCGCGTCACCAAGCCGGAGGACGCGGACAAGGCGGAGACCGAACTCAACAAGCTTCTGAACCCGCTGGACAGCGGAATGTTCGGGGCGGGAACACCCGTCAACCTGTTTGACCTCAGCCGCGATGGGCAGCAGTTCACCTTCACGATCTCGCCGCAGGGGCTTGATGCGAAGATCGCGCTGGCCGTGTCGCAGAGCCTGCGGATCGTCGAGAACCGCGTCAACGCGCTGGGCACCTCTGAGCCGGTTATCCAGCAGCAGGGCAAGGACCGCATCGTGGTCCAGTTGCCGGGTGTGCAGAATCCTGACCAGGTGAAGGACGTGATCGGCCGCACGGCCAAGCTGACCTTCCAGCTTCTGTGCGACGCGCAGCCGACGGCGCAGGGCCAGAACCCGCCGCCCGAATGCCAGTCCTTCCCGCTGAAGGACGATCCGAACCAGCAGATGTGGGTTCAGTCGTCGAGCCGCTCGACGGTGGACGGCGGCGACCTCGTCGATGCGCGCGGTGCGTTCGACCAGAACAACAACCCCGTTGTGTCCTTCCGCTTCAATACCAAGGGTGCGGACCGCTTCGCCAAGCTTACCCGCGACAACGTCGGCAAGCCGTTCGCCATCATCCTCGATGAGAAGGTGGTGAGCTATCCGCGGATCAACGAACCGATCCTCGGTGGCTCCGGCCAGATTTCCGGCAACTACACGACGGAAGAGACGAACAACCTCGCCGTGGTTCTCCGCTCCGGCGCGCTGCCCGCCAAACTCACCATCGTGGAGGAGCGCACGGTGGGCCCGAGCCTCGGCTCGGACTCGATCCGCGCCGGCCTCATCGCCTCGCTGATCGGCCTCGTGCTGGTGCTGGGCTTCATGATTTTCGGTTATGGCCTGTTCGGCATCTTCGCCAACATTGCGCTTCTCGTGAACCTGCTGACGCTGATCGCGCTGATGTCGTTCTTCGGTTTCACGCTCACCCTGCCGGGCATTGCCGGCATCGTGCTCACCATGGGCATGGCGGTCGACTCCAACGTGCTGATCTATGAACGGATCCGCGAGGAATGGCGCAATGGCCGTTCGGCGCTGAGCGCCATCGAGACCGGCTTCAAGGCAGCGCTTGGTACCATCTGGGACGCCAACCTTACGACGCTGGTTGCGGCGCTGGCCCTGTTCGGCGTCGGCTCCGGCCCGATCCGCGGTTTTGCCGTCACGCTGTTCATCGGCATTATCACCACAATGTTCACCGCCTTCACGCTGACCCAGCTCATCGTTGCGGTCTGGGTCAAGGTCAGGCGTCCCAAGGAGGTCCCGCTCTAAGGCGGGAACACGATCATGAAGGGCATCCGCCTCATCCCGGACGACACCAAGATTCCGTTCATGCGGTTCAGCCGTTTCGGCTACTTCATCTCGGGCATCCTGTGTGCTGCTTCGTTGCTGCTGTTCATCTTCAATGGCCTGAACATGGGCGTGGACTTCAAGGGCGGCACGGTCATCACCGTGCGCACCGCCGAGCCCGTCGATCTCGATGCCATGCGCTCCACCATCAATGGGCTGGGACTCGGCTCCGGTGAATTGCAGGAGTTCGGCTCGCCCCGCGACGTGCTGATCCGCATCGGTACGCAGGATGGCGGGGACGAGGCCCAGCAGGCGGCGGTGAACAAGATCAAGGAAGCGCTTGGTCCGGGCGTTGAATACCGCAGTGTGGACGTGGTGGGACCAAAGGTTTCCGGCGAACTGGCGCAGCAGGGCACACTGGCCGTTGTGATCGCAATGTTCCTCGTGCTGCTCTACGTGTGGTTCCGCTTCGAGTGGCAATTCGCGCTTGGCGCAATTGCCTCGCTGATGCATGACGTGATCCTGACCATTGGCCTGTTCAGCCTTCTGGGGCTGGAGTTCAACCTGTCGATCATCGCGGCGATCCTCACCATCATCGGCTATTCGCTGAACGACACCGTGGTCATTTATGACCGTATCCGCGAGTTCCTGCGCAAGTACAAGTCGATGCCCTTCGCGGATCTGATGGATTTCTCGATCAACTCCGTGCTGCCGCGCACCCTGATGACCTCCGTCTCCGTGCTGCTGGCGCTGCTCGCCCTTTACATCTGGGGCGGCGAAGTCATTTCCGGCTTCACCTTCACCATGATCTGGGGCGTGCTGATCGGCACCTATTCCTCCTTCTTCATCGCCACGCCGGTTCTGCTGCTGTTCGGAACGCCGCGCGACGCCAAGAAGGCGGCCGAGGCCAAGGCGGCGGTCGCCGCAAGGCCGTGACGGCGCATTTTCCCGGCCGGGCTGCCATCGACGGCTATGGGGCGGGCGGCTTCGGTTTCGCGGGCATGTCGCACCGGGGCTCCATCCTGGCGCTGCCCTCCGGCATCCATGCGTGGAACCCCGATCCGCTGGCGCTGACGGTCGATGACTTCGCCGCAGTTCTGAAAGAACGCGCAGACATCGACATCCTGATCATCGGCATGGGCCGCGACATGGCGCGGCCACCCAAGTCCGTACGCGATGCGCTCTCCGCTGCCGCCATCATGGCGGACCCGATGGCGACGGGACACGCCGTGTCGACCTACAACCTCCTGCTCGCGGAGAAGCGCCGCGTGGCGGCTGCCCTGATCGCCGTCCGCCATGAGTGATCCCGGCGCGGAATGCCAGGCGCTGGTGCAGCGGCATGACCGTGACCGCTTCCTCTCCACGCTCTTCGCGCCTGACGACAGGCGGCCGCATCTTCTCGCCCTCTATGCCTTCAATAGTGAAGTTGTCCGCATCCGCGATGCGGTAACGGAACCGCAGCTGGGCCTCATCCGCCTGCAGTGGTGGCGCGACACGGTCGAGAGCCTCTACGAGGGGCGTGGCGCCTCAGGCCATCCGGTGGCGGAGGCGCTGGGCTCCGCCATTACGCTGGGCCGCCTGCCGAAACAGGCACTGCTTGATCTCGTCACTGCCCATGAGTGCGACCTCTATGGCGACCGCATGCCGGACGTGACGGCCCTCGAGGCCTATCTCGGTGAAACCTCCTCGCGCCTCATCCAGATGGCGGCGATGATCCTCGATCCTGCGGATGCACCAAAAGCCAGCGAGGCGGCTGGCCTTGGGGGCGTGGCGCAGGGACTGGCGCTGGTGCTGGGCGATCCCCGCCACCGTGATCCGTTCCTCCCGGCGGGCATGGACCTCGCGGCGGCCATCGCCCACGCGCGGAAGCGTCTGGCCGAGGCCGAGGCATTGCTGCCGTCCCTGCCCAAATCGGTGCTGCCCGCTTTCCTGCCGCTCAGCCTGACGGCAACCTACCTGAAGCAGGTCGCCAGGGCGCCCGACGCGCCGCTCAGCGTCTCGCCACTCTGGCGGCAGCTCGTCATGTGGTGGACGGCGCGCCGCTGGTAGGCATCAGCATCGCCCTCAGCCCAGCAGCCAGAGATCGAAATCAGACATCGCCCGCGCCGTATAGGCGCGCTTTCTCTCCACGGCCTGTTCCGTGTGCTTCAGCCGCTTCCCGTCCTTCTCGCGCATTTTGACGACTGGCGGAAACAGGCCGAAGTTGACGTTCATCGGCTGGAAGGATGAGTTCCGCCCATCGGTGGTTTCGATGTGGCCGCCCGTGATGTGGTTGATGAGCGCTCCGTGTGCCGTGGTGGGCGGCGGCGGCGTGAAGGGCCGGCCCAGCGCCTCGGCGGCGGCCATGCGGCCCGCCATCAGGCCCATGGCGGCGCTTTCCACATAGCCTTCGACGCCCGTCACCTGGCCTGCAAAGCGCAGGCGCGGCTCCGCCTTCAGCCGCAGCAGGCCGTCGAGCACGCGCGGGCTGTTGAGGAAGGTGTTGCGGTGCAGCCCGCCAAGCCTTGCGAATTCGGCATTCTCCAGCCCCGGAATGGTGCGGAAGACCTTTATCTGATCGGCATATTTCAGCTTCGTCTGAAATCCGACCATGTTGTAGAGCGTGCCGAGCTTGTTGTCCTGCCGGAGCTGGACCACGGCATAGGCCTTCTCCTCCGGCTTATGCGCGTTGGTAAGCCCGCGCGGTTTCATGGGGCCATGGCGCAGGGTTTCGGCCCCGCGCTCCGCCATCACTTCAATGGGCAGGCAGCCATCGAAGTAGGGCGTGGATTTCTCCCATTCCTTGAAGTCCGTCTTCTCGCCCTCCATCAGCATACGGACGAAAGTCTCGTATTGCTCGCGGTTCATCGGACAGTTGATGTAGTCCTTGCCGGTGCCACCGGGGCCGACCTTGTCATAGCGGGACTGGAACCATGCGACATCCATGTCGATCGTTTCCCGGTGGACGATGGGGGCGATGGCGTCGAAGAAGGCGAGCGACTCCTCTCCCGTATGGCGGCGGATGGCGTCAGCAAGCGCCGGAGACGTCAAAGGGCCGGTGGCGATGATGACGTTTTCCCATTCGGCAGGGGGAAGCCCGGCGATTTCGCCTTCTGCAACGCTGACCAGCGGGTGGGATTTCAGCGTCGCCGTCACCTCGTCTGAGAATGCATCGCGGTCCACCGCGAGCGCGCCACCCGCGGGCACTTTGTGGCGGTCCGCCATGGCCATGATGAGCGAGCCCGCGCGCCGCATTTCCCAGTGGAGGAGGCCCACGGCATTTTGCTCCGCGTCATCCGAGCGGAACGAGTTCGAGCAGACGAGTTCGGCGAAGCCCCCTGATTTATGGGCATCGGTGGCGACCTTGGGTCGCATTTCGTGGAGGATCACGGGCACGCCCGCGCTTGCGAGCTGCCAGGCGGCTTCGGAACCGGCCATGCCGGCGCCGATGATGTGAACGGGCTTTGTCATGTCCGCGCTCGTAGCACGGCGCGTGCCCCGGCTTCAAATCAAGAGCGGCGGCATCGGGCAGCAGCCGCTTCCGGCGCTGGGAGCAGGCCCCCGCTACGGCCGCATTGCTGCGGATAGTCCATAATAGGATTTGCTGATCGAAACTTAGCTGCCTAGTTTGCGTCTCATCCTCTGCAAGCATGTACAGGCCCATGATGTTGTCCTTTTTCCGTGAGCACACCACCACCGTCCGGCCGGGCTTTCACCGCTGGCATCTTCCGCCCGCTGCCATGGCGCTGCACTTATGCCTCGGACAGGCCTATGCGCTGGGCGCGCTGTACCGGCCTGTCATGGGCTCGGGCGCCGCGGATCAGGCGGGCCTCTGGGTCGATGGCCTGCTGCATGGGGTCTTCACCCTTGCCATGATCATGCTTGGCCTGTCGGCGGCATTCGCCGGCCGGTTGACAGAAAGAATTGGGGCGCAGGCCACGGCCTTTTTGGCCTCGCTGTTCTTCTGCGTGGGGCTCGCGGTGGCGGGCTTCGCCGTCCAGATTGAGAGCGCCCCGCTGTTCTTCGCGGGATATGGCGTCATCGCGGGGATCGGCCTTGGCCTTGGCTATGTGGCGCCCATGCAGTTGCTGATCGACTGGTTCCCCGACCGCCGCGGCCTGGCCACGGGGCTTGCGATCACAGGCTTCGGGGGCGGGGCGATCCTGGCGACCGCGCTGTCGTCCGTGCTGATGGGACTGTTCCAGTCGGAGGTGTCGAGCGGTGTGGGCGAGACGCTCGTCGCGCTGTCGCTGATCTATGCCGTCATCATGCTTGCAGCGTGCCTTGGCCTTGCAAGCCCGCCTGCGCCGCGCCTTGCGGATGAGCGGGCGCTCGATGCCGCGGCGGCCCTGCGCAAGCCGCAATTCTACCTGATCTGGGGCCTGCTGTTCATCAATGTGGTGGCGGGCATCAACCTCCTTGCCAGCGCACCTGGCATGCTGTCCCTGGCCATGGGGCGCACGGCACTGGCCGCAGAAATCGCCGGTTTCGTCGCGCTGCTTGGCGTATCGAACATGGTTGGCCGGTTCCTGATTGCTGCAGCGTCCGATTATCTCGGCCGCAAGAATACGGTGATGCTGCTTCTGGTCACGGGCTGCCTCTTGCACCTCAGCACGCCGCTCATGGCGGCGCGGCTTAACCTGCCAATGACGGTGCTCGAATACATGTTGATGATCATGGTCTATGGCGGCCTTTTCGCGGTCATCCCCGCCTATGTGTCCGACGTGTTCGGAAGCCGGTTCACGGGGACGATCCACGGCCGCATCCTCACAGCATGGTCGGCCGGGGCGCTGTTCGTGGCGGCAGGCATTTACCTTGTGGCACCCGCCTCGTGGAGCCTGACGGAACTCCGGACCATGAAGTTTGAGTCCTTTTACGCCACATCCCTTTTGTTCCTGGTCGCCATTGCCATCAACATGGCGATCAAGCCAGCCGTTCACGAAACGTGCACTGCGCCGGACGCAGAGCCGGACAGAAAGAAGACGTCGCGCCATCATGTGAAAGCCTGGGGCTCGCTTGGGGCGCTCGTGCTGGCCGGGCTGGCCTGGACGCTGCACAAATCCATGCAGTTGCCGCTGTCGTGGCAGATTGGTGCAACACTTCTGCCACTTCTGCTGGGTGCTGGCGTGTGCATTGCCTTCTACTACATGGACCGCAGCCGCTTCGCGGTGCGCGGCGTGGTGGGGCCTTACTTCGCCGCGCTGGCATTGCTGTTCGGCCTCTTCGCCAGCCTGATCGCCAATGAGGTCTGGCAGAAGATCAGCCATGTGAACGACCTGCTCGATACGCAGGTGAGCGCCCTGCAATCGCTCACCGCCATCAGCCAGAGCATTGCGCCGGGGGATGACCGGGTTCCGCAGGCGGTCCGCGCCTTCACAGAAGGCCTGCTGGCCACCGACCGGGATTTGCCGGACCCGGCCCAGCCCCCTGCCGCCGTGAAGGCGTCCCTGCAGCAACTCTATGCGATTGGAGCAGATACGGCATTTTTCAGCGGCCACGCGCCGCAGAATTCAAGCTTCATGACGGCCCTCGAGACACTGCGCATGTCCTATCTGGAGCGCAGCACCCTGCGTCACCAGAGCCACGACAGCGCCAAGCTTGTGAGCCTGCTGATCTTCGGCCTGCTGACGCAGATCGCCATTGCCTTCTGCCATGCCGGCAATCAGCGTGCGATTTCGGCATCGGTCATGCTGTTCAGCGTTGGCTTCTCGGTGGCCGTCGCGGTGATGGCCCTGCTTGACGGTGCCATACGCTACGCCGATGCGGCGGGCGTCATTCCCTATCTGGGGCCGCCATCCTAGACGTGCGGCGGCGGCACCGCTCCTCCTCGATGAGGTGAGAGACTTCGACGCTTCTCCCCGGGCGCAGGGCGGGGTAGCCTTGTGCCATGAGCAGCACACTGTCCGACATCGCATCCGAACTTGTGGCCATCCGCGATCAATCGCTTTGGAAGGTGGAGCGGCCAATCCTTGGCCACCAGTCTGCCCGCATTTCGGTCGCTGGCGGGCGCGAGGTTTTGAACTTCTGTGCAAACAACTATCTCGGGCTGGCGGACCACCCGGATCTTGTGATGGCGGCGAAGCAGGCGCTGGACAGTCACGGCCTTGGCATGGCCTCGGTCCGCTTCATTTGCGGCACGAGTGACCTGCATCTGGCATTGGAGCGGCGGATTGCCGATTACCTCGGCATGGATGACGCGATCCTGTTCGCCGCCTGCTTCGATGCCAACGGCGCCGTGTTCGAGCCGCTGTTCAGCGAGCAGGATGCCATCATTTCGGATGCGCTGAACCATGCCTCGATCATCGATGGTATCCGGCTCTCGAAGGCCAGGCGCTTCCGCTATGCCAATGGCGACATGAATGATCTTGAGACACAGCTGAAGGCCGCCCGTTCCGGGGGTGCGCGTCGTGTCATCATCGTGACGGACGGCGTGTTCTCCATGGATGGTTACTTTGCGAAGTTACAGGACATCCGGAAACTGGCGGACGCGCATGACGCGCTCATCATGGTTGATGACTGCCACGCCACCGGCTTCATCGGACCACAGGGACGCGGTACGCCACACCGGGCGGGTGTAACGGTGGATATCCTCACCGGCACGCTCGGCAAGGCGCTGGGCGGGTCGGCGGGAGGTTTCATCGCGGCGGCCCAGCCGATTGTCGATCTCATGCGGCAGCGGGCAAGACCCTATCTTTTTTCCAACGCACTGCCGCCGCCCATCGTGGCCGCAGGCCTGCACGCCATTGACATGGCAGAGCAGGGCGATGATTTGCGCGATCGTTTGTTTACCAATGCGCGACGCTTCCGGTCAGGCATGACGGCAGCAGGATTTACCCTGCTGCCTGGCGAACACCCGATCATTCCGGTGATGCTGGGCGAAGCGAAACTCGCGCAGGACATGGCTGCACGCCTTTATGACAAGGGCATCTATGTCACGGGCTTCTTTTTTCCCGTGGTGCCCAAGGGGCAGGCGCGCATCCGCACGCAAATGTCGGCGGCGCACTCACTTGCGGACATTGACGCTGCAATTGCTGCCTTCACCGCGGCTGGCAAGGAATTGGGAGTGATCTGACATGCGGGCACTTGTGAAGGCTGAGCGCGCCGAAGGCCTTGAAATGCGCGATGAACCCGTGCCGCAGATTGGGCCGGATGACATTCTGATCAAGGTCGCCAAGACCGGAATCTGCGGCACGGATCTCCATATCTGGAAGTGGGATGAATGGGCGCAGAAGACCATTCCCGTTCCGATGGTTGTCGGCCATGAGTTTGCGGGCATCGTGACCGAGATCGGCAGCCATGTGCGCACCGTGAGAGTGGGTGACCGGGTGTCGGGCGAGGGCCACCTGATCGGCATGAAAAGCCGCATGGCAAGGGCCGGGCATTTCCACCTCGACCCCGAGACCAAGGGCATTGGCGTCAACCTGCCGGGCGCTTTTGCCGACTATCTCAAGATTCCGGCCTTCAACGCCATCCACCTGCCGCCCGAGGTCGATGATGAGATCGGTGCCATTCTCGATCCGTTGGGCAACGCGGTTCATACCGCGCTTTCCTTTGATCTCGTGGGCGAGGACGTGCTGATCACTGGCGCTGGCCCCATCGGCATCATGGCGGCGGCGATCTGCCGCCATGTCGGCGCGCGCCATGTGGTCGTCACGGACATCAACGACTATCGGCTCGATCTCTGCAATCAGGTGACGGACGCCGTGACGGTGAATGTCTCCCGCGAGGATCTGGCTGACGTCATGCACCGGCTGCGGATGAGCGAGGGCTTCGACATCGGCCTTGAAATGTCCGGCGCGCCACAGGCCTTCGACCAGATGGTGGACCGGATGATCATGGGCGGCAAGATCGCCATGCTGGGCATCCCATCTGGTCCCACCAAGGTTGACTGGAACCGGGTGATCTTCAAGTCACTCACCATCAAGGGCATTTACGGCCGCGAGATGTTCGAGACCTGGTACAAGATGATTGCCATGCTGCAATCGGGCCTGGATGTGCGCAAGGTCATCACCCATCGCATGAAGGCGGCTGACTATGCGCAGGGCTTTGCCCTGATGAAGCAGGGAAGCTGCGGCAAGGTGGTTCTCGACTGGGCTTGAGCGGGCGCTGTTGCCCCACCTTGCCAAGGCGGCAGTTGGGGCTTACGGAGGGTGCGAAACAACACTTTTCGTGACGGGTCCGCACATGTTGACTGCTTATGGAACAGCCCATGACTGCCTGACTGAATTGGATCCCGCCTTGGCGCTCAAGGATCCCTCGGAAACGGTTTGGTTCGATCTGGTGGAACCGACGGACGCCGAGGAGGCGGCGGTGGAGGCTGCCCTCGGGATCGACATTCCAACGCGGGAGGCACTGGCTGAGATCGAAGCCTCCAGCCGCCTCTACCAGATGGATGGTGCCGCCTTCATGACGGCCACCCTCATGCGCCGCGGCGATCATGACGAACCGGAATCATCTCCTGTCACCTTCATCGTCAAGGATAACAGCCTTGTCACCGTGCGCCATCACCATCCGCAGGCTTTTCCGGCCTATGTGAAGCGGGCCATGAAGCCGCAGTCCACTCCGCTCACCGGCTGGACCATTCTTATCGCGCTGCTCGAGGCCGTGGTTGACCGTGCCGCCGACCATCTGGAACGCGCGGGCCAGATCGTCGACGAGACATCCAAGAAGACTTTCGGCGCCAAGCGCACCCTGTCTGGCGTACACAAGCAGACCTCGCGCAAGACCATAAACCTGCAGGAGTTGATCGAGAATATCGGCGAGGAGGGCGACTTCGTCTCCAAGATGCGCGAGAGCCTTGTGTCCATTGGCCGCGCCGTCGCCTTCCTGCAGGCGATCGTGGACCAGTTGCGCGACCACAAGGACATTAAGGAGAACAAGCTTCGCATCAAGATCCTGCAGCGCGACATCGTCTCGCTCACCGACCACGCGACATTCCTCTCGGGGAAAATCAGCTTCCTGCTGGACGCGGTACTGGGTCTCATCTCCATCGAGCAAAATGGCATCATCAAGATTTTCTCGGTGGCGGCGGTGGTGTTCCTGCCGCCGACGCTGGTCGCTTCGATCTATGGCATGAACTTCGCGTTCATGCCGGAACTGCAATGGCAGTTTGGCTATCCTTTCGCGCTTCTGCTCATGGTGGGGTCCGCGGTTCTGCCGTTCTACTACTTCAAGCGAAAGGGGTGGTTGTAATGCCGGTCGTGGTCTGGGTGGCAATCGGCGGCGGCCTCGGGGCCTCCGCGCGCTATGGCGTCAATGTGCTGTTCGGAAAGCTGCTGGGGCCGGGCTTCCCGTGGCAGACAATGTTTGAGAATGTGCTGGGCTGCTTCATCATGGGTCTGCTCACGGAGTTGATGGCCTTGAAGCTCAATGTTTCGCAGGAGGTGCGCGCCATGCTGACCACTGGCGTGCTTGGCGGCTTCACCACCTTTTCCGCCTTTTCGCTCGATTTCGCGCTGCTGATGGAGAAGAAGGCCACGCTTCATGCCTTCGCCTATGCCGCGGCATCTGTCCTGGGATCTCTTGTTGCGGTGTTCGCCGGGCTTTATCTGATCCGGATAATGTTCCCGCCGCCCGTCCTGCCATGAGCGAGGTGAAGCGCCATGTGGTGACGGCGGAAGAAACCGGCATGCGGCTGGACCGCTGGTTCAAGGTTCACTTCCCGCAGGTGACCTTTGCTTACCTGAACAAGCTCACGCGCACCGGCCAGGTGCGCGTAGCGGGGGCACGCGCCAAGACCAATACGCGGCTTGAAGCCGAGCAGGAGATCCGCGTGCCGCCGCTGGCCTTCGACACAAGGCCCGCCGATGCGCCCAAGGCCGATGTGAAGCCCCTGAGCCCCCAGGAGCGCCGCCTGTTCCAGTCCATGGTGATCCATGAGGACCGGGACATCTATGTGCTGAACAAGCCCTCGGGCTTTGCCGTGCAGGGTGGCAGCAAGACGCACCATCATCTTGATGGGCTGCTCATGGGCCTTGGTGTTGAGCTGGGCGAGCGCCCCTTGCTCGTGCACCGGCTGGACCGGGATACATCGGGCGTCATCGTCATCGCCAAGCGGCGTTCGGTGGCGGCGGCCTTGGGTAAACTCTTTGCCACCCGGGCGGTGAAGAAAACCTACTGGTCCGTGGTGAAGGGCGTTCCAAAACCCGCACAGGGGCGGATCGAGGTGGCGCTCATCAAGGCCAAGGGACCGGAGGGCGACCGCATGCGCGCCTCTCAAGCTGGCGAGGAGGAGGACGAGCAGCGCGCCGTGACCTTTTACGCCGTGCTCGACAAGGCGTCCGACATTGCTGCCTGGGTGTCCTTGAAGCCCGTCACCGGGCGCCAGCACCAGCTTCGCGCCCACATGGCGCATATCGGCACGCCGATCATGGGGGACGAGAAATACGGCGGCCTTGATGGCATGCCGGAGGGGCTGGCAAAGAAACTGCACCTTCATGCGCGGCGTATCGTCTTCCCGCATCCGCGCGAAGGCACCATCGACATTTCCGCGCCACTGCCAGAGCATATGCTGCAGAGCTTCGAGTTGCTGGGTTTTGATCCCAATCGCTTCGCGGAGGGGCAGGGGTGAAGCTTGCTATCTTTGACGTGGATGGCACGCTGGTGGACAGCAGCGCCATGATCGCCGCCTCGCTCACCTCGGCCTTCAGGGCAGAGGGCCTCGCCGTGCCGGGCAGGGCGCGCATGATGTCCATCGTCGGCCTGTCTCTCATCGATGCGATGAAGGCGCTGGCGCCGGAGGAGGCGCACGCGATGCATGAACGTCTGGCGGCGGCCTACAAGCAGGCCTTCTGGGAACATCGCGCCAGGGGCGAGCATACGGAACACCTGTTCGACGGCGCGCTGCCGCTTCTGATGGCACTGCATGCGCGCGATGACGTTGTGCTCGGCATTGCCACCGGCAAGTCGCGCCGTGGTGTGGCTCATCTTCTTGACGTGCACGGATTGGAGGGCTGGTTCGCCACCGTGCAGACATCGGATGATCATCCCTCGAAACCACATCCCTCCATGATCGTGGCAGCGCTTGCTGAAACCGGGCTTGAACCTTCCGCTGCCATCATGATCGGGGATACGAGCTTTGACATCGCCATGGCCCGCGCGGCGGGGATCGGCGCGGCAGGCGTAGCCTGGGGGAACCATGCCGTACTCGAGCTGATGCACGCTGGCGCGAATACGATTTCTAATGATTTCAACGAATTGGCTAAACACCTTGAATCACTTTGGCAGGAACGCATGAGATGAACGCCCGCCGCTTCTACAAGACCGTCTCCGTAACGGATGACCTCGGTATCGCGCTTGATGGCCGCGTGGTGAAGACCCCGATGAAGGTGCCACTGGTTCTACCCACCCGTGCGCTGGCGGAGGCCGTTGCTGCGGAATGGGAGGCGCAAGGCGAGAAACTGGACCCGTCCTCCATGACCCTCACCAAGCTCGCCAACACCGCGATCGACCGCGTTGGCCCCAACCGGGCGGCGATCGAGTCCGAGGTGCTGGACTATTCCAACAGCGATCTTGTCTGTTACCGGGCGGACAGGCCGCCGGATCTCGTCCAGTGCCATGCCCGCCAGTGGGACCCCGTGGTGGACTGGGCCCGCACCGCGCTGGATGCGCCTTTTGAGGTGCGGATGGGCGTGATGCACCAGCCCCAACCGGAAGCCGCGCTTAGTGCCGTCGGTGCTGCGCTCACCGACCTGACCGATTTCGAACTCGCCGCCTTCCACACGCTGATGACGTTGACGGGGTCCGCCCTGATCGCCCTCATGCTGGCCCGCCGCGCCATCAGCCCGGAGGAGGCCTGGATCACTGCGCATGTGGACGAGGACTACCAGATCGAGCACTGGGGCGAGGACGGGGAAGCAGAAGCCCGTCGCGCTGCAAGGCTCAGGGAATTCATGGCCGCCTGCCGGTTTCTAAGACTGGCGGCGGTCTAAAGAGGGCTCTCAGCCGCCCCTTCGGGGACCTTCTCCCATTGCGCTGCAACGGCAGCAGGAAATGAGTTTTCCCTCTCCCTCCGTAAGGTGGGAGAGGGTGCGCGAAGGGCGGCTGAGGGGCTGCCATTGGCCTTTCGGCTGATTTGACGGATGGCGGTCCCCGGCCTAACACGGGCGGTTGAAATTCAAGCATTTGCCCGGAGTTGCCCGATGCAGGATATTCTCGAAAAGCTGGAAGCCCGCCGTATCCAGGCGCGGGCGGGCGGGGGCGAAAAGCGCGTGGCCTCGCAGCATGCCAAGGGCAAGCTGACAGCGCGGGAACGTATCGAACTGCTGCTCGATGAAGGCTCCTTCGAGGAGTTTGACATGTTCGTCGAACATCGCTGCACCGATTTCGGCATGGAAGAGCAGAAGCTTCCTGGCGATGGCGTCGTTACCGGTTGGGGCACGGTGAATGGCCGTGTCGTCTATGTCTTCGCCAAGGACTTCACGGTGTTCGGCGGTTCGCTGTCCGAAGCTCATGCCCGCAAGATCACCAAGATCCAGGACATGGCGCTGCAGAACCGCGCCCCCATCATCGGCCTGTTCGATGCCGGTGGTGCTCGCATTCAGGAAGGCGTGAATGCGCTCGGCGGCTATGGCGACGTGTTCCAGCGCAATGTGATGGCCTCCGGCGTCATCCCGCAGATTTCCGTCATCATGGGCCCCTGCGCGGGTGGCGACGTCTACTCCCCCGCCATGACGGACTTCATCTTCATGGTGCGCGACACGAGCTACATGTTCGTGACGGGGCCGGACGTGGTGAAGACCGTCACCAATGAAACGGTGACGGCGGAAGAACTGGGCGGTGCTTCCGTCCACACCACCAAATCCTCCATCGCGGACAAGGCCTTCGAGAACGATGTAGAGGCGCTGCTGCAGATGCGCCGCCTGATTGACTTCCTCCCGTCTTCCAACACCGCGGATCTGCCCGAGCTTCCGAGCTTCGACCCGCCGGACCGCATCGACCATTCGCTCGATACGCTGATCCCCGCCAATCCGAACCAGCC
>CAYMQH010000059.1:0-17767 GCA_964392525.1 uncultured Aestuariivirga sp.
TTCCTGATCATCGGTGTGTGGGGCGGCCCGCGCCGCGTCTATGCCAGCTTCAAGTTCTTCCTGTATACGCTGCTGGGCTCGGTGCTCATGCTGCTCGCCATCATCTACATGTACTGGACCAGCGGCACGACCGACATCGTGCAACTGCTCGCCAAGCCCGGCTTCACCCCTGAGGCTCAGACATGGTTGTGGCTTGCCTTCTTCGCCTCCTTTGCGGTGAAGATGCCGATGTGGCCGGTGCACACATGGCTTCCGGATGCGCATGTGGAAGCGCCAACGGCGGGCTCCGTCATCCTGGCGGCCATTCTGCTGAAGATGGGCGGTTACGGTTTCCTGCGCTTCTCGCTGCCGATGTTCCCGGATGCCAGCCTCTACTTCCAGGACTTCGTCTTCGTGCTCTCCGTGATCGCCATCGTCTACACCTCGCTCGTGGCTATGATGCAGGAGGACATGAAAAAGCTGATCGCCTATTCCTCCGTCGCCCACATGGGCTTCGTGACCATGGGCATCTTCTCCTTGAACCGGCAGGGCATCGACGGCGCGATGTTCCAGATGATCAGTCATGGCCTTGTGTCTGGTGCGCTGTTCCTCTGTGTCGGCGTCGTGTACGACCGCATGCACACGCGTGAAATTGCGGCCTATGGCGGACTGGTGAAAACCATGCCGCTGTTCGCCTTCACCTTCATGGTGTTCACCATGGCCAATGTGGGCCTGCCCGGCACCTCGGGTTTCGTTGGTGAATTCCTGTCTCTGATGGGGGCCTTCAAGGCCAACACCTGGGTGGCCTTCGTCGCCACGCTGGGCGTGATCTTCTCGGCAGCCTATGCGCTGTGGCTCTACCGCCGCGTGGTGTTCGGCAAGCTGGAGAAGCCGGCGCTCATGCACCTGCCGGACATGACGCCTCGCGAACTTGCCACGCTGCTGCCGCTGGTGGTGCTCACCGTTTTCTTCGGCGTGTATCCTTCGCCCATCCTGAACATCTTCGGCCCCTCGGTCGAAGCCATCATCAAGCCGTTGAACGAGGCCGCCGCCACAGCCCAAGCGCTGGCGCTGGCCTCGCTGCAGTAAGGACAAGACCTCCATGTGGCTTCTCGAACAGGCCGATGCCGTTGCAGCGTTACCCGAGATCGTGCTGGCGCTTGCCGCAATGGCACTCCTCATGCTGGGTGTTTTCCGCAAGTCCGATGCGACCGGAGTTGTCACCCATGGGGCGTTGATCGCGCTTGGCGTCACTGCGGTGCTGGTTGTTGCCGGTGGTCCCAATGAGGCGGAGGCGTTTCAGGGTGGCATGCTGATCGACACGTTCGCGCGGGTCATGAAGGTGCTGGCGCTGTTTGGATCTGCCGTGGCGCTGGTGCTGTCCGTCAGCTTCATGAAGCGGGACGGCTCGCAGCGGTTCGAATATCCTGTTCTGATGCTGCTGGCCACCGTCGGCATGATGCTGATGATCTCCGCCAACAATCTGATCGCGCTGTATATGGGGCTCGAACTCCAGTCGCTGGCGCTCTACGTGCTGGCCTCGTTCAAGCGGGACTCGGCCCGGGCTTCGGAAGCAGGCCTCAAGTATTTCGTGCTGGGTGCGCTGTCGTCCGGCATGCTGCTGTATGGCGCCTCGATGATTTACGGCTTCACCGGCTCGACCGCCTTCCCGGAGATTGCCTCCTTCCTCACCAACAATGGCGCGAACCTTGGCGTGATCTTTGGCCTTGTCTTCGTGATCGCGGGCCTGGCCTTCAAGATTTCCGCCGTGCCCTTCCACATGTGGACGCCCGATGTTTATGAGGGCGCTCCCACGCCGGTGACGGCGTTCTTCGCCTCCGCGCCCAAGGTTGCCGCCATGGCGCTGCTGACACGCGCGATGATGGAGCCCTTCGGCTCCGTGGCGCCGGACTGGCAGCAGATCATTGTCGTCGTGTCGATTGCCTCCATGGCGCTCGGCGCATTTGCCGCCATCGGGCAGAACAACATCAAGCGGCTGCTCGCTTATTCCTCGATCGCCAACATGGGCTTTGCGCTTGTCGGCCTCGCGGCCGGCAGCAATGAAGGCGTGCAGGGTGTCGTCATCTACATGATCATCTACATGATCACCACGCTCGGGTCCTTTGCCTGCGTCATTGCCATGCGCCGCAAGGGCCACATGGTGGAGGAGATCAGCGACCTTGGCGGCCTTGCCCGCCACAGCCCGGGCCTTGCCTTCGTCTTTGCCATGCTGATGTTTTCGCTGGCGGGCATTCCGCCGCTTGCGGGCTTCTTCGCCAAGTACTTCGTGTTCCTCGCGGCGATGAAGGCGGGTCTCTACACGCTGGCCATTCTCGGCGTTCTGGCTTCGGTGGTTGGCGCCTATTATTATCTCCGCATCGTGAAGATCATGTATTTCGACGAGCCCAAGGACGCCTTTGACGGCATGGATGGCGAGGTGAAGCTCGTCGCCTATGCCTCTGGTGCCTTTACGCTGCTGTTCGTCATCCCGTGGGTCGCATCGCCGATCATCGATGTGGCAGCGGCTGCCGCCAAGTCGCTCTATTGATCCTCGAAACGGGACATCCGGTCCGCCACTTTGACCGGATTGATTCCACCAATCTGGAGGCCCGCAGGCTGGCCGATGATGGCGAATGCGGGCCTCTATGGCTTTGGGCCGATGAGCAGACGGTGGGGCGCGGCCGCCTCGGCCGCAGCTGGGTGAGTGAGCCCGGCAACCTCTACGCCACGTTTCTATTTGCCATTTCGCAAAGCCCGCAGGTGGCTTCGCAGGTGAGCTTCGTGGCAGCGCTCGCGGTGCATGACACGGCGGTGCGGTTCCGGCCCGAGCTTGCGCCCCGCATCAAGTGGCCCAATGACGTTCTGATCGGCGGGTCCAAGTTTTGCGGCGTCCTGCCGGAGGTGATTGGTGCTTCGCCCACCCGCGTTGCCATAGGCTGTGGTGTGAACGTCGCGCACGCGCCTGAGGGAACGCCTTATCCCGTCACCGCCCTTGGTGGCGGCCTTGCGGTGGAGGCGGTGCTGCGTGAACTCGACATGAACCTTGCCCGGCGCCTGAAGCAGTGGGACGAGGGGCGCGGCTTCGGTGTGATCCGGCAGGAGTGGGCACAGCGCGCATTGGGGCTTGGCGGGCCGGTAACCGCCACGTCCGGAACCGCCGCACTCTCAGGTGTTTTCAAGGGATTGGCGGCGGACGGTGCGCTGATCCTTGAAACGGCTGACGGCGATCTGCATGCCATTCACGCGGGCGAGGTGAAATTCGCCGAACTCGAAGCCTTGAGACGGAAGAGAGATCAATGACGCCCAAGCGCAGAGGCCACCTCCCCCATGAGCTCGTGTTCCTGCCCCTGGGCGGCACGGGCGAGATCGGCATGAACTGCTATTGCTACGGCTCCGGCCCGGCGGATGACCGGCACTGGATCATGGTCGATCTCGGCGTGAAATTCGGCGAGGAGACGGACCCCGGCATTGATGTCGTCCTGCCGGATGTGGGCTACATCACGGCGGAGAAATCGCGCCTGCACGGCCTGGTGCTGACCCACGCCCATGAGGACCACCTGGGCGCTGTCGCCTGGCTCTGGCCGCAGCTTGAGTGCCCTGTGTACTGCACGCCCTTCGCCGCCCAGATTCTGGCGCTGAAGCTGAAGGAAGCCGGGCTTGACGAGCAGGTGCCCGTGAAGGTGATGCCTGTCGGCTCGAAGGTAACGCTCGGTCCGTTCGGGCTTGAGTTTGTCTCCGTTACCCACTCGATTCCGGAACCAACTGCGCTGCTGATTGAAACCAGGGAAGGCCGTGTCCTGCACTCGGGCGACTGGAAGATCGACCGCACCCCGGTGCTGGGGCAGGGCATGGACGAGAAGCGCCTGCGTGAGATCGGCGCGAAGGGCGTTGATGTGCTCGTCTGCGATTCCACCAATGTATTGCGCGAGGGGTTCTCACCCTCTGAAGCAGACGTGGCCCAAACCATCATGGCGCTGGTGAGGGAGGCCACAGGCCGCGTCGCCATCACCACCTTCGCCTCGCATGTGGACCGTCTCGCCACAGCGATAAGGGCGGCGCGTGCCACAGGCCGCGAAGTGGTGCTGGCGGGCCGCGCCATGCGCAATACGATCGAGGCGGCGCGGGCCTGCGGCATGCTGAAGGATGCAGGCCGCCTGCTCGATGAAGAGGAATTCGGTTACCTGCCGCCTGACAAGGTCATGCTGCTGTGCACCGGCAGCCAGGGCGAGCCCCGCGCGGCCATCGCCCGCATTGCGGAAGACCAGCACCCGCATGTGGCGCTGGAACCGGGCGACCTGGTCATCTTCTCCTCCAAGACCATTCCGGGCAACGAGAAGGAAGTGGGCCGTGTGCTCAACAATCTCGCGCGCCTCGATATTGATGTCATCACGGGGGACGAGGACCTCGTCCACTCCTCGGGCCACCCGCGCCAGGGCGAACTGGCGCTGCTCTATGAGTGGGTGAAACCGAAGGCGCTTATCCCCATGCATGGCGAGCCACGCCACCTGCGCGCCCACCGCGACTTTGCCCTTGCGCAGGGCATCGACGAGGTGCTGATCCCGCAGGACGGCTTCATTGCGCGCTTGGCGCCGGGCCCGCTCGAACATATCGATGAAGCGCCCTTTGGCCGGCTGCATGTCGATGGCCGTCTCATCGTTCCAGCCGAGGATGGGCCGGCCAAGCAGCGCCGCAAACTTTCCTTCACCGGCGTTGTCTTCGTCAGCGTGGCGGTGGATGGCAAGGGTGAGCTTGCCGCCGAGATTGACCTCGTGACCGATGGCGTACCGCTGGGGCTCGATGGCGACATGCTGAACGCCGCCGAGCAGGCCTTCCGCTCAACCCCCAAGCCCCGCCGCAAGGACAAGGCGGCGCTTGCCGAAACCATCCGCACGGCGGTCCGCCGCGCGGCTGACCTTGCCTGGGGCAAGAAGCCCATCGTGAAGGTGCTGGTGGCGCAGGTGTAAGGGCGTCTGTCCACAGCGGAAGTCCGCTGTTCCCCTTCCGTGCCGCTCTGGTGCTATAAGGCGCGAATCATGAGCAAGCATGTTCCCCCGCCGCAAGGCCCCCGCGATATCGAGAAGATCGACCTCAAGGCAGCGCTCGAGGAGCGTTACCTTGCCTATGCGCTGTCCACCATCATGCACCGCGCGCTCCCAGATGTGCGCGACGGGCTGAAGCCGGTGCACCGCCGCCTGCTGCATGTGATGCAGCTGCTGCGGCTTGACCCGACCGCCGCATTCAAGAAGTCCGCCAAGATCGTGGGCGACGTGATGGGCGGTTATCACCCGCATGGCGACCAGTCGATCTATGATGCGCTGGTGCGCCTCGCGCAGGACTTTTCCTCGCGTTACCCGCTGGTCGATGGCCAGGGCAATTTCGGCAACATCGACGGCGACAGTGCCGCCGCCTACCGCTACACCGAAGCGCGCATGACGGAGGTGGCGAAGCTCCTCCTCGAAGGCCTCGATGAAGACACGGTGGACTTCCGCCCCAATTATGATGGCTCGGTGCAAGAGCCCGTGGTGCTGCCCGGCGCCTTCCCCAATTTGCTGGCAAATGGCTCTTCCGGGATTGCCGTAGGCATGGCGACATCCATTCCGCCGCACAATGCCGCCGAGCTCTGCGATGCGGCGCTGCACTTGATCAAGACGCCTGCCGCCACGGATGAGAAGATTGCCCAACTGGTGCAGGGGCCTGATTTCCCGACGGGCGGCATCATCATCGATGACCGCGCGTCGATCACTGAGGCTTACCGAACGGGCCGTGGCGGCTTCCGCGTGCGCGCGCGCTGGAGTGTCGAAGAACTGCCGCGTGGCATGTGGCAGATCGTCGTCACCGAGATTCCCTATCTCGTGCAAAAAAGCCGGCTGATCGAGAAGATCGCTGAATTGCTCACCGCCAAGAAGCTGACGCTGCTGGCCGATGTGCGCGATGAATCGGCTGAAGACATCCGCCTGGTGCTTGAGCCCAAGAGCCGCACGGTGGATGCGACGCTGCTGATGGAGCAGATGTTCCGCAACACGGAACTTGAAGCCCGCATTCCGCTCAACATGAATGTGCTGAGCCATGGCAAGGTGCCGAAGGTGATGAGCCTGAAGGCGGTGCTGCGCGAATGGCTGGACCACCGCAAGGAGGTGCTCGTCCGCCGCTCCAACTTCCGCCTTGCTGAAATCGCGCGCCGCCTTGAGATCCTTGAAGGCTATCTCATTGCTTACCTCAACCTTGATGAGGTGATCCGCATCATCCGTGAGGAGGATGAGCCGAAGCCTTCGCTGATCAAGCGCTTTTCACTCACCGACAACCAGGCCGAAGCCATCCTCAACATGCGGCTGCGCGCCCTGCGCAAGCTGGAGGAAATGGAAATCCGCGGCGAGCATGCAAAGCTCGTCAAGGAGCAGAAGGGCCTGCAGGCGCTCCTGAAGTCCGATGACGAGCAGTGGGGAAAGATCGCCGAAGAGATCAAGGGCGTGAAGGAGAAATACTCCAAGAAGACGCCGCTCGGCCGCCGCCGTACCGATTTCTCGGAGGCTCCCGACATTGATATCGACCTTGAGCAGTCGATGATCGAGAAGGAGCCCGTCACGGTGGTGTGCTCCGAGAAGGGCTGGATCCGCACCATGAAGGGCCACATGGAGGATGTCTCGGGCCTCGCCTACAAGGATGGCGACAAGGGCCAGTTCACCTTCCACGCCATGACCACGGACAAGGTGATGCTGTTCTCGTCTTCCGGCAAGTTCTTTACGCTGGATGTGGCGAAGCTGCCCGGTGGCCGCGGCCATGGTGAGCCGGTGCGCCTGATGTGTGATCTCGATGCGGCGGATTCGATCATTGCGCTGTTCATCCACCAACCGGGGACCAAGCGATTGCTGGCCTCGACCGACGGCGATGGCTTCATCGTGCCGGAAGATGAGTGCGTGGCCACCACCCGCAAGGGCAAGCAGGTGCTGAACGTCAAGGCGCCGGTTGAGGCCTGCGTCTGCGTCATCGTGCCGGAGGAAGCAACCCACATCGCCACGATCGGCGAAAACCGCAAGATGATCATCTTCAAGCGTGATGATGTGCCGGAAATGGTCCGTGGCAAGGGCGTCCGCCTTCAGAAGTTCAAGGACGGGAACTTGAGCGATGCCCGCGCCTTCAAGCTGAAGGATGGCCTGAGCTGGACAGACTCGTCTGGCCGCAACTTCGTGGTGACCGACTTGAAAGAATGGATCGGCGAGCGTGCCTTGGCAGGCCGTGCGCCCCCGACAGGTTTCCCGAAGCGCAACAAGTTCGGGTGAACCTCAGGGCGCCGCGCCGCGTAGTCATGGCATGATCAGCCGCCGCACCCTGTTCTTGCTGCCTGTCCTCTTCGCCATTGCCCCCACTGCAGCCGCAGAAGATGGGTGGAGCGAACTCGCGAGGCCCGGCGCTATCGTGCTGTTCCGCCATGCCATCGCGCCCGGCACGGGCGATCCGGCGGGGTTTGTGGTGGGTGACTGCTCCACGCAGCGGAACCTCGATGAGCGCGGCCGGGCACAGGCCCGCGCCATCGGGGAGGCGTTCCGCATGCGCGGCATAGCCGTGGGCCGCGTTCTCTCCTCCCAATGGTGCCGCGCCCGCGATACGGCCGAACTCGCCTTCCCCGGCCAGGTGCGGAGCGATCCGGCGTTCAACTCGTTCTTCTCGGACCGCGCCGCCGAACCGGAAACAACCGCCGAGGCGCTCCGGATTCTTGCTGCCTGGCAGGGCCCAGGCGTTCTCGTGGTCGTCACACATCAGGTGAACATCACGGCCCTCACCGGCATTGTTCCGGCGTCCGGCGAGGGGGTAGTGGTCCGGATCCAGGACGGAGATCTGACCCCCGCCGGCCGTCTGCCGCCGCCCGGCTAGCGGCGGCAGCGAGGATGACGCGACAGCCTTCAAGGCGCGGGCTGAGGGCCAGCGTTATCCTGTGCATCATCCAAGAATGGCGGGCCAGCGAGATGCCGGTCCACGGTGAGGTCTCGCTGCTCGTGTCAGGTTTCGCGGCGGTGTAGCGCTGGTGCTGTGCCACCATGACCTGACGCTACGTTAGGAGTGTATTATGTTTCGCAATTTATCTTTCGTCCGGTTCTGCAAGTCAGGCTCGGGTTCGGAAAGCTAGATGGCGAAAGGCGTTCATTGGATTCTCAACGGCAAGATCATCGATGGCTTCGAGGCCACGCCCGATGCCGAGCGTACTGAGCGCGACCTGCTCCAGCGCCAGGGATATGTGAAGATCTCGGAGAGCGCGGAGGGTGTAACGATCCGCTGGAGCATGTTCTCGGCCAACTGGGCCTCGCTCCACTTCGTCAGCGAGTGGGTGCTTGGCAGCTACGGTCCTTTCCAGTTGCAGTACTATTCCGCGGGCTGGTTCAACGAGCGCTACGAGGATGCGTCAAACACGTCAGGCCGCATCGAACAGCTCATCCACAAGAGCGATGTTCATCTCTCCCAGACGGTCTACATCCAGAAAGCGGGGGAAGGCCGGCGTGATGTGCCGGCACTGCTGCGCAAGGCACTGCGTGACAATGCCATCGAGGAGGATTTCTCCATCGACTGCACCTTCGACCCATCGTCCCAGAAATTCCGCGTCGCGCGGCTTGGGGCGCAGTCGACCATTGCGCAGCTCTGGGGCCTCAATCCGGTGTCCTATCCCTGCCTGATCGGCCACTCCTACGATCATGCTGTCAGCCGCGCCTATCCCGAGGTCACGCGTACCGGAGAGCCGCACTATGACCATGTCTACGCCGCCATGGCATCCGCCCGGGGCGATGTGGTGTGGGTGCCTTACCAGCGCGTTGTGCTGCCGCTGCAGCAGGGCCGCCACCGGCGGGCCGTGCGGGTTGTCACGCAACTGGCGAAAGTTGATATCTTGCCTCTGTAGCCGACATCCCGGCGATCGAGAACTCGAGGTGGCGGCGCAGCGCCACACCGATCCATTCCACCTGCTCGGCGCCATCGGGTTCGGACTCCCAGGTCAGGAAGCCCTGTTCGAGGTGGCCATATCCCATGCGCACCATGTGGCCGCGCGTTGCCATGGAATGACCGGTCAGCGCCCAGATCGCTTCTGGCTGCCACTTCACCATCGCCAGCATCATGCCGATTTTCGGGAACAGGGGGAAGCAGCCCTTAGCGTGCTTGTCCACCCACAATTCCCCGTGATAGACGATCCGTCCACGGATCAAATGCGACAGCGAATGATCCGGCGGCATCACGGCGCGCGGCACGATCATCTCGCGGCGGCGGGCATAGAGGCCCATCATCCAGCCCAGCACCCATTCGGCCAGGTTGGGGTCGGCATCATCGAGGCGGAAGGCCTGCAGCCCGACCGTCTTGCCGTCGCGGTCGGCGGCGGACATCCAGAAGCCGCGCTCCGCGAGGCTGCGGGCGGCCTGCGGGTCGAACATGGGAGACACATCGCTGTTGCGAAGTTCCCGCCGGGCCCGCGCAAGTTCGGAAAAATCGGACGAGAGGCGGAAGGACAGGCCTTGCTGGTGTCCCGCCTCAATCAAGCCCGAGATCGCCGCGACTGTCTTGAGCGGATCGGCAAGCCCTGTCTCCGCACCGAGGGGCTGTACGCCCTGTAACCCGACATTCAACGCAAACATACTGTTACCCTACTGTTACTGAACCCCTCACACCTGCTGCGCTGCCTCCCCCCGGCAACGGGACCATCGGGAGGCAATCGCCAGCACATGGTTAGTTTTGTATGAAGAGCGACGTAGCGTCAACTCAATTTATGGCTGATTCATTCGATTTGTCTGGCAAGTGTCGAGGTGCGGCGCAGTGAGCGAGCCAGCCGCCAGCAGCTATGGGCAAGGAGGGCCACCACAATCACGGTTCCGCCCGCCATGACGGCGTCGGACGGCGTTTCTCCGAACAGCAGCCATATCCACACAGGTGTCAGAACCGTTTCCAGCATGAAGAACATGCTGACGTCGGCCGAAGGCAGCATGCGGGGGCCCCGCGCCAGCAGCACGGTTGCCAGGGGAATGGCAATCAATCCATTCAGCGCCAGCCAGAACAGGGCAGGCAATCCCAGATATCCGGGTGCCAGCACGCTGACGGGCGAAACTGAAAAGAACAGCAGCGCCACCATCGCGGAGGCGAGGCTGCCGAGCCCGAGGCTGGCCGCCACCTTCTGGCCAGTCGCCCGGATAATGGTGAAGATCATCGCCGAACAGAAGGCCGAGACGAAGGCCAGCCCATCGCCTGCCCAGTGTCCGGTCTGCAGGCCGTCGGACGCGATGATGGCGGCGCCGGCCAGGGCCGCCAGTGTTGCAGCCCACGTGGCGGCGTGCACCTTTTCCTGCAGCATCAGACGGGTGAGTGCGGCGGTGATGACCGGCGTCAGCGCGATGATGAAGACCACATTGGCCGCATTGGTATGGGTGACGGCGCCGATATAGGCGATGTTGCCGATGGCGCTGCACAGCGCTACGGCGAGTCCGGCCTTCCCGGCGATGAAGGGTGTGCCGTCGCCCTGTGCCCTGGCGATCAGCCATATCATGCTGATCGCCAGGAAGAGCAGCAGGCCGCGTGTGAACACCATGGTCCACTGATCGGCCATGGAGAGACGGAGGAGCGGCAGGTCGAGCGTGAACAGCAGCCCGCCGAGTGCCGTGATCAGGAAGGCGGCCCTGATCTGCCGGGCCGTGGGCTGCAGCGTGGAAGCCATGGGGCGACTAATCCTGACGTATAGGACAGGATTAAGGGAAGCCGACATTGACGTTTAGGTCAATTCAATTCGTCTCAATGGGCTTAACGCCCGCTGCCCCGGTACAATGTCCAGCCATCCGGGGTCAGCCGTTCCTGCGGCAGGAAGCGGGCTTTGTAGTCCATCTTGCGCGAGCCGTTCACCCAGTAGCCGAGGTAGAGATAGGGCAGGCCCAGCCGCTTCACCCGGGCGATATTGTCCAGGATCATGAAGGTGCCAAGGCTGCGCGCGGCTTCTTCCGGGTCGTAGAAGCTGTAGATCATCGAGATTCCATCGCCGAGGATGTCGATCAGCACGGCGGACACCAGCCTGCCGTCATCATCGCCGCCGCGGATGCGGTATTCGACGAGGCGGCTGTCGACGAAATTGTCATCCACCATGGCGGAGAAATCCAGCACCGTCATGTCGGCCATCCCGCCATCGGCGTGGCGGGAATCGATGTAGTTGCGAAACAGTGAATAGTGCTCGTGCCGGGCCTCGCCCTTCAACAGCGTTGCGTCCACATCGGCATTGGCCTTCAGCGTCCGGCGGAAGCCGCGGTTGGGCGTGAAGCTGTTAACCGGCACCCGGACCGAGACGCAGGCCGTGCAGCCATCGCAGGCCGGGCGGTAGGCAATGTTCTGGCTGCGCCGGAAGCCGCCCTGGCTCAGTTGCGTGTTAAGGCTCCGGGCATCATGGCCCACCAGATGCGTGAACACCTTCCGCTCCACCCGGCCCGGCAGATAGGGGCAGGGCGAGGGTGCGGTGATGAAGAACTGCGGGAAGTTCCGCCGTTCGATGCTCACGGCGTGCTGCTCCGGATATGCGATGGCGGCCTCATGGAATTGATTCTAACCCGGTCATGGCCTAGGAGGGAAGCCTCATTGGGGGAAAGCGTGCAATGCATGTGGCGTGGATCGGTCTTGGCGTGATGGGTTATCCGATGGCGGGCCACCTCGTCAGCCGGGGCAAGCTTGATGTCACCGTCTACAACCGGACTGCTGCCAAGGCCGTGAAGTGGGCGGACACGTTTAAGGGCCCCCATGCCCCAACCCCGGCGGAGGCCGCGAAGGGCGCGGACTTCGTCTTCGCCTGTGTCGGCAATGATGACGATCTCCGCCAGGTGACGACGGGCCCCGAGGGCTGCTTCACCACCATGAAGGCCGGTGCCGTGTTCGTCGATCACACCACGGCCTCGGCCACTGTGGCCCGCGAGCTTCATGCCATCGCCAAGTCGAAGGGGCTAGGCTTTGTCGATGCGCCGGTCTCGGGCGGGCAGGCGGGGGCGGAGAACGGTGTCCTCACGGTGATGTGCGGCGGCGACCCGGAGGATTACGCCAAGGCCGAACCGCTGATCGCGCATTTCGCCCGCATGTGCAAATTGCTGGGGCCGGCGGGCTCTGGCCAGCTCGCCAAGATGACGAACCAGATCGCCATTGCCGGCCTCGTGCAGGGCCTCGCGGAAGCAGTGAACTTCGGCATGAAGGCCGGCCTCGACATGGAGGCGGTGGTGGAGGTCATCTCCAAGGGGGCCGCCGGTTCCTGGCAGATGGAGAACCGCCACAAGACGATGATCGCCGGTAAGTTCGATTTCGGCTTCGCGGCGGACTGGATGCGGAAAGACCTGGGGATTTGCCTTGAAGAATCCCGCAAGAACGGCGCGCCGCTGCCCGTCACGGCGCTGGTCGACCAGTTCTACGCGGAAGTGCAGAAGATCGGCGGCGGCAGGTGGGATACTTCCAGCCTCATCGCCCGGCTTCAGAATCTGGACAGGAAGTAAGGGCCCTCATCCGCCCTTCAGCCACCTTCTCCCACACTGCGCGCGGGAGAAGGTCTGCGAAGCGGGGATTGGGGCCTCCTTACCCCTTCAAGCCCTTCGCCACGTCGACGGCGAAATATGTCAGCACGCCATCCGCACCGGCGCGCTTGAAGCACATGAGGGATTCGGTGATGACCTTCTTCGGGTCCAGCCAGCCATTGTTGCAGGCGGCCATGATCATCGCGTATTCGCCCGACACCTGATAGGCGAAGGTCGGCACGTGGAAGCTGTCCTTCACGCGGCGCACGATGTCGAGATAGGGCATGCCGGGTTTCACCATCACCATGTCCGCGCCTTCCGCGATGTCGAGCGCCACTTCACGCAGCGCTTCATCGCCGTTGGCAGGTTCCATCTGATAGGTGAGCTTGTCGCCCTTGAGCGTTCCTGAAGAGCCCACCGCGTCGCGGAAGGGGCCGTAGAAGCCGCTGGCATATTTGGCGCTGTAGGCCATGATCTGCACATGGCTCATCCGCTGGCCCTCGAGCGCCGCGCGGATATGGCCGATGCGCCCGTCCATCATGTCGGACGGTGCGATGATGTCACAGCCAGCACCCGCCTGAACAAGTGTCTGCTTCACCAAGGCCTCAAGCGTCGCATCGTTGAGGATCTCGTCGCCCTCCATCAGCCCGTCATGGCCGTGGCTGGTGTAGGGGTCGAGGGCCACATCGCACATGATGCCGATGTGCGGCACGGCCTTGCGGATGGCGCGCACCGCCTGGCACACGAGGTTGCCCTCATTGAAGGCTTCTCGCGCATCCGCCGTGCGCAGCTCGCGCGGCGTGTTGGGAAACAGCGCGACCGCCGGGATGCCGAGGTCTGCCGCTTCCTTCACCCTGTCCACGATCAGGTCCACCGAATAGCGGGTGACGCCGGGCATGGAGGACACGGCTTCCGTGCGGTTCTGGCCTTCGATCACGAAGACCGGCCAGATCAGGTCATGCGCGGTGAGCGTGTTCTCGCGCACCATGGCGCGTGACCAGGGGGTACGCCGGTTGCGGCGCATGCGGGTGCCGGGAAAGGCTGGGGCAGAGGGAGATGTGTGCGTCATCCCCGTTTCTTAACAAGACTTGGGGCCGCCCCGCAACGGGATGGCCTCCCGCCTCACTGGCAGATCCGGTAGTCATTCTTCCGGCGCAGCACGTCGATGTGGAAGTGATCGCCGTGATAGGGGTCTGAGCCAGGCCCCAGCACTGTCGTGAAATGAGCGCAGGCGCTCTTGCGGATTGTGTCGAGGAAGTTCCCGCCGCCGCCGGCCGGCTGGTCCGCGGCATCGGCAAGGCCCTGGCCCCAGCTGCCATCCACCGCGACCTTCGTTTGCCGCGCAAAGGAAAAGCCGGAGAGGTCGAGGCCATTCGCCTTGCTGTGCTCCGACATCTTGCCGGCCGCACTGTTGTTGCGGCGGCGGCAATAATAGGAGGTGGCAGTGTGGATGACGGTGATCTCGGACTGCAACATGTCCCGGGCCGCGGGCTTGACGCTGCCGTCGATCCAGCGGGCGAGGGCCTGACCCATGTCGCAGGTCTGGGTGGCAGGTGGCGTTAGGGCAACGCCCGCCACCGCCGTGATCAGGATGGGCGCCGGCGCACCACAGCCGCCCTGATCGCCGATCGGATCGAGCGGCGTGAAGGTCAGCGGCAGGCCGTCGAGCAGCTTGCGGCATTCGGCGCGCGCGGAGGCGACCACATCGGCGGGCCAACCTGTTTGTTCAACTGTTTCGGTGGCGGCCGGCGCAGCAGGAGGTACGGGCTTGCGGGCCTCGTCGTCCGGGCGGACCCGTGGAATGGGAATGGCCGGCACAGTCTTTTCCGCCGTGGCTTGCAGCCGGACCGGCTTGGGTTGAGGAACGGGCGGCCTGTCCACCGCGCCTGCCGGACCGGCGATGCTGACGACGAGGAGGAGGCTTGCGAGGAGTGGGGCCGCTGTCATGAGATATTCTTCGACACGGATTGGCGGGTTCTGCAAGGCAAAATTGCCCGAGGTCTCTCCCGTGGTCTGGTCCAGCATCGGGGCAGGCTGGTGGGGGTTTGTTCACCGAAGCCTTCAACCGGCTCTTAATCAGCTTTGGGAAGGCTCTGTAAACGTTAGGAGCGGTTACTCCAAATACCTGAAATTATAAGAATATGTTTACTCAAGCTGTTGAGTGAGCCTTAAGCCCTGAAGCCCTAGCCTCTGACGCGAACAGGGGAATGGACCACAAAGAAGCCATCCCCGTGCAAGGGCAAGGTGGACTGACATGCAAGCTGAACTGAAGGGGCTCTCGCGCCCTCCCGCGGGGGAACCGGGTGGCAATCCGGTCAAGCCGAAGTATCTCGACGCGCTCAATCTGATCGAGCGTCTGCACCGGCGCCTGCTCGACGTCATCAAGGATGACTTCGAGCGCAACGGCGAACCCGAGGTGAACCCGGTTCAGGCGCTGCTCCTCTACAACATCGCCGATTCCGAACTGACGGCCGGTGAACTGAAGACGCGAGGCCACTATCAGGGCTCGAACGTGTCCTATAACCTCAAGAAGCTCGTCGAGTCCGGCTATGTGCATCACGAGCGCTCGGCTACCGACCGCCGCTCGGTCCGCATCCGGCTCACGCCCAAGGGGCAGGCCATCCGCGGCCGCATCGATGCGCTCTACAACCGGCAGATGCTGGCTGTGGAGCAGGTTGTGGGCCTGAACTCCGACGAACTCGAACGCATCAACAAGGCCCTGACGCGCCTCGAACGCTACTGGACGGACCAGATCCTCTACCGCCTGTGATTGCCGAAGGCACCGCCTTCCTCCCTGCAAACGGGACGGGCGGGACCGTGCTGTGGCGGAAATGCCGCAGCGCGGTCCCGAACGCGTTGAGCGGAACCGTTACAGCGTCTCGCTATCTCATTCTCGCCGCATTTCCTCGGCTCTTGGAGGCGTGATTGTGGCCGGCTTTTGACGAGTCGGATGAGGGCTGTTAAGGAAACAAGGCCGCGTGAGGCAATGCTGCTGCATGTCCGCCGGTTTCGATAGGTGAGGTTGGTGATGAAGGTTTTGGCGTTCGCGCGATCGAGACGGGCTCTGCAGTGCGTCTCGATGTCGTTCATGCTGGCTCTGGCGCTGAGCGTCGCGGGCCCGTCCGGCGCGCGGGCCGAGTCCGAGGGATCATGGTTCTCGAAAAAGCTCTCCGCCTCGAACAAGACGCGCGCCGGCACCGGTCACACGCAAGGCTCCGGCACGACTGCCACGACGCAGACCGCGATACTGAATGACGGCAGCCAGGCGGCCTTCGTGACGGCTGACAGCCCCGCTCTGATCCAGGCACTTGCCGACCGCTATGCCAAGATCGTGGCCGACGGCGGCTGGCCGCAGGTGCCGCGCGGACGCCTCAAGAAAGGCTCGAAGGGCAAGGGCGTCGCCGCCCTCAATCAGCGTCTCTACATCGAGGGCTATCTCCAGAAGGCTGCGACCGAGGGCGAGTTCGCGCAGCTCTTCACCAGCGCCACGGAAGACGCGCTGAAGCGGTTCCAGTCCAATCATGGCCTCGCCGTCACCGGGGTGATCGACGGGCCGACGCTGGCCGCGCTGAATGTGCCGGCCACCCAGCGCCTTGCCACCATCAGGGCCAATGTGCCGCGCCTTGCGGAATACTCCAAGGACCTCGGCAGCCGCTATATCGTTGTCAACGTTCCCTCGCAGCAGATTGAAGCCGTCAATGATGGCAAGGTGTTCTCGCTTCACAACGCCGTCGTCGGCCGGGCCTCGCGGCCGACGCCCGTCGTGATGACGCCGCTTACGGTCATCCGCTTTAATCCCTACTGGAACGCGCCGTCCTCGATCGTCGAGAAGGACATCGTGCCCCGCATGTCCTCGAAGAAGCCCTCGCAGGTGCTGAACGAGATGAACATCAAGGTGTTCGATGGCGTCGGCGGCCCGCAGGTGGACCCGGACAAGATCAACTGGCGCAAGGTGCGCGTGGATGACTACCATTTCCGCCAGGAGCCCGGCGGCGCAAATGCGATGGCCACCGCCAAGATCGAATTCCTCAGCCCGTTCGGCATCTACCTGCACGACACGCCGGAGCCGCATCTGTTCAAGAGCGGCAGCCGCTTCTATTCCTCTGGCTGCGTGCGCGTCGAGCAGGTCGCGATCCTCCTCGACTGGATCCTGCAGGGCCAGGATGGCCTGGACGCCGCGCGTATCGCGGAGCTGGCCCAGAACAACGAACGCCTCGATGTGAACATCACAAATCCGCCGCAGCTGCGTGTGGCTTACCTGACCGCCTGGCCCGCCAAGGATGGCGTCGCTGCGTTCCGTCCCGACATCTACGATCTCGACGGATCGGGTTTCGTGGTCGGTCAGCCGCTTCCGGTCGGCGAGACGATGGACGGCAAGCGCTTCGTGCTGAAGCCGCTGCCCCGCCTGCAACAGGACATCGACGTGGACACGGCCAGCCCCTTCGCCTCGCTGTTCCGCCGCAACAAGAACGATGTCGCCCAGCCGGGGATGATCAAGAAGAATGACAGCCTCATCAATCTGAAGCAGTCCTCTTCCAGCGCCGAAAAGCAGAAGCGGGCCACCAAGGCGAAGAAGCAGACTACCGCGAGCACCGGGGGCTCCTCACGCTGGCGCGCATCCGACAAGAACAGCGTTGGACCGGCAGCCAAGGCCACCGCGCAGCAGAAGACGGAGCCCAAGGACAAGAAGAAGGTGGTCAAGAAGCCGGTGGACAGCAAGGCCAAGGCCACTGCAGCCAAGAAGGCAGATGGCAAGCCGGTGAAGACCGCTGCCACGGCCCCCAAGGCGAAGGCCACCACCAAGACCGCCACCGAGAAATCAACGGCTGCGGCGGCGGCCGCCAAGAAGCCGGCGGCGGGTTCTTCCACCGCCGCGGCTCCGGCCAAGAAAGCGCCGGCCGATTGCAAGCCGGGAGCGGATGGCAAGCTGCCGACCGGGTGCCCCGCGCCGGCTCCCGCCAAGAAGCCGGCGTCCACCACCGACAAGACCGCGAGTGCTGCCACCAGCGCCGCCAACTGATCTGGCATGTCATCTGACGTGACACAGGGCGGGATCATCTCCCGCCCTGTCTGCTTTCCGGGGCGACGCAAACCAGACACAGCCTGCCGCATGGCCGCGCCCGGACCCTGCCAAAAGAAGTAATGGACCTTGAAGACGCAATCTGCAAATTGCGCGGTCAACCTCATCGACTGCGTGCAAGGGGATATTTGACATGGCGAAGAAGGCGGCGAAGAAGGCGGCGAAGAAGGCTGCAAAGAAGCCCGTGAAGACGGCGGCGAAGGCGGCGAAGAAG
>CAYMQH010000059.1:17867-19447 GCA_964392525.1 uncultured Aestuariivirga sp.
GCGAAGAAGGCGACAGGCAAGGCCGCCGCGAAGCCTGCGGTGAAACCGCTGTTCCCCGGCTTCTTCTCCGAGGCTCTCGCCAAGTCCGATCCCAAGATCGCCAAGGCGATTGCCGCCGAACTCGGCCGTCAGCAGCACGAGATCGAGCTGATCGCCTCCGAGAACATCGTGTCCAAGGCGGTGATGGAGGCTCAGGGCTCTGTCATGACCAACAAGTACGCGGAAGGCTATCCCGGCCGCCGCTACTATGGCGGCTGCCAGTATGTCGACGTATCCGAGAGCCTCGCCATCGAACGCGCCAAGGAACTTTTCAACTGTTCCTATGCCAATGTTCAGCCGCATTCGGGCGCCACGGCCAACCAGGCCGTGTTCTTCGCGCTGCTGCAGCCGGGCGATACCTATATGGGTCTCGACCTCGCCTGCGGCGGCCACCTGACGCATGGTTCACCCGTCAACCAGTCGGGCAAGTGGTTCAAGGTTGCGCCCTACAAGGTGCGCGAGGATGACCACCTGATCGATTATGACCAACTCGCCGCGCAGGCTCTGGCGGTGAAGCCCAAGCTCATCATCGCGGGCGGTTCCGCCTATCCGCGCATCATCGACTTCATGCGCTTCCGCCAGATTGCCGATTCGGTCGGCGCGAAGCTGATGGTCGACATGGCCCACTTCGCCGGCCTCGTGGCAGGTGGTGTGCATCCCAACCCGCTCGAATATGCCGATGTGGTGACGACCACCACCCACAAGACGCTGCGCGGCCCGCGCGGCGGCCTGATCCTCAGCCGTGACGAGGACCTCGGCAAGAAGTTCAACTCTGCCGTCTTCCCGGGCCTGCAGGGCGGTCCGCTCGAGCATGTCATCGCGGCCAAGGCGGTGGCCTTCGGCGAAGCGCTGCGCCCAGCCTTCAGGAAATATGCGAAGGCTGTGGTGGACAATGCCCGTGTGCTCGCCAAGGCCATGGTGGATGGCGGATCGGATCTCGTGTCCGGCGGCACTGATACCCATCTCATGCTGGTGGACCTCCGCCGCAAGGGCGTGACCGGCAAGGCCGCCGAGCAGTCGCTGGGCCGCGCCTTCATCACCTGCAACAAGAACGGCATTCCGTTCGATCCCGCGCCCTTCACCATCACGAGCGGTATCCGCCTCGGCACCCCGGCGGGCACCACCCGCGGCTTCGGGGCAGCCGAGTTCAAGGAAGTCGGCGCGCTGATCAACGAAGTGCTCGATGGCCTCGCCAGGAACGGCGAAGAGGGCAATGGCAAGGTCGAGAAGGCCGTGGCCGGCAAGGTCAAGGCGCTGACCGCGCGCTTCCCGATCTACTGACCGGGCGCGCACCTCCAGCAATCAAGATGGCCGGTTCTTCGGGACCGGCCATTTTTGTGACGTCCTCGGCGCGCTTCGGTGTCTGCGGATTCTGCGCTCAGGGTCCGGCGAAACCTGTGAGCTTGCACTTTACCCAGGGATGCTCCGTGCCAAAGGATGGCGTGACAGCCACGCCCACCCTCACGGCCAGGGCTGCATGGCGCGTGAAGGATCGTGTCGCGTCGGCCCAGTAGACCGTTTCTCCCACCGACCATTCCAGT
>CAYMQH010000060.1:0-19361 GCA_964392525.1 uncultured Aestuariivirga sp.
GCATCACGACGACGACCAAGGGCTCGATCACCTCGGTGCAGGCCATTTACGTGCCGGCCGACGACTTGACCGACCCGGCGCCGGCCACCTCCTTCGCCCACCTGGACGCCACCACCGTGCTGTCGCGTTCGATCGCCGAAAAGGGCATCTACCCCGCGGTTGACCCGCTCGATTCCACCTCGCGCATGCTCGACCCGCGCGTCATCGGTGAAGAGCACTACAACGTGGCCCGCCAGGTGCAGCAGATCCTCCAGCGCTACAAGGCGCTGCAGGACATCATCGCCATCCTCGGCATGGACGAGCTTTCCGAAGAGGACAAGCTCACCGTGGCCCGCGCCCGCAAGATCGAGCGCTTCCTGTCGCAGCCCTTCGACGTCGCTGCCGTGTTCACCGGCTCCTCGGGCGTGCAGGTGAAGCTCGAAGACACCATCAAGGGCTTCAAGGGCCTGTGCGAAGGCGCTTACGATCACCTCCCCGAACCGGCCTTCTACATGGTCGGTACCATCGACGAGGCGATCGAGAAGGCCAAGCGTCTCGCGGCTGAGGCGGCGTAAGCGACATGGCGCTTCATTTCGAACTCGTAAGCCCCGCGCGGCTTCTGTTCTCCGGCGATGTGGCCTCGGTCACCATTCCGGGAACCGAGGGCGAGATGGGCATTTTCCCGGGCCACGCGCCCGTGCTCGCCACGCTGAAGCCCGGTGTGGTCACCGTCTACAAGGACGGCGGCTCCACCGAGCGCATCTTCGTGAAGGGCGGCATGGTGGAAGTGAACCCGCAGGGCCTCACGCTGCTGGCTGAGGTCGCCATCCCGATGGCCGAAGTCACCGCAGAGGTGCTCGCCCAGCAGATCAAGAACGCCGAGGAAGACCTGGCCGGCGCCAAGCCGGGCGAGGCCACCCGCAAGGCCACCGAAACGCTGGATCAGCTCAAGGCGCTCAAGAGCGCGATCTGATCGACAAGCGCCTTCCTCTCCCCGCTGCCGCGGGGCGATGGAATGACAGTGTCTCAGGCATGATGCCGCTTGCCCAAACAAAAAAGCCCGCCGTCTCCGGCGGGCTTTTGCTTTATCTCGTGTAGGGCATCAGCCCTGGCGCTTGCCGAGTTCGGTCATCCAGCTTGCGCCGCCGCCCGAACGCCGGGGGGTCTGCGCGCCGCCCTTGCTGGCATCCCGCTTGGGCTGCTGGCTACCTTGCGGCTTCTGGCCCTGCGGCTTGCCTTGCTTGGGCTGGCCATTGCCGCTGCCATTGCCGTTGCCGTGGTTGCGGTTGGGCTTCTGGCCGCGATGGTGGGGCTTGGCGCCTTGCGGCTTGTCCTTGCCCGCCGGGTTCCAGCCGAATGTGGGGGCAAGCTGCTGAACGCCCTTGAGGCCCAGCTCATGCTCCTTCACCGGCACCTGGGCGCGGATGGTCTTCTCGATGTCACGCAGCAGGCCACGGTCTTCCGGCGTGCAGAAGGCGATGGCCGAGCCATCGGCGCCGGCGCGCGCCGTGCGGCCGATGCGGTGAACATAGGACTCCGGCACATGCGGCAGGTCGTAGTTGACGACGTGGCTTACGCTTTCAACGTCGATGCCGCGCGCGGCGATGTCAGTTGCCACCAGCACGAGGATCTTGCCGGCCTTGAAGCCAGCAAGTGCCCGCTCGCGGTTGTTCTGGCTCTTGTTGCCGTGGATTGCCGCCGCGGTGAGGCCCGCATTGGAGAGATGCTTCATCACCTTGTCAGCGCCGTGCTTGGTGCGGGTGAACACCAGGGTGCGCGTCATGTTGCTGTCGGAGAGCAGGTCCACGAGCAGCTTCACCTTGTTGGCGGGGTCCACATGGATCACGCACTGGTTCACGCGTTCTGCTGTGGTGGCGACGGGCGTCACCTCCACCCGGACTGGATCGTTGAGCAGCGCGCCGGCAAGGCCTGCGATTTCCTTCGGCATGGTGGCCGAGAAAAACAGGTTCTGGCGCTGCGAAGGCAGCATGCCGGTGATCTTGCGGATCGAGTGGATGAAGCCCAGGTCAAGCATCTGGTCCACTTCGTCGAGCACGAAGATCTCGACCTTGGAAAGGCTCAGTGCCTTACGCTCGATCAGGTCGACAAGACGTCCCGGCGTGGCGACGACAACGTCAACGCCGCCGCGCAGGATGTCGATCTGCTTGCCAAGCGAAACGCCGCCGAACACGACAGCGCGCGACAGCTTGAGGAACTTGCCATAGGCCTTGAAGCTCTCGGCGATCTGCGAGGCGAGCTCACGCGTCGGCGACAGGATCAGTGCGCGGCAGGTGCCTTTCGCGGCACGCTCCGGCGAGGCCGACAGCCGCTGCAGGATGGGCAGCGCAAAGGCCGCCGTCTTGCCAGTGCCGGTCTGGGCGATGCCGAGCAGATCCTTGCCAGCGAGAAGGCTGGGAATCGACTGGGCCTGGATGGGTGTGGGATTTTCGTAGCCTTCCGCGGCAAGCGCGCGGAGCAGGGGTTCGGAAAGCTGGAGGTCGTTGAACGTCGTCACTTGAATAGTCTTTCTGTTTCGGAGCGTGATGGAGGCAGCGCAAGCCATGTCCGAAAAAGCAGTCATGGACGATCCATGACAGCCGGGCGGGCGCTGAAACCTACCCACGTGAAAGGTATGTTCGGGAGTTTGCTTGGATCAGGCCGGAACGGCTGCAACAGATGTGCGCCTCACGTATTCCTTGAAGTCGGCCTCAAGCAACACGCTCCATATGGGCGTGTTGCAGTGCAATGTCAAAGTTTTCTTTTGTGCGCCAGTTCGGGAAGCGCGCGCATGTGGTGGAAGGTGGCGCCCGCACCGGCTTCGAGAAGCTTCGCGGCGTGATCTTCGGGGTGCGGATTGGTGCCGGTGAAACCCAGCACGAAACAGCCCGCGCGATGGGCGGCGGTTACGCCGGTGATCGAGTCCTCGACTACGATGCAGTCTTTCGGCCGGTAGCCGGCGCGCCGTGCGGCTTCGATGAACACGTCAGGCTCGGGCTTGCCGCGCGCCACATGCTCGAAGGTGGTGATGCGGTTGCCGAAGAAGGGTGTGAGATGGGTGATGCGCAGCGCCGTCTCGACCCGCTCATATGGTGAGTTGGAGGCCACGCTGAACTGCTGCGGCCCGAGTGCGGCAAGCGCGGCCTCGACTCCATCGACCGCGACGAGTTCACGTTCATAGAGTTTCAGCAGCCGCAGGTCTTTCTGGTTTGACGTGTCAGCGGGAAAGCTGATGCCAAACTCGTGCGTCATCTCATCCAGCATGGCGGCGAAGGTGCGGCCGACAAAGCGGCGGTGGGCATCTTCCTCGCTCATGGCGATGCCATGCTCGGCGAGGATCTGCACATCGACCTTCATCGACAAAGGCTCGGAATCGACCAGAACGCCGTCGCAATCGAAAATGAAATGATGATCGCTCATGTGATGCTGCCGCCACTCACGCGCCGAGATCGCGGAATTCTGCAATGACCTGTTGATAGACGCTGCGCTTGAACGGCACGATCAGTTCCATCATCTCGTCCATTCCGGCCCACCGCCACTGGTCGAACTCCTGCTTGTGGCCCGGAGGCTTGAGGTTGATCTCACTGTCATCGCCGAGAAACCGCAATGCAAACCACTTCTGCGTCTGGCCGCGGTATTTGCCGCCCCACGACTTGCCGATCAGATCCGCGGGCAGATCGTAATTGTACCAGCGCTGCGATTCGGCGATGACCTCGGCGGAGGTGACGGCCGTTTCTTCCGCCAGTTCGCGGATGGCGGCAAGGCGCGCGTCCTCGCCCGCGTCGATGCCGCCCTGCGGCATCTGCCACCAGTGGCCCGTGCCTTCGTCATTCACCTTGTCGAAGCGGCGGCCGATCCAGACGAGCCCCTGTCGGTTCAACAGCATCACGCCAACGCAGGGGCGATAGGCGGTGATCTCGTCAGCTTTCGGCATCAGCTTTGTCTTCCCCTGTAGGCGGCGCTCACGGGCACCAGCAATATGCCCTTCTCCTGCAAGGTTTTCGCCCATTCGGCAACTGTTTCGATCGTGACCTGCAAGCCGGAGCCGCTGCCGATGGCAAAGCCGTTGGCGATGGCCTCCTGCTCAAGCCGCTCCAGCGCGGCGGCAATCGCCGGTGCGGTTGGATCCATGTCGATCACCATGGCAGCGCGGCGCATGGGAAGGCGCAGCGCCTCGCTCACCCGGGGAGAGAGGGTGAGATTCACGGTTGCATCCTCGAGATAGACAAGCCCCCGGTCCTTCACCTCGCGCATGACGGGCGTCAGCGCCTCCTCGCTCACCAGCATGCGTGCGCCCATGTAGTTGGTCACACCCGCGTAGCCCGCGAAACGGCTCATGTGCCAGTGCAGCGCCGCCATGTTCTCAGCCGCCCCCGCTTCGCTCAGCAGCGTATGGGGCCCCGGCGTGGTGCCGGGGAAGCCTGCGGGCTCCATCGGAATCTGCAGCAGGATCTCATGGCCGCGGGCCCGGGCGCGGTTCACCTGGGCCTGCAGGTCTTCGCCATAGGGTGCAAAGCCGAAGGTGATGTCGCCCGGCAGTTCCTTGATGGCCCGCGCCGTCAGTTTGGCATTGAGCCCCATTCCGCCCAGCACGATGGCGATCTTCGGCCGGCCAGAGGTTGACACCGCAAGCGGTGTGACCTGCGAATAGGCATCGAAGGGCTTTCGCCCGCGCGCGGAAATGCGGGGCAGGGGGCCTTTGTCCGTCTCCTCCGTCACCGCTGCGATGGGGGCAGGCTGCATGGGCCGGTGACGGGCGACGATGATCTGGGCCTCCATCTGGCCGCCAGCCTCATCTTCATCTGACGATGGGCTGTCCTCATCGCCGAACACGGTGATTTCAGTGACACCGGAAGATCCGCGGATCACCTTCACCGTTCCGGCTGGCTCCTCTTCCGGTGCTGCGGGCTCTTCTGCCATGTGCACCGGCATGTCATCCACGGCAGCGGTCTCCTCGGCCTCCGGCTCTTCGGGGCGGCTGATCGAGGAGGTGGTGAATTCCGCCACGGGCGGAATCTCGGCCAGCACGACGGGCTCGCCGGCGAAGGGCCTCGGCGTACTGGTGAGCAGCCAAAGCCCGCCCGCCAGGAACACGGCCGCCAAGCTGAAAGCCGCCGCACTGAACAGGCTGGGGCGCCTGGCCCACAGCCGCTGACGCAGGCTGCGCTTTCTCAATGGGTTCCGGAGCTCGTCGCGGTGCATGGGTCAGGGGGTCAGTGGCATCATGATTCGAGAGCGGACTCTTGGGCCTCAACCGTTAACGTGCTGTTAACCCTAACGGGGAGGTTGCCGATTTTCGCCGGATACATCCCGGCTGACCTTTGGTAAACTTCGAGCCTTGCCACAGGCTTGACGCAAAAAAATACCCGGCCGGAGCCGGGTATCGGGTGTGCGCCTCAAGCCGGGGCAGACTCAGTTGGCGGTGGTGCTGTCCTTCGTGTCCGAGGGCTTTTCGTCCTTCGGCTTCACATTGGAAACGACCTTCACGCCATTCAGCAGGTCGATCGCCGCCTTGAGCTGCATGTCCTTGGTCTTGTCCTCGGGGACGTAAGCCGACGAGCCGCCGCCCTCATCGCCGCCTGCCTCATTGGAGAGGTGGCCCTTGAGGCCCGCTTCACCCTCGGTCGAGACGTCCTTGCCCTTCAGTTCCGGCGGCAGTTCCTGCTCGATGATGATGTCGGCATCGATGCCCTTGGCCTGGATGGAGCGGCCGGCCGGTGTGTAGTAGCGCGCGGTGGTCAGGCGGAGTGCGCCTTCCCCGCCGAGCGGGATGATCGTCTGCACCGAGCCCTTGCCGAAGCTCCGTGTACCGATGATGGTGGCGCGCTTGTGGTCCTGCAGGGCGCCCGCGACAATTTCCGAGGCCGAAGCCGAGCCGCCGTTGATCAGCACCACGATCGGCTTGCCATTGGCGAGGTCGCCCTTGGTGGCGTTGAAGCGCTGGGTTTCGTCCGCATGGCGGCCGCGTGTCGACACGACTTCACCCTGGTCGAGGAAGGTGTCGGACACCGAGATCGCCATGTCGAGCAGCCCGCCGGGGTCGTTGCGCAGGTCGAGGATGTAGCCCTTCGCCTTGTCGCCGAGCGTGGTGCGGAAATGCTCCATCGCCTTTTCGAGGCCTTCCTGCGTCTGTTCAGTGAAGGAGGAGATGCGGATATAGCCGATGTCGTTGTCTTCAATGTTGTACTTCACCGACTGCACGCGGATCTTGTCGCGCGTCAGCTTCTGTTCGAAGGGCTCCTGGCTGCCGCGCTTGATCGTGAGCACCACGTCGGTACCGATCTTGCCGCGCATCTTGTCCACCGCGTCGTTCAGCGTCATGCCCTGAACGTCGGTGCCGTCGATCTTGATGATCAGGTCATTGGCCATGATGCCGGCGCGCTTGGCGGGCGTCTCGTCGATGGGCGAAACGACCTTGATGACGCCGTTCTCCATGGTCACTTCGATGCCCAGCCCGCCGAACTCGCCGCGGGTCTGGACGCTCATGTCCTGGAACTGCTTCTTGTTCATGTAGCTCGAGTGCGGGTCGAGCGAGGCGAGCATGCCATTGATGGCGGCCTCAATCATCTTGCTCTCGTCCGGGTCCTCGACATAGTCGGCGCGCACCCGGTCGAACACGTCGCCGAACAGGTTCAGCTGCTTGTAGGTATCAGCATTCGAGGTTGCCCCCGCAACGCCGAAGGCATGCCACAGCAGCGAGGCGGACACCGCGCCCGCCAGCACCAGACCGAAATTCTGCAACCGGGAATTCTTCTTCATCCACGCGCCTCATTTAATCCGCCGATCCACCAGGGACCAGAATCAATAGCCTCAGTGCCATTCCTGAACTCTATATACAGGACCGGCCGCTCATCTTGCACCACTTCACCGAAAAGTGTGACGGAAGCGGGGCCGGAGCCCATTTCTCCGACCGGTTCCCCGGCCCTGAGGAACTCTCCCACATTCGCCGTCACCTTGTCCATGCCGGCAAGCAGCACCAGGTAGCCGCCGCCGGGGTTAAGGATCAGCATCTGACCATAGGAGCGGAAGGCACCGGCGAATTCCACCTTACCGTCCGCCGGAGTGGTCACCTGGGCGCCGCCGCGGGTGGCGATCAGCACGCCCTGGATCTCCCGGCCAAGCCCGTCCTGCTGGCCAAAGTGCCGCACGATCTGGCCCTGGGCCGGAAAGGCCAGCTTGCCCTTGGCTTCGGCGAACACCATTTTCGGCTCACGCTGCAACTGTTCCTGCCTCAGGCGCTCGCGCTCCGCCGCCGCCTGGCTTTCGGCTGCTTGCTGCTCGGCGCGTTTCCGGTCCTCGGCCAGCCGGGCCAGCAATTGCCTCAGGGATTTGGCCTTGTCCGCCAGGGCGGCGGTGCGCTTGCGCTCTGCCGCAAGATCGGCGGTTCCCCGGCTGACCAGGGCGCGCTTCTGCTCCACCAGCTTGTCAAGATCGGCCCGCGCCGCCTGCAGCCTCGCGATCTCCTGTGCCACTTCCGCCCGGCGCGCCGTGATGCCGACCTCGAGTGACTGCAACTGGTCGAGCTTGGCTGCCAGCGCCTGTGCTTCGGCCTGAAGATCGGGCGCGATGGTGCCCAGCAGCATGGCGCCGCGCAATGCGGCGAGAATGTCATTGGGCTCCACCACCAAAGCCGGTGGCGGGTTCCGCTCAAGCTGCTGCAGTCCGGCGAGAAGTTCGGAGAGAACGTCCTGCTTCTCGCCGAGTTCGGCCAGCAACCCGACGCGCTCGGTCTTCAGCCTTGTCAGTTCCGTTTCGCTTCTGGCGATCGCCGCCTCCTGCGACTGGATCGACTGGGCAATGGCGGCAAGCTTGCCGGCTACCTCGTCCTGCGCTTCGATCGCGGCGGCCACCTCCTCTGCGATGCGGGCTTCGGCGGCCTTGCTGTTGGCGATTTGCTGCTGCAGCGTCTCGAGTTGCTGCTCCTCCTGCGCCACGGCAGAGCCGACCGGCGCGGCTAGCGCCAGAACCAGAAGGGCCAGCGAAAAGGTGAAATGGCGCATCGTCGGTTCAAGCCAGTCAGTCAACCGGGGTTCAGCAGATCACAGCAATGCCCATGCGGCGATTTACAATCGGTTAATCATGTCGCGCCGCACGCTTGTTTTTCGGAAGCTGCAACCGGGGGTGTTGACCTGGTCTGATCGGGTGTCCATCCTTCGACGGACAGCGCGGCTTGCAGTCGGCATATTCCGGTGTGGGCGGCGATCCGGAACCACTCTTTGATCTTGTCGTTCCTTGACCGAGGGAGTCCGCCATGAAGATCACGCGTTTCGCTCTGTGCCTTCTCGCTGCATTGACTGCAGGCCACGCTGCCGCGCAGCCGACCAATGGCCCAGCCGGGGCGCCGAACGCCACCATGTCGGTCAGCGGCGCGCAGCTTCCACCGCCGCAACTGCCCTTCGGCGGCGTCATCAAGGATGGCGCGCTGCAGTCCACGCCCTGGTGGCAACCGCGCATCGTGCCGCCTGAGGGTGCTCCCAACATCCTCCTCATCATGACCGATGACTCTGGCTATGGCGTGCCCTCGACCTTTGGCGGCGTCATTCCAACCCCGGCGCTGGACCGCGTGGCAGCCGAAGGCCTGCGCTATACCCAAATGCATTCAACGGCGCTGTGCTCACCCACACGGGCGGCCCTCATTACCGGCCGCAACCATCATTCGGCGGGCTTTGGCGTGATTTCCGAGCAGGCCACGGGCTTTCCGGGATACAACTCGATCATTGGGCAGGACAAAGCCACCATCGGGCGCATCCTCAGGGACAATGGCTATGCCACCTCATGGTTTGGCAAGAACCACAACACGCCCGCCTTCGAGGCAAGCCAGGCCGGGCCCTTCAACCGCTGGCCCATCGGCATGGGCTTCGAGTACTTCTATGGTTTCCTCGGAGGTGATGCCAACCAGTGGCAACCCAACCTGTTCCGCAACACGACGCAGATTTATCCATTCGACGGCAAGCCTGGCTGGAACCTTACCACCGGCATGGCGGATGATGCCATCGACTACCTGAATCGCATCAACCAGATTCAGCCGTCCAAGCCCTTCTTCCTTCATTACGTACCGGGCGGCACACATGCGCCACACCACCCGACCCAGGAATGGGTGGACAAGATCCATGCCATGCACCTGTTTGATGACGGCTGGGAAAAGCTCCGTGAGCGGATCTTCGCCAATCAGAAGAGGCTTGGCGTCATCCCGCAGGATACGAAACTCGCGCCGTGGCCGTCCGATATCCTGAAGCCCTGGGCTGAGACCACGGATGAGGAGAAGAAGCTGTTCATCCGCCAAGCGGAAGTGTTTGCTGCCTATGTCGCCTATACCGACGATTCGATCGGCCGGGTCATTCAGGCGGTCGATGACATGGGCAAGCTCGACAACACGCTCATCATCTATATCAACGGCGACAATGGCATGAGTGCCGAGGGCGGGCCGCTCGGCACCCCGAACGAGGTTGCCTTCTTCAACGGCATCAACATGATGCCAGTGGCCCAGCAGATGAAATGGTATGATGTCTGGGGCACGGCGCTGACCTACAACCACATGTCTGCCGGATGGTCCTGGGCATTTGATACGCCGTTCAGCTGGTTCAAGCAGATTGCCTCGCATCTGGGCGGCGTGCGGCAAGGGATGGCGGTGTCGTGGCCCCGCCGCATTACGGACAAGGGCGGAATTCGCAGCCAGTTCGCACATGTGATCGACGTGGTGCCGACCATTCTCGAAGCCACGCAGATCAAGGCACCCGACATGGTGGATGGTATCGGGCAGGCGCCCATCGAGGGAACAAGCTTCGCTTATACCTTCGATGCGGCGAACGCCAATGCGCCGTCGCGCCACACGACACAATATTTCGAGATGATGGGCGATCATGCGATCTACAAGGATGGCTGGCTGCTCTCGACAAAGGTGAAACGCGTGCCGTGGGAGGCGTTCGGGCCTGCCAACCCGGATCCTCTCAATAACGTCGAGTGGGAGCTTTATGACCTCAACACCGATTATTCCCAGACCATCGATCTTGCGGCGAAGCATCCCGGCAAGGTCGAGGAACTGAAGCAGGTCTTCTACGAGGAGGCGCAGAAATACAATGTCCTGCCGCTCGATGCGTCTGTCGCCGCGCGCATGGTCTCGCCCAAACCCAACATCACCGCAGGCCGGACGGAATTCGTTTATACCACGCCAATGGTGGGGCTGCCGCAGGGCGATTCACCCCTTCTTCTCAATACCTCCTACACGGTGACGGCGGAGCTCGACGTGCCGCCGGGCGGCGGCGATGGCATGATCCTCACCTCGGGTGGCCGTTTCGCGGGTTATGGCTTCTACATCCTGAATGGCAAGCCCGTGTGGCTGTGGAACCTCGTCGATCTGCAGCGGCTGAAGTGGGAGGGGCCGGAGCCGCTTGCACCCGGCCGGCACACCATCACCTTTGACTTCAAATATGATGGGCTGGGAACCGGTACGCTAGCCTACAACAACTTTGATGGCGTTGGCCGTGGTGGAACCGGAACGCTGTCGGTCGATGGCAAAGTGGTTGACGTCAAGGCCATGCCGCACACGCTGCCGATGATCCTGCAATGGGACGAGAGTTTTGACATTGGGTCTGACACGCTGACCGGGGTCAACGACGCCGATTATCAGCCGCCGTTCCCGCTCGCCGCGAAGCTCATCAAACTGACCCTAAAGCTGGACCGCCCTGAGTTGAGTGAAGCCGACAGGAAGAGGCTTTCGGAGGCGATGGCCAGAAAGGATTGAGTAATCCGGCCTTAAATCTCCGCCAGCCTCTCGACGGGAAGCGCACGGGGCTGTAAGCAACCTCCCGCAAGCAGACGGGGTGAGTTTGTTCGCCCGCTCACAGGGAGATGATGATGATCAACCGAAGGATGTTTCTTTCCGCAATCTCGGCAGGCATGGCTGCGCTGGCGCTCACCGGCTGCCAGATCGACACCCGGACGCCTATGCGCGTGTCGGAGATCATGGCCGTTGCCCAATCAGGCATCGCGGTACCGGTGAACACCACGATTACCGGCCAGTTCGTGACGGCGCCCTGGTGCAAGGATGAGGGCGCCATGTCTGTCGAGACGATCTCGACGCCGAATGTCCCGCTGCAGCTGGTGAACTGCGCGCCCGCCGGCAATGGCGCGGTCGGCACGTTCCAGCTCGCCACCAACATGATCCGCACCGATGGCGGACAGACGGATGATGTGATCCTCACCAATGTTCTGGAAGGTGACACGGCGCGCTTTGCAGTGTTCCCGCATGGCAAGCACAAGCATCTCCTGTCGGTGGGCCTGTTCCTGAATCTTCCGGCCCTCAATGCGGCGAAGGACAAGCTTGTGGCCATGCCCGTGTTCAAGCGTGGCGGCTATGATGGCACCACGAACTTCACCTTCACCATCGACATCATGAACGATACCGACAAGCCGGCGCAGTTCTATCTCGCCGATGTCAGCGCTGGCGGCGACCTGCCCTCGGACGAGGCGATCATGACGATCCCGCCAGGCGGCCAGGATACGGTCACCCTCGCCGCGCCGACCCAGGCCAAGCTTGCCACCACCGGCTGGGTCAACTTCATGTCGATGATGCTGAAGTAAGTTACCCGCAATCCTGAGCCCCCGGGCCTCTGGTCCGGGGGCTTTTTCATGCCCTGTGATAGGGATGGCCCTGAATGAGGGTGATGGCGCGGTAGATCTGTTCGAACAGCATCACCCGCACCAGGCGGTGCGGCCACGTCATCTGGCCGAAGCTCAGCAAGGAGCCGGCCTGTTCGCGGATTTCGGGGGCATGGCCATCTGGCCCGCCGATCAGGAAGGCGATGTCGGGTGTGCCACTGTCGAGATGGCGGCGCAGAAGCCCGGCGAAGGCCTCGCTCGACAGCGCCGTGCCGCGCTCATCCAGCACGATCGAGAAACATCTGGGTGGCAGCACGCCCATGAACAGCTTTGCTTCCTCGCCCATGCGCGCCGCGGCGGAAGAGGCTTGCGACTCGCTGAACTCCGCAACGCCGATCCGTGCGATGCCGCATTTGCGGCCAAGCCCCTGCGCGCGCGTGAGGTAATCCTCGGCAAGAAGCTTTTCGGGGCCGGGCTTCAGCCGCCCGGCCGCGATGACTGTGATCCGCAAGGCGCTACTGCGCCGTCCACTCTTCCGGGCTGTGCGCGGAGAGCAGCTTCTCGAGATTGTAGAAGCTTCTGACCTCGGGCCGGAAGATGTGCACGATCACGTCGCCCGCATCCACCAGAACCCAATCGCACTGGGGCATGCCCTCCACCCGCAGGTCGCGGTGGCCTTCATGCTTCAGCTTCTGGACGAGCTGATCGGCGATGGCGCCGACATGGCGGTTGGAGCGCCCGGAGGCCACCACCACCGCATCCGCGACCGATGACGTACCGGCCAGCGGGATGGTGACAATCTGTTCGGCTTTCGCGTCATCGAGTTGGGCGAGGATCGTATCGAGCGCGCCCCTGGGCTTCGGAGCCTCGGCCTTCTTTCCGCGTGGCTTCCGCGGCTTCTTGGCCTTGGGGCCATCTTCCAGAAGCTCGGCCGGAATTTCCGGCAGCACCACTGCGGGCGCCAGCACGGCCTCAGGCTTCGGAGCCTGCCGGAAGCGCTTCACTGCGGGCTTTGCTGTGCTCTTTGCACCGGATGCGGCAGCCTTTTTCGCGGCGGCTTTCTTCGGTGCGGCCTTCTTTGCAACAGGCTTGCCGGTGGCTGCCGTTTTGGCGGCGGGTTTCGTGCTCTTCGGTGCGGACTTGGTCTTGCCCGATGCCGTCCGGGCAGCAGGCTTCTTCTTCGCTGGCGCTTTCAGTGGCGTGGTCCTTGGGTTCGGGGAACGTTTCTGCATCGGCTGCAAATCACGGCTCCGCGTGAGGGGGACAATTGTTACGAAAGTAAATGGTTCGGCCCTGCTGTTCAAGGGGCGGCTGAGCGCGCGGCGCGAGCCTTGCGGATGGCGGTTGAACTCTCAGGCCGGAGCGGCATGGGAATGAAGCACCATGCGGGAGGCTTCATGCCTGCAAGCCGCTGCGCTTCACGGGTTGGAAGCTGCGCCTCGGCAAAGCGCGTGGCCGCGGGCCCGCCCAGCGCGCGGAGCGAAAAGCCGGGCCGTGCCAGCACCGCGAGCGGGAGGGTTTCGGCTATCTCCAGCCAATCATGCCAGCGGTGCAGATTGGCGAAACTGTCAGCCCCCATGATCCAGACGAACCTGCCGCGCTCCAGCACGGGCGCAAGGCCCCTGAGCGTCTCCGCCGTGGTGCGTGAGCCCATCTGCTTCTCGATGTCCGTCACCCGGAAGCGGGGGTGGCGGGCGATCATCTTCGTATCGGCAAGGCGCGCGGCATATTCGCCTGTCTCGGAGGGGTCCTTCAGCGGGTTCTGCGGCGAAACCATCCACCACACCCAGTCCAGCTCCAGCATTTTGAGCGCATAGAGCGCCACACTGTCGTGGCCGTGGTGCGCGGGGTTGAAAGAGCCGCCGAACAGGCCGATGCGCTGGCCTTCACCGAAGGGGGGCGCCTTCAGCATCATGGACGCGTCTGGCCTGCGCCCCGCACCTGGTACTTGAAGGTGGTGAGCTGTTCGACACCGACCGGCCCCCGCGCATGGAGCTTGCCCGTGGCGATGCCGATTTCAGCGCCAAAGCCGAATTCGCCGCCATCGGCAAACTGTGTGGAGGCGTTGTGCAGGAGAATGGCGCTGTCAAGCTCGTTGAGGAAACGCTCGGCCGTGGCTTTGTCCTCCGTGACAATGGACTCGGTGTGTTGCGAGCCATAGCGGGAGATATGGGCCATCGCCTCGTCCACGCCATCGACGAGCTTCATCGAGACGATGGCGTCCAGATATTCGGTGGACCAGTCTTCCTCGGCGGCGGGCTTCACGCGGGCGTCGGCCTTCTGTGTTTCCGCATCGCCGCGGACTTCGCACCCGGCATCAATCAGTGTGCGGATGATTGGCTGCAGGTTGCGGTCAGCCCCTGCGCGGTCAATCAGGATGGTTTCGGCGGAACCACAAATGCCGGTACGCCGCATCTTGGCATTGAGCACGATGCTGCGCGCCATCTCCGTGTCTGCGGCCTTGTCCACATAGACGTGGCAGATGCCTTCGAGGTGGCTGAACACTGGAACCCGCGCATCCTGCTGAACGCGCGCCACGAGGCTCTTGCCGCCGCGCGGCACGATCAGGTCGATGGCGCCATGGAGGCCTTCCAGCATGAGGCCGACGCAATCGCGGTCGGCCGTCGGCACCATCTGGATCGCGGTGCGCGGCAGGCCTGCCTTGTCGAGCCCGCGCTGCAGGCAGGCGATGATGGCGGTGGAGGTGTGGAAACCATCGGACCCGCCGCGCAGGATGGCCGCATTGCCGGACTTGAGGCAGAGGCCGCCCGCATCCGCCGTGACGTTGGGGCGCGATTCATAGATGATGCCGATAACGCCGATCGGCACCCGCACGCGCGAAATCTCAAGGCCATTGGGTCTTGTCCACTTCGCCATCACCTGGCCCACGGGGTCGGGCAGGGCGGCGATGTCTTCAAGGCCCGTCGCCATGGCTTCAAGACGCGCCTCGTTCAGCGTCAGCCGGTCGAGGAAGCTGCCCTTCAGCTGCTTCGCCCGGGCGTTCTCGAGGTCGCGCGCGTTCTCGGCCAGAATGTCAGCGGCGGAGCGGCGGATCTTTGCCGCCATTTCAAGAAGCGCTGTGTTCTTCTGCTCCGTGGTTGCAAGCGCCAGCGCCTTCGCCGCGGCCCGCGCGGCCTGGCCCAGCACCTGCATCATCTCGCGGTTGGAGATTGTCCCGATCATGTACGTTCGCTTCCCATCAGAACCATGTCGTCGCGGTGGATCAGCACATCGCGGCCACGGAAGCCCAGCACCTTCTCGATCTCGGAGGATTTGAGGCCGAGGATGCGCGCGGCGTCGGCCGCGTCATAGGCGACGAGCCCGCGCGCGATCTCGCGGCCTTCCGCGGTGATGATCGACACCGTATCGCCGCGCATGAAACTGCCTTCGAGTTTCTTCACCCCGGCTGGCAGCAGGCTCTTGCCCTTGGCAAGTGCTGCCGCGGCACCCTCATCGACAACGAGGTGACCGATGGGCTGCAGCGTGCCCGCGATCCAGCGCTTGCGCGATTGCAGGGCCGAGGCATTGGCGAGGAACCATGTGCAGCGCGCGCCATCGAGGACGCGTTGCAGGGGGTGCATCGCGTGGCCCGAGGCGATCACCATGTTGCAGCCCGCACCCAGCGCGATCTTGCCCGCCTCGATCTTGGTGATCATGCCGCCGGAGCCGACGCCGGACACGGGCTTTCCTGCCATGGCCTCAACGTCGGGTGTGATGTCTTCAACGATGGGCAGGAATGTCGCGCCCTTCTGGTTGGGCGGGGCGGTGTAAAGCCCGTCGATGTCGGAGAGCAGCACGAGGCAATCGGCCGACATCATGGAGGCGACGCGCGCCGCCAGCCTGTCATTGTCGCCATAGCGGATTTCACTCGTCGCCACCGTGTCGTTCTCGTTGATCACGGGCACCGCGCCCTGTTCGAGCAGGGTCGAGAGGGTGGCGCGGGCGTTGAGGTAGCGGCGGCGTTCCTCCGTGTCGGTCAGCGTGACCAGAACCTGCGCCGCCACCATGTTCCGTGTACGGAGCGCTTCCGCCCAGGCCTGCGCCAGCGCGATCTGGCCCACGGCGGCGGCCGCCTGCTTCTGCTCGAGCCTCAGCGTGCCCTTGGGCAGGCCCAGCGTGCGGCGGCCGAGCGCGATGGCGCCGGATGAGACGAGGATGATCTCCGCCCCCCTGACGCGTGCATCCGACAGGTCATCGATCAGCGAGGCAAGCCAGGAGGCCTTGATGGCCCCTGTCTTGTCATCGACAAGCAGGGCGGAGCCCACCTTGACGACGATGCGCTTCGCTGTGGCGAGGCGCGATGTCACGGCCGCCACTCCTCTGTCTTCACCCCCGGCTCATCTTCGGAGCGCCCGGCGCGGCGCGACGTGTCGATCACTTCGAGAAGCTTCTTCATCGCTTCCGGCACGCCCTTTGTGGTGGCGCCCGAGAGCAGAAGCGGCGTCTTGCGGATGCGCTTCTTGAAGTCCTTGAGCCTGGCATCGATCTCTTCGGAGGCGAGGAGGTCGGTCTTGTTGAAGGCGATCACCTCGGGCTTCTCGGCGAGCTCGGGTGAATAGGCCTTCAGCTCCTTGCGGATCACCCGGTAGGCGGCAACCGGGTCTTCCCCCGTCACGTCGATGAGGTGGAGGAGCACGGCGCAGCGCTCGACATGGCCCAGAAAGCGCGTGCCAAGACCATGGCCCTCATGCGCGCCTTCGATCAGGCCCGGAATGTCGGCCAGCACGAAGCTCTGGGTGCCCACCCGCACCACACCCAGTTGCGGGTGCAGCGTGGTGAAGGGGTAATCCGCGATCTTCGGCTTGGCGGCCGAGACAGCGGCCAGCAGTGTGGATTTCCCGGCGTTGGGAAGGCCCAGAAGGCCTGCGTCGGCAATCAGCTTCAGGCGCAGCCAGATCCAGCGTTCCTCGCCCTCCTGGCCGGGGTTGGCATGGCGGGGTGCACGGTTGGTCGATGACTTGAAATAGGCATTGCCGAAGCCGCCATTGCCGCCCTTGGCGATGCGGAAGCGGTCGCCCACCTGGGCCAGGTCGGCGATCATCGTTTCATTGTCTTCCTCGAACACCTGGGTGCCTGCCGGCACTTTCAGGATGATGTCGTCGGAATTGGCGCCGGCCCGCAACCGGCCCATGCCGTGGCCGCCGGTCGCGGCCTTGAAATGCTGCTGGTAGCGGTAGTCGATCAGCGTGTTGAGGCCATCGACGGCCTCGATCCACACATCGCCGCCCTTGCCGCCATCGCCGCCGTCGGGTCCGCCCATCTCGATGAACTTCTCGCGCCGGAACGAGACGGAACCCGCCCCGCCATTGCCGGAGCGCACATAAACCTTTGCCTGATCTAGAAATTTCATGGGGCCTGCCTCGTCAAAGCGCCTTGTAACCCGGGGGAAGGGCCGCGCCTAGCCCCGTGTGGCCGATTGGCCACGGTTCTCGCCTGATATTGCGGTGCAACAATGTTGCCGCCTTGTGACCACATTTACCAGTTTTACGGGAAGCCTTCACCCGAACAACGGCACTCGCGTGGAGATGATCTGCCGTAGCTGAAAGATCATCCCGGACATGTTTGTGTATAATGAAAGGTAACAGATGAAGAAACGACTGATCACAGGTTTTATGGCAGCTTCTGTACTGTGTGCTGTTTCTGCTATACCTGCTCAGGCAACCTGCAGGGGTACACGCTACTGTGATGCTTCCTACAAGTCCCATCATGTCACCCCTCCGGCGAGGTCCTCTCATGCCAAGAAGCCCGCGCTCGCCCACTCCCGGAAGGCCACGGTGAAGCAGGCCCCCACCGCTACCAGAAAGCACCAGACAGCGGCACGCGGCAGCAATATGAAATCCAGGCGCTATGCCGGAAGCCTGAAGAAGTCTTCTGCGACCACCGCCGCGCTCGCTGTTCCGGCACCAGGGACGGCCTCGCAGGCCAATGTCATCTCGCTGATCAAGGCGATGGCCCCCACCCAGGGCGTTCCCACCTGGTTTGCGTTGCGCATTGCTCATGTGGAATCCAACTACAAGCCCCATATGCGGGGAGCCGCGGGCGAATATGGTGTTTATCAGTTGAAGTGCGCCACCGCGAAGGACATCGGCTTCAGCGGCAATTGTTCGGCCTTGCTTGATCCGCGCACCAATGTGCAGTGGGGCTTGCGCCACCTGGCGCTTGCCATCGGCAAGTCGAACGGCAACCTGAAGCTCGCCGCCTCGAAGCACAATGGCGGTCTCTATCGCAGAAGCCTGGTGCCCACTTACGTCGCCAAGGTGTTTTGATCTTCGCCACGCCATAAGCAAACTCCAAATGAAAAGCGGAGAGGTGGTGTTCCACCTCTCCGCTTTGATTTTTAAAGCCAGCCGGTGGACCCGGCGGCCATACGGTCAAGAGCCCGCCGGTTACTCTGCGGCGACGGCCGGGATCACCGACACGGTCTGCTTGTCGCCCTTGGTGCGGCGGAAGTTCACCACACCGTTGACGACGGCGAAGATCGTGTGGTCGCGGCCGATGCCCACGCCGGTGCCCGGGTGAACCTTGGTGCCGCGCTGACGGATGATGATGTTGCCGGCGATGACGGCTTCGCCGCCGAACGCCTTGACGCCGAGGCGGCGGCCAGCGGTGTCGCGGCCGTTGCGGGATGAACCGCCTGCTTTTTTATGGGCCATGGGGTGTTCTCCTAATCTTTCTCAGCGCGCCTTAAGCGCGAATCTCGCGGATGGTCACCGAGGTCAGGTCCTGGCGGTGGCCGTTGCGCCGGCGGTAGTGCTTGCGGCGGCGCTTCTTGAAGATGATGACGTGGGGGCCACGGTCCTGGGAGGCGATCTCGCCAACCACGGTCGCACCGGCGATGAAGGGCGCGCCGATGTTCACGGAGCCGTCCTTGGTGACCATCAGCACTTCGCTGAAGTTCACGGTGTCGCCCGCATCGCCCTCGAGCTTCTCGATCTGGATCTTGTCACCGGCTGCAACGCGATACTGCTTGCCGCCAGTCTTGATGACTGCGTACATGTGTTTCTTCCTTTTTGTCCCGCGCCCTTTGGCGGCACCAGTGAACCCGTGGTCCGGTGCGCTTCAAGTGCCTGAAAACTCAGGCGAATTTGGGTTGCCGGAGGCAGCGCAATACGCGCGGACGGGAATATCTCGCCCGCGCGGATGGCTGGAAATAGGGGAAATGGCCGGAAGAGTCAAGGAAATGGGGCTTTCCTCCGCTTCTCCCCCTGCCGTCACCCCGGCGAAGGCCGGGGTCCCGCTTCCAGCGTCTAAAGCCGGTATCTCCCTGCGCCGGACCGGTGGCTTGGCGGGAACGCGACGACGGTCGGGGATTGGCGTTATGTCGCCAGCTTGAACCGGAAGATCATGTCTGCTTTGGTTGTGTATCCGGCAAGTGGCGGATTTGCAGAGCAATGAGGAATGCCGCGAATCTGAAACAGGTGACCGACAGGCTGGCGGCGGACGAGGCGGACCTTGCTCAGTCCTCGTTCACCAACGTGAACTTCTTCACCAGCTGCTTTGACGACTGCAACATGACGGGCCTGGCCATCAGCGACGCCAACCTCTCAGGCAGCCGCATCGACAACGCCAATCTCTCCGGCGTGGCGATCTCAAATTGCCGCCTGCAGGGCGCGACGATCGATGGCGTCGCGATCATCGATCTGTTCGCGGCTTATCGCATGCAGAAGCGTGGAGAAACCTAGCCTCTCAGGCCGCCTCATCCCCCGCCTTCTTCTCCACCAGCCCCACAAGGTCGCTCATGATGCGGTTCAGGTCGAAGTCCTTCGGGGTATAGACGGCAGCGACAC
>CAYMQH010000061.1:0-19211 GCA_964392525.1 uncultured Aestuariivirga sp.
CCACCAGCGCCATCTACGGCCAGGGCATGGGCGACAAGGTGGCGCTGATCACCGATGGCCGCTTCTCCGGTGCCACGCGCGGCTTCTGCATCGGCCATGTAGGCCCGGAAGCACAGCTCGGCGGCCCCATCGGCCTCCTCAAGGATGGCGACATCATCACCATCGATGCCGTGGAGGGCGTCCTGTCCTGCAATGTGTCCGAGGAGGAGTTTGCAGAAAGGCGCAAGACTTGGAAGCCCCGCGCGCACGGCTATAACTCGGGCACGCTGTGGAAATATGCCCAGCAGGTCGGGCCCGCTGTCAGTGGCGCGGTGACCCATCCGGGCGGCGCGGCCGAAGTCATGACCTACGCAGACATCTAGTTTGCAGGGGCGCTGGCATGCCCGGTTTCAGGCTTTTCCCTCCCGCTTTGCGGAGAGGGAAAGGCGGCCGGACCGGGCAAGCCGGATCCCGTCATCCGCCCGGCTTCCCGTCCGAGCGCCTTGTGGCCTCTGCCGTTTCCGTTAAGAGGGGACTCTGGCGCTCATGATGTGGCGGACGCGAGACGTTGATATCCCCCCCTTCCCGATTCGCTGATGTGGTGTGGTTCGCAGCCCCTGGCCTTGCCGCCTTCGCCGCCCTGAGCCTGATCCTTGATCCCGCAGCGGCAGGTTTCACGGCCTTTCTCGCTGTTGCCATGGCCGCGATCACCTGGTCCGACGTGCGCTTCTTCATCGTTCCGGATGTGATCTCGCTCCCTGCCATACCCATCGGACTGGCCGCCAACAGCGTCGTGATCCATCAGGCCTGGGGTTCCGGGCTCCTCGAAAGTCTTTGGGGGGCAACCCTTGGTGCTGGCATCCTGTATCTTGTGAGATACGCCTATTTCCGGTTGCGCAACATCGAAGGCCTCGGCCTTGGAGACGTGAAACTGGGCGCTGTCGCGGGCGCGTGGCTGGGCCCAGGCCTGCTGGCTCCCGCCTGCCTTGCCGCCACGCTCACCGCACTGCTCGTCGTATTGTTGATGATGCTTTCCGGCCGCACCGGGCCCTCGACGCAGCTCCATATACCATTCGGCAGCTTCATGGCGCCCGTCATCGTGCTTTTCTGGGGTTTCAGGCTGTGGGAGCTCGGCCTTCCGGTCACATAAAAACCGGGAAAAAACGCTGAATTAAGTGTCGAATCACTTAGCGATCCACGACAAGGTTAACGATTGATAACCGACCCCACCGTGTGGGGGCAGGCCGTTTTTGGGAGCGTGAATTTACTCGTGGCCGATGGGCACCTCCGGAGATCAGGAAAGGCAACGCAGCGCGGCGTCTGGCAGCACCTGCGCGCTGGCGCGTTGTTGTGCCTTGCCGGCCTCATGCTGTCCTCCTGCGAGTCGCCGACAGCCTCACTCGAAAGCATGGACCAGGTGGACCTGACGGCCAAGCAGCCGCGCAAGATCACCAACCGCGGAGAGAGCGCGCCGCCGAAAAACAAGTCATCCGGCGGCCGTTACGAACTGTTCCCCGCCACCGTCGGCTCGCTCCTCGGCGACGAAATGGAACCCCCGCCGGGCGTTGGCGCGCTGGATGACGGGAAGTTCACCGTCAACGTCGACCAGGCTTCCCTTCCCGAGGCCGCGAAACTCATCCTCGGGGAAACGCTGGGCTACAGCTACATCGTGGATCCACGGGTTCAGGGCAGCGTGTCGCTGGTCAGCAATGGCGCCTTGAGCGCGCGCGAATTGCTGAGCGCCTTCGAGGCGGCGCTGCGGCTTTCGGGCGCCGCGCTCATCCAGTCCGAAGGAACCTTCAAGATCGTGGCCCTGCAGGAAGTGCTGGACGGCCAGATGGGCAAGGCCGATTTCGGCAAGCAGGTCTCCGAGGGCTATGGCGTCAACGCCATCCCGCTCCGCTACATCAATCCGGCGACGCTGATGGAACTGGTGGACAGTTTCGTCGCGCGCTCAGGCAGCGTCCGCGCCTCCAAGGTCGGCAACATGATCCTGATCCGCGGCCCGGCGGAGGAACGCCGCGCGCTGGTCGATGTCGTCATGTCCTTCGATGTGGACTGGATGAAGACGCAGACCGCCAGCATCGCCATTCTCGAAAACGGCCGCGCCGATGATGTTGCGAAGAAGGTGGAGGCGGTGTTCGCAGAGGACACAGCAGCCGCCGGCCCCAATGCCGTGAGGATCATCCCGGTGCCGCGCCTCAACGGCATCATCGCCATTGCCAACAGCCAGGCCAAGGTGCGGCGGGCCCTGAACTGGATCAAGCGGCTGGACCAGGCGAGCGTCACCGATCCGAATGTATATGTCTATGCCGTGCAGAACGGCAACGCGGTGGAACTGGCGAAAATCCTCCGCGCCACTTTCACCGACAGTGGCAGTGGCGATGCCGGAGCATCCGCCGAGGTCGCGCCCGACCGCGACACCATGGCAGTATCCATGAACGACACCGAAGGCGGCCCGCAGCAACAGCAGGCTTCGCAGGGTGCGGAGCCTGGCCAGGCGGCCGGCGCCTCAGGCGAAATCGACCTGACGAGCCCCACCACGGGGCCCGAAGACCCGGCCAATTTCCAAGGCGGTTCCGGTTCAGGGATCCGCATCACGGCCAATCCCTCCAACAACACGATCATCATCAGGTCGACGCCGAAGGAATACCGCAAGATCCTGTCGATGCTCCGCCAGATCGATGCGCCCGCCACCCAGGTGCTGATCAACACCACCATCGCCGAGGTCGTCCTCAACAACCAACTGCGCTATGGTGTGCAGGCCTATCTGAACAATGGCGATGTGGGCGGCGGCTTCTTCGGCAATGATGCAACGCGCACCCGCAACGGCATCTCGCTCAAGCCCGCGATCCCCGGCATGAATTTCTTCGTCGGCAGCATCTCGGACCCGCAGGTCGTCATCGACGCGCTGTCGGGCGTCACCAATGTGCGTGTCGTGTCCTCGCCCTCCGTGCTGGTACTCGAAAACGAAACCGCGACCATCAAGGTTGGCGACCAGGTTCCGATCCAGACGCAGACGCTCATCACCGACGGCGGCAACAGCATGAACTCCTTCGAGTACCGCGACACCGGCGTGATCCTCAAGGTGAAACCGCGCGTCAACGCCAATGGCGTGGTGACCATCGAACTGGGCCAGGAGCTTTCCGCCGAACGGCCCGCCGGCGACGTGGGGGTTGGCAACAACCCGACCTTCACCCAACGCTCCATCACCAGCAAGGTGTCGGTGAACGACCAGCAGACGGTTCTGCTCGGCGGCCTCATCAGCGGCCGGGAGGACGGCATCCGCCAGACCGTGCCGGGGGCCAACAAGGTTCCCCTGCTGGGCAACCTCGTCGGCACCACAGACAACACTGCACGGCGCAACGAGCTCATCATCTTCATCACGCCGAAGATCATCCGCAACGGCGAAGAGGCCGCGCGCGAATCCCAGGAACTGCGCGACAAGATGCGCAACCTGAATTTCAACTGAGATCAGCGCCCTTCGCCCTCAGTTGCCGCTGTCGGGCATCTGGCCGGGTGGCGTGAACATGTCGGGCGGCAGGTCCATGTCCGGGTTTCCTCCATCCCCGCCGCCCGGGCCTTCGGGTTGTTCACCGGCATTCTCGAACATGACGAGGTCGACATTCTGCTCGGGTGTGCCGATGGTGATGGTGCGCGGCCCAACCGCAAGCACTTTCCATTGATCAACGTCCCCGCCCTCGCGCAGGAACACCACTTCGCCGGTCTGGTTGAAGCGCAGCGCCGCGACACGGCCCGCCGGGCCTGATGATACGGCGAGAAGCCGGTAATCCGCCGCCACCGGGCCCGCAGCTTCCGGCATCGGCTCCGGCGCGGGTTCAGGTGCAGGAGAGGGAACGTCCACGGGGGGCGGCGCTTCGGTGGGCCGCGGCATGCGGCCGGGGTTGAACAGCGGCTGCTCCACGATCGCCGGGAAGGACAGCGCATCCAGTCCCTGCAGCGGATTGAGTTTCAGGCCTGCGCGCGGCGCGCCGCCCGTAGCGGCGGCATCCTGCGCGGCCACCGGATCTGCCGCGCCGCTCTGAGGCGGCGATGGTTGCCAGAGGCCGGAGTGCACACCGCCCTCACCAATCAGAACATAGGCACCGAGAACGGCGGCAGTGGCGCTCATCAGCAGAAGGCGCCGGTTCATTGCGCACCGCCCCAGCCATAGGCCTGAAGGCGCAGCGTCAGCGCCAGAGTCTCCGATGGGTAGGGATCACCGCCGGGCTCCGCCGCCGCTTGCGGCTTGAGTTCGAAGCCGGTCACCGTCACCAGCGGCAGGCCGGATTCGACATCGGTGAGGAAGCCCCGCAATTGTTCGATGGAGCCTGTGGCATCGACCGACAGGCGGTAGGCCGGCGCTCCGCCCGCCGCCTCTCCGGGCAGCGGCGTCATGCGCATGACAGTCAGGTCATTGCGTGCAGCCGCCCCTGACACGATGGTCTGGAACGCCGCGAGCGTGGTTCCCGCCGTCTCACCGGGCAGGAACAGGCGAAGAGGCTCATCCGCGTCCGTCAAGCGCACGCCTGCGCCCTCGGACAGGCGCGCGGCCCGCGCGGCGATCAGTTCATACTGGGCCTTGTCGGCTGCCACCTGATCGCGCAGGCCCCCCAGCGAGACGAAGGGCAGAACCGCAAGCAGCAGCGCAGCAGCAGCCCCGGCCAGTACATAAAGGCCGCCCTTTCGGGCCAGCGGCGACAGGCCGGCGATGCTGCCGGCAGCACTCATGGCGTGGCCTCCGCCGGCGTTGGCTCCAGCTTCGCCCCGATCGAGAAGGCATCGGCATCGCGCTCGGCATTGGCCTCGGTGGCGGCAGCGAAATTGACATCGCTGAACATCGGCGCACCTTCGAGAATGGCGATGAGGGCCGGCACATCCGTCGCCTGCCCCTTCATCTCGATCTTGTCATTGTCGAGCGCCAGGCTGTCGAGCCATGCCGATTGCGGCAGCTGGCGCGACAATTCATTCAGCACCGCCACCGCGGGCTGGCGCTGCAGACGCTCCGTATACAGACGGTTTGCCGCCGTAACCAGCGCGGAACCACCCTCGCCGCTGGCCGCCCCCTCGATGCGGGCCATCAGCGCAGCGGTCTGTGCGCGGTAATCCGAAGCTTCCGACATTGCCTGCCATACGAGGTAAAGCCCGACCCCCATGACGCAGGCGGCAAGCGCGCCTGCGACGGCAGCAAACCTGATCAACCCGTGTTCAGCCTGCCGCTGTTCCGCGCTGCCGCCGAACTCCACGGTCACGAGTTCCCCATCAGCCAGCCGCACCGCCGCCGTGCGCACCGAGATGCCATTGGCTGACAAGGCTGAAGCGCAGTCTTCCAGCATGCCACGGCTCACCACCACCGCATCCGCCATCACATGCGCCGCGTCCCCCGCGATGGCGCGGATGCGCTGACCAACCGCCGAGCGCGCCAGCGGCCAGGGTGCAAAGCCCTCCACCTTGTTGCGCACGATGGCCTGCAGCACCTCCGGCGTTTCGGCGGGAAGCACGAAACTGCTCATGATGGCAAGCTCTGGCGCGCATTCCAGTGCGGCGCTCTTGCCGGGCCCGGAACCGAACGTGATGGCAATGGCCTTCACGGCGTCGGGCGGCCGTCCCTCGGCGCGGTGAAGAACCTCACCCGCGGCATTCACCACGTCGCTGGCAGCGGGGCCGAGCCGCAGCGTCAGCGCCGGTTGCCCGGCCAATGCGCGGCGCGTGGCGATTTCGGCAATAAACGCCCGAACCGCCTGCATGATGGAACTGTCATGAAGCTTCATTGGCCCGCGTCCCTAAAGGCCCGAAACAGACAGGGTGCGGAACGGCAGTCCGTCACCCTCCAGCAGTTGCACAACAGCACCCGCGCTGCTCTGCGCGATGATGCCCGGGCCGTCGATCAAGCGCACACCGATCATGAAAACCGAGGGATCCTCCGCTGCCAGATAGGGATTGAGCCGTTCGAGAATCTGCCCGATCCTGCCGTTCTCCTTCCATGCGCGGTTCCGCCGGGCCTCGTCAATGGCCGCAGCGTCCTCAGGTGTCAGGTCCGGCACCGCACGCAGCAGGGATGGCGGCGCGGCGAAAGGGTTGAGACGGGCGGCCGGGTTGAACACCGTGAGGCTGGCGGCGATGGCTTGCGCTTCGGCATCCGAAACGGCCTCGGGCGGCACCAGCGCCAGCATCTGGTCAACCGTGGCGAACACCACCGGCAGCGGCTTCGCCTGTTCAGCAGCCTCATTGGCGGCACCGGGCTGTTTGATGCCGGTCATGGTTGTCTGCTGCGGCGCGGCGGGTGGTTCACCCGGCAGGGCGGACTGATCCTTCGCCCCGGCGGCTTGTGCGTCCTGAGCCTTCTTGCGCAGGTCTTCCAGCTGGGCCGAGAGGCTCTCCGCCACATCCGGTTCAAGAGCGCCAACCAGGACGGCGGTCAGGAGCTTGATGTCTGCGCGGTTGATGTCCGCAAGGCCTGCGGCATCGCGGATCATGACCTGCGCCCTGATGCCCTGCCCCAGATCCATCTCCATCGGCGTGCCATCGAACAGCATCCTCTGGTCCGGCGGGGTGGCAGCGATCCGCGCCTTGGCGCCTTCAAGACCGGAGCGGAGCGCAAGGCGGCTGGCCAGCAGCCGCTCCTCCAGCCGCTCGGCCGAAATCCCGGACCGCGTCAATGTCGTGACGGCCACCACCATCACCGACATGATGGCCACCGCGAGCAGAACCGCGATCAGAACGATGCCGCGCTCACCCTTGCGGTTCATGGCTTTGGCCCTTGTGGTGCGGGCGCGGCGCAGCCCGGGCCCCCGGCGGCGCATTCCAATTCGCCATCAACGGCCAGCGGCTGCACGAGCAGCGGCATTACCATGCGGCCGGTCTTGCGGTCGGTCACGGTCAGGCTGATCTGCTCGGGCATAGGACCCGGCATGTTCCAGCCTTCGCTCCAGGTCCGCCAACCGCTGCGCGGAGCCCGATAGCCGAAAGAGACATCGTATTCGCCATCGAGCAACACAACGGGGTCGCGCCATTCACGCTCCCCATCGAACGCCTCTCCGGGCAGCAGCGGCGCGCGTTCGCGGATCAGTTGCCTGCGCTCATCCCCAGCAACCCGCAGTCGCACAAGGTAAAGTCCCGGCCGGGCGACCCCTGCCCACTCGGTGAGCGGATAGATCATCTGACCCGCGCTTCCCTCGAACCAGTAGCCGGCTTCGGTGCTGTCGCTCCTCAGCCTGATCTTGGCGATGCGCGCCACGTCATCGGAGAACACCTGCGCGGCGCTCGTCAGCTCAGCCGTGCTGGACAGCCGGCCGCGCGCACCATCGCTGCCCTGCCGGATCGTGGTCATCGCAAGGTTCAGCCCCACGAGAATGAGCGAGGCAAGCGCCAGCGCCGCCAGCACCTCGACGAGGCTGAAGCCCGACTGGCGATTGTCCGGACGGCCTGAGCCTGCAACATTTTTCATCATCGGGCGAGCTTGAGTGCGGAGACTGTCATTTGCCCGCCCTTCCCCCAGCCCGCCGTAGCCGTCAGCCTGTACATGCGGTAGCCAGTGGGGAGAATGGTTCCGCCCGGCGCGTCTGCCGGTTCGATGGCGAGCGTCCAGCGATAGGGGCCGGACTCCCCGCTGCGCTGCTCCTGCCCTTCCGTAATGGCGGAGAGCTCATCCTCGATCAGCGACTTCACCAGCGTCCGCGCGCCCATGCGCAGGTCGATCGCCGTCACGCTGGTCAGCGACTGGCTGGTGCCGCGCATCAGCACAACGGCCGCTGCGGTGGCAATGGCCAGAGCCACCAGCACCTCGACGAGCGAAAACCCCGCCTGGCGCTGCCGCTCACCCCTGCCGGACATTGACCTGCCCCGTCAGCCAGATAACGCGCAATTCATAGGTCTGGCCGCGATAGCGGAACGGCAGGGTGGCGCCGGAGGAACTGCCAGCCGGATAGAACCGGATCACGTAACCGTCCCCGCCGGAGCCGGGCACACGTGCCAGCTTGCCATCAAGCGAAACACCGGGCGGAACCTTCAGAATCCGGCCTGCGGCGGCATAGACTAGCTGGCGGCCTTCAGGATCGAGCTGCACATCCTGCTCTGTCATCGTCTCGATCGCGGCAGTGCGCGCCGCGCGCATCATCGCCTCAGCCTCGATCAGGAAGGCGCGCACATTGGCTGTCTCGCTGCTGCTGCGCCCACCCTGCACGATGGCCGTGGCAGCCAGTGCGAGGATCACAAGCACGGCCAGCATCTCGACCAGCGTGAAACCTGCCTCGCGGTCAGTTCGTGATATCGGCATCCTCACCCGTTCCGCCTTCCTTGCCATCTCCCCCGAAGGACTTGATGACGAACGGCGCGCCGCCCTGCGGGCCGGTCTCATAGACATAGGCGCGGCCCCACGGATCGGCCGGCAGATCGGATTTCGCGAGATATGGCCCGTTCCAGCCCGCGATGGAGCCGGACGGCTTCACCAGAACCTCAAGCCCTTCGGCGGGCGTCGGATAGCGGCCCACATCGATGCGGAACAATTCAACCGCCGTCGCCAGGCCCTGCATCTGAACCTGCGCCGTCTTGCTGCGCGAACTGCCCAGATAACCGACGACGCGCGGCCCGATGATGCTGGCGATGAGCACGAGGATCACCAGAACGACCAGCAACTCGACGAGGGTGAACCCCGCTTCGCCGGCACGGGCGTGACGCGGGCCTGCGATCAAGCGTTGCCTGAAAGCCTGGAAGGAGATGCGGTTCATGAATGCCAACTCTTTTTCCTGATGGTGTTCAAATGGCGAGATCGTTGATGCTGATGACAGCGCTCATCAGGGAGACGATGATGAAGCCGACGAAGATACTGAGAACGAGAATGATGACAGGGCCCAGAAGGGCGAGTGATCGGTCAAGTATGCGGTCAAGTTCATCCTCGAGAATTTCACTGGCGCGGTTGATGCCGGGCGCAAGATTTCCGGTTTCGCTGCCCACTTTCAGCATGCGGGCGAGAAGCGGCGGAAATATGCCCGACCCCTCCAGCGGGGCGATGAAATCCTCACCGCGCCGCAGCGCCACTTCCATCGCCCGTGTCGTGTCGGTGATACGTCGGTTCAACTGTGTGCCGCCGATGATCTTGAGGCTGCCCGGAAGCGTCATGCCCGCCGCTGTGAGCGCGCCAAGAATGCGGCAGAACTGGGCAATCTCCATTTTCATCAGCAATGTGCCGATGACCGGCAGGCGCATGGCCATGTCGCGCAGCCGCGATGACAGGCGGGTATGCCGCCATGCAAGACCCAGCGCCGCGATGGCGGCGGCCAGTCCTGTTGCCACCGCCAGCCCATTGGCGATCAACCAGTCGGAAATCGCGATGACGAACCGCGCCTCAGGCGGAACCGGCGCGCCGCTGCCGAGGATCATGTCCTTGATGCCGGGCACCACCGACACCATGATGAAAGTCAACACGCCGACCGACAGCACGACCAGCAGCAAAGGATAGGTAAGCGCTGATATCACCTTGCCGCGCGCCTTCTGTTCGTGCTCGCGCGCCGCCGCCACGCGCCCGAGCACGGATGAGAGCGTGCCCGTTGCCTCGCCGACTTCTACCATCACCAGATAGAAAGGCGGAAAGACGCCCGATGCCGCCAGCGCGTCATGGAAGGTCTTGCCCTTGCGGATGTCGGCCTGCAACGCCGTCAGAACGGCTGAGAATGGCTTTGAAAACGTCTCGCGCGACAGTATGTCGAGCGCCCGGTTCAGCGTGGTCCCTGCCTCCAGAAGCCAGGTGAGCTGGCGGGTGAACACTGTGATCTCATCGGCGGCAATCCGCCCGCGGCCGAGAAGCGCGCGGCCCGTGCTCATGGCCTCGGCGTCATCCTCCTTCACGGAGATCGGATGCAGCCCCTGTCCCGCAAGCCGGCTCAGCACGATGGAGCGGTCGGCACCTTCCATGGTGCCGTTCACACGCTCGCCGCCGTCGCTCACGGCCTCATAGGTGAAACGCGGCATCAATCCTCCGATGTCACGCGGCCCACCTCCTCGATGGTGGTGAGGCCCTCGCAGCATTTGCGCAAGCCATCGGCCATCATGGTGGTCATGCCGGAACGGCGGGCCGACTGGGCGAGGATTTCGGCCGAAACATCTGGCTTGATCAGGCGGCGCAGGTCATCATCAACGGTCAGCAACTCGAAGATCGCCGCACGCCCGCTGTAGCCCGAGCCGCCGCAATAGGTGCAGCCACGCGCGCGCCACAGCGTGAGGGGCGGCGTCAACCCCGCATAGGCCGTGGGAGGCAGCTGGGCGATGAGGTCGGCGGTTGCCTCATAGGGTTCCTTGCAGTGCGGGCACAGCTTGCGCACCAGGCGCTGGCCGACCACGCAGCGCAGCGTCGAGGCGATGAGATAGGCCTGAACGCCGAGATCCAGAAGCCGGACAACTGCACCCGCGGCCGAATTGGTGTGCAGCGTCGTCAGCACGAGATGGCCCGTCAGCGCCGCGTTGACGCCGATTGATGCCGTTTCGCTGTCGCGCATCTCGCCGATCATCATGATGTCGGGGTCGAAGCGCAACAGCGAGCGGAGCGTGCGCGCGAAGGTCAGGCCGATTTCCGGGTGAATCTGAATCTGGTTGACGCCCGCGATCTGGTATTCGACGGGATCTTCGATGGTGACGATCTTGCGCGCCGGATCGTTCAGGTATCCAAGAGCGCCGGCAAGCGTCGTCGTCTTGCCGCTGCCGGTGGGGCCCGTCACCACGATCATGCCATGCGCGTGGCCCAACTCATGGCGGAAGCGCGACATGTCGGCCACCGACATGCCGATGCGCGGCAGTTCCGGGGCCTGGGTGTTGGAGGAGAGAAAGCGGATGGCGATGCTCTCGCCATGAATGGTCGGCATGGTGGCGACACGGATGTCGTAATCCCGGTCAGCGATCCTGAGCCGGGCCCGGCCATCCTGCGGCAGGCGCTTCTCGGCGATGTTGAGATTGGTCAGGATCTTGAGGCGCGACACGGCGGCCCGGCCGAGTTGCGCGGGCAGCCGCTCCACCTCGCTCAGCCGCCCATCCACCCTGCGGCGCACCGCAACGTAACTGCGTGACGGCTCGATGTGCAGGTCAGTGGCACGTACGGTCGAGACCTCGCGGAAGATCCGGTTCAGGAGGTCGATCACCGGCGCATCGAGTGCCAGGTCCTTCAGGATTTCGTCATCCTCCGCTGTTCCGGGTTGCGCCGCCTCGGTTCTGGCGCTCTCGTCCTGGCTCAGTCGCTCGATCGCGGCGAGGATCTGGTCATCAGCGGCGAGCTGCGGGGCGATCTCCAGCCCGGCCGCCAGGCGCAGGGCCTGCAAGGTCCGCTCATCAGAAGGGTCGCTCAGGATCACCACCAGACGGCCGTCCTCCATGCCGGCAGGCAGCACATGGCGCTCACGCATGAAGCGAAGCGAGATGGCGTCCGGCAGCACATGCCGGTCTGGCCATTGCGCGGCGAGCGGCAAGCCGTAGAATCGGCTGAGCTCGGATGCGAGCGTTTGCTGGTCCACCAGCCCCTGGCGGATCAGCTGCCGGACGCCGGTATCCTGCCCTTCCGCCAAAGGGCCTGGCAGACTGGCGGCCTGCTCGACCGGGATCAACCCCCTGGCGGCAAGATCTCCCACGAAACTGTTCATGGCGCATAGTCTAGCCACAGGGGCCGGACGGCACAATCACCTGCGCAAGCCACTGAAACCGCCACCGTGGCAGTGCCAGGGGAACCGGACGATGACCGCCAATCGATGGGCTTTTACTGACCCGGAAACAAAGCTATCGTTTGCCCTGGCGGATGTTGAGCCTGGCATAAAGCTGGACTTGCAAGGACCAGCCAGCAAAGCACAGGGGTTTTCATGAAATCGTTTATCCGGGCGGCAGCCATCGCCACTCTCATGGCCATTGGCGGCATGACTGGAGCCGCCAGCGCAACCACCGAGGAAACGGTGATCTGCAAGGACCAGGTCTACGCGCTCTGCGCTTCGGCCAAGGCCTTTGTCTTCCAGGAAGTCAGCTACGCCAAGTGCATCGTCAAGAGGGGCGACAGCATCAGCGCTCCGCCGCTCGTCTATGACCGCGTGGGTGACAAGAACATCTGCAACTATAATCAGGTCGGGTCTACAAACGGTTTCATGGCCAGCACCTTCAGCTTGCCGCAAGAGATCCGGAAAGGTGGGCCCAGCGCACTCTACACCTGCCCCGGCGGATCGACCGGCAGCTATGCCCAGTGCGACGGCGGCACCTGCTTCGACAGCACGCGCGGACAGAATTTCCCGGGCGTCGGCAGGCTGACCAACGATGAAATCATCTGCTCCTGCCCGATCACAAAGGCCAATACCTCCGTTGCGCCGTTCGGTTATCAGTTCGTCGGCCCCTTCCCCTGCCAGCGCGCCGCCTTTGACGTGTGCAACAAGCAAACCGTGAACGGCGACATCATTCCGGTCGGCTCGCCACCGGGCGCGGGTCGCATTCTGGCGCAGAAGCTCTACGGCCGGAATTTCGCCCTCAACGAATGCAGGATAAACTGAGCCGCAGCCGCCCGCGGCTTCGTGACATAGCACCTGCCATCCCGGCCACCATTGTGGCCGGGATTGTTGTTAAAGGCCTCGCGCGGCGATCAACCGCCAGGCGGTACGCGAAACGTCCGCATCAGGCCGGCCCCATAACCTGCGACCACTCGCAGGGCAGCATTGCCTTGCCACTGCCAAGCGCTGACGCCTCGGCCTGCTGGGCTGGCGTCATCGCCTGCCAGACCTTCGCTGCAGGCTCTGCGGCATCGCCATTGCCCAGCGCCTGGGCGCGCTGCAGCCACGCATAAGCAACGGGAGGGTTGGTACGCGGCTGGATGACCTTTTCGGCCGCACGCCGCATGACGCGCATGCCGGAAACCGTATTGCCGGAATAGATATCGCCAAGTTTCAGCGCAGCTGGTGAATAGTTCTGGGCCGCTGATTTGCACAGCCATGCCACCGCCTGCTCGGTGTTGTAGAAGCTCGGCCCGCCTTCGTCGATTGCGCAACACAGCGACTTGCCGACCTTGTATTGCGCCTCGGCATTGCCCGCCTCGGCGGCCGCCATATTGGCCTCCGCCTCCGCCTTGTCCTTGGCGATGTTCGCTCCTTCGAGCGCCGCCCCGGCGCAGCCCGCTACACCCCACGCCACACCAAGAATCACGATATACTTACCAACCAAGTTTGTAACCGTCATGTTGCCCGCCCCCATTGTGGGAAAAGGCGTAGCATCACGATTTGCATTGCGGAAAGTGCGATTCTGCCAACATTGCCGGAAAACAGCGAGAACCGAAGCCCGGCTCAATTCAAGGTGGCGCTTTCACCGATTGCGTCAGATCAAGGTCCACGGGCCGGTGCCAGCTAGACTGCGCCGCCACGATCCAAAGGGGAAGCGATGAACACCGGTTCGCATGATCCGCATGCCAAATACACCGACCTTGTGGCGCAGGCCCAACGCCTGACGCCGGCGCCGACGGTTGTCGTTCACCCCTGCGACGCCTCGTCCATCGCGGCGGCCGCCGAAGCGGCGAAACTGGGCATTATCGTGCCGCTGCTGGTCGGCCCGCGCCACAGGCTGGAAGCAGCAGCCCGGGAGGCGAAGGCAGACATCTCTCCCTTCCATATCGAAAACGTTCCGCACAGCCACGCCGCCGCGGCCCGCGCCGTGGCGCTGATCCGCGAAGGGGCCGGAGCCATGCTGATGAAGGGCAGCCTGCACACCGACGAATTGATGCATGAGGTGATGAACAGCACAACGGGGCTTCGCACCGAACGCCGCATCAGCCATGTGTTCGTGATGGACGTGCCGACCTACGCGGAAACCCTGTTCATCACTGATGCCGCGATCAACATCTTTCCCGATCTCGATACCAAGCGCGATATCGTTCAGAACGCCATCGACCTTCACAGGCTGATCGGTCTTGGCGAGCCGCGCGTCGCAATTCTATCCGCCGTCGAGACGGTGACGACCAAGATCCCCAGCACCATCGAGGCCGCAGCGCTCTGCAAGATGGCGGAGCGCGGGCAGATCACCGGCGGGCTGGTGGATGGCCCTCTCGCATTCGACAACGCCATCGACATGGAGGCAGCGCGCGTCAAAGGCATCACCTCCGCCGTGGCCGGCCGGGCCCAGATCCTCGTCGTGCCCGACCTCGAGGCGGGCAACATGCTGGCGAAAAATCTGACCTTCCTCGCGGGCGCCGACGCGGCGGGCGTGGTACTCGGTGCCAGGGTGCCCGTCGTGCTCACCTCACGCGCCGATTCGGTGCGCGCACGCATGGCCTCCTGCGCCATCGCGGCGCTTTACGCCCATGCCCGCCAGTCAGCGCCGGGTGCCGGCATCACCTGACCGTCAGAACATTCAGGGCGCGGCCTGAAGGCTCCCGATATACTCCACGAGATTGTTGACGCGCCGTGCGACGGAGCCCTCATCGCCCTCCGCCCCGCCCAGGTCAGCGGCGGATTCCTCCTTGAACCACACGCCCCACACCGGCATCTCGCGGTCCATGTGGCCTGCGATCTGATCCCTGCCGTCGATCAGGCCGATCAGCGTCTCACGCGGGAAACTGCCGTAGCGCTGCGTCAGTTGGGTCAAGTCCGGAAGCGGAGCGGAAAGCCCGAACGCCTTGGGCCCGTCGCCCTTGCCATCCTCACCATGGCAGCTCGCGCAATACATGTTGAAGTCCGCCTCGCCGGACACGCCGGCAATCGGATTATCCTCCTGCGCCAGGGCAACAGCGGGGAACAGCGCCAGCAGCGCGGCAACGGTAACCGAGCGGAAAAGGGACAGGCTCATGGCAATACACCTCTTGAATGATCTTCCTTCCCCGGATGATCATCCTAGCCCCGCGGCGGGCTGCGCCGCAAGCCGGCATCAAATGGCAGAGGCGGGCTTCAACTGCACACTCTCGCCGCAGCCGCAGGCAGACACCTGGTTGGGGTTGTTGAACACGAAGCCCGATTTGAGGGCGGAGGTCTGATAATCCATCTCGGTGCCGAGCAGGAACATCATCGCCTTGGCGTCGATCAGCACCTTCACGCCCTTATCCTCCACCACCTCATCGAAGGGCTTCTGATCCTCGGCCCATTCCATGGTGTATTCCATGCCCGCACAGCCGCCGTTCTTGACGCCGATACGAAGGCCGACGACGGGCTTGTCGGCCTTTGCCATGATATCGCGTACACGCTCTGCGGCGGCGTCTGTCAGCTTCATGATCTGCGGGCGCGGGCGGGAAGTGGCGGAACCCATGATGTCCTCCTTACCACATGTTCATGGCAACGCGGGCCTCATCCGACATGCGGCTGTGGTCCCACGGCGGATCGAAAACGATGGTTGCACGGCAGCCGGACACGCCCGGAACGGCCGAAACGGCATTCTCCACCCAGCCCGGCATGTCGCCGGCCACCGGGCAGCCAGGTGCCGTCAGCGTCATCTCAATGGCCACGTTCCGCTCATCGTCGATGTCGACCTTGTAGATCAGGCCAAGCTCATAGATATCGACCGGGATCTCCGGGTCGTAGACCGTCTTGAGCGCGGCGACGATATCATCCGTCAGGCGCGCCAGTTCGTCAGGCGGGATGGCCGAAGGATTCGGCACGTTTTCGGTGGGCGTGGTTTCAGTGGCGGCATCGGTCATCCGAAGATCCTCCGGGCAGAAATGAGCGCCTCGGCCAGAACATCCACCTCTTCAAGTGTGTTGTACATGGCAAAGGAGGCGCGGCACGTGGCTGTGACGCCGAAGCGCTGCAGCAGTGGCTGGGTGCAATGCGTACCGGCCCTCACGGCAACGCCTGACCGGTCGATCACGGTCGCCACGTCATGGGCATGCGCGCCCTCCATCGTGAACGACACGATCGCCCCCTTGTTCCGGGCGCGGCCAAAGATGCGCAACGCGTTGATCTCCGACAGCCGCGCCATGGCGCGGTCACGCAGTTTCGCCTCATGGGCTGCGATGTTGTCGAGGCCGATTCCGCGCATATAGTCGAGCGCCGCGCCAAGCCCGATGGCCTGGACGATGGCCGGTGTACCGGCCTCGAAGCGGTGCGGCGGATCGTTGTAAGTCACAAAATCCGTCGTCACTTCCGAAATCATCTCGCCGCCACCCTGATAGGGCGGCATCTTCGCAAGAAGCTCCTTCCTGCCATAGAGCACGCCGATACCCGTGGGCCCATAGGTCTTGTGACCCGTGAAGACGTAGAAATCGGCATCCAACGCCTGAACATCGACAGGCATGTGCACACAGGCCTGCGAGCCATCGACAAGCACCGGAATGCCCCGCGCATGTGCGATCTTGATGACTTCCGATACGGGCACCACCGTGCCCAGCGCGTTCGACATCTGGGTGATGGCGACGATCTTGGTTCGCGGCGTCAGTAGTTTCTCGAACTCGTCGAGCAGGAAATTGCCGTCATCATCGATGGGCGCCCACTTCAGAACCACGCCCTTGCGCTCCTTGTGGAAGTACCAGGGCACGATGTTGGAATGATGCTCGAGAATGGAGAGGACGATCTCATCGCCTTCCTTCAGCACCATGCCACCGAAGCTCTGCGCCACCAAATTGATGGCCTCGGTGGCGTTGCGGGTGAAGATGACCTGTTCGGCCGAAGGCGCATTGAGGAAGCGGCGCACGCTTTCGCGCGCATCCTCAAACGCCTGTGTTGCGGCATTGGAAAGGAAATGCAGGCCACGATGAACATTGGAGTATTCCTCCATATAGCACTTCATCATCGCGTCCAGTACCGGCTTCGGCTTCTGGGCCGATGCGGCGTTGTCGAGATAGACAAGCGGCTTGCCGTAAACCTCGCGCGAGAGGATGGGAAAATCCGCCCTAATGGCCTGCACATCAAAAGCCATCAACCCGTCCTCCGGTGCTCGACAAGCCAGCGCGCCGCAAATGCGGTCAACGCCTCACGGATGCCGTCGTGGTGGATCGTCTCGAAGGCTTCACCCACGAAGGCCGCGATCAACAGCGCCTTGGCCTCGGCTTCCGGAATGCCGCGCGACTTGAGATAGAATACATGGTCGTGGTTAAGGTCACCCGACGTCGCGCCATGGCCGCAAGCCACATCATCGGCATAGATTTCAAGCTCTGGCTTGGCATCGAACTCCGAGGTTTCAGACAGCAACAGCGCATGGCTGGACTGCTTGCCATCGGTCTTCTGCGCATCCGGCCGGACGATCACCTTCCCCTGGAAGATGCCCCGCGCATGATCATCCATCACGCACTTGAACAACTCACGGCTGGCGCAGTTCGCCACCTGGTGATCAACGACGAGGCGGGAATCCGCGTGCTGCTTCGCCGCCAGCATGTAAGCACCAGACACCTTTCCATCGGCAAATTCGCCGGTGAACCGGTAGGTGCCGTTCTGGCGGTTCACCCTGGCGCCCGTCGTCAGCGTGAAATCACGATAGGTTACATTGGCGGCGAGCGTCACATGGCAATGCGCGAGGTGTATGGCGTCATGCGACTCCAACTCAACCTTCACCCGGTCAAGCCGCGCATTGTGGCCGATGCGGATTTCGGTCACGCTGTTGGCGAGATAGCTGCCCTCGCCCAGATGTGTTTCGATGATGGTTGCAGAGGCATCATCGGCAACCTCGATCACATTGCGTGTGGCAATGGTGCGCGGCGCGGCATTGGTGGCGATGAACACCAGTTCGACCGGCGTATCGGCATTGCCGGAAAGCCTGATCCTCGCGCCGTCGGTGGCGAAGGCCACATTCATCTGCTGCACCGGTTCGTCGGCTTCAGCCATCGGCTTGACATCGCCATTGGCGAGCTTCGAGAGCGCCGCGTCATAGTGGCCGTTCACGAACACCATGCGTGTGGCGGCAATCCCCGCGAACAGAGAAGAAGACAGCAGCCGTTCTACCTCGCCCCCTGCAGGTGTCACCTGCTGGCGGGGCGGATAAGGCTTGTCGATCAACTGGCGCAGGTCCGTCCAGCGCCACTCTTCCATGCGGCGGTGCGGCAGGTCAAAGCCCAGCGCCTGCTCCGCCACGGTCCTGGGAAGGCTCACGCTCATGCCGCGTCCTTCGTGAAGTCGCCGTAGCCCTTCTCCTCGAGTTCCAGTGCCAGGCTCTTGTCACCCGACTTCACAATGCGGCCCTTGGACAGCACATGCACATAGTCAGGCACGATGTAGTCCAGCAGGCGCTGATAATGCGTAATCACGATCATCGCGCGATCAGGCGAACGCAAAGCATTCACGCCATCCGCCACGACCCGCAGTGCGTCGATGTCGAGGCCTGAATCGGTCTCGTCGAGAATGCACAGCGAAGGCTCCAGCACCGCCATCTGCAGGATTTCGGCGCGCTTTTTCTCGCCGCCCGAAAAGCCAACATTGACCGGACGCTTCAACATGTCCTGCGTCACGTTCAGCTTTGCCGCCCTCTCCTTCACGAAACGCATGAAGTCCGGCGTCGAGAGTTCCTTTTCGCCGCGTGCCTTGCGCTGGGCATTGAGCGCCACCTTCAGGAATTGCATGGTGGCCACACCCGGAATTTCGATGGGGTACTGGAAGGCCAGGAACACGCCCTTGGCGGCGCGCTCCTCAGGCGGCATCTCCAGCAGGTCCTCGCCCTTGAAGGTGACGGACCCTTCCGTGACTTCATAGCCATCGCGGCCCGAGAGAACATAGGACAGCGTCGACTTGCCGGAGCCATTCGGGCCCATGATGGCATGAACCTCGCCGGGCTTCACAACAAGCGACAGGCCCCGGAGGATCTCGCGGTCTTCATCTTCGAGTTTGACGTGCAGGTTCTGGATATCGAGAAGTGTCATGGGATTTGCTCACACTGACATGAAAATGAGGGTTGCGGAGAAGACCATCAGCCGACGCTGCCTTCGAGTGAAATGCCGATCAGCTTCTGCGTTTCGGCCATGAATTCCATCGGCAATTGCTGCAGCACATCGCGCACGAAGCCGTTGACGATGAGTGCCACGGCCTCCTCCTGGGAGAGCCCGCGCGACATGCAGTAGAACATCTGGTCGTCCGAGATCTTGGAGGTGGTTGCCTCATGCTCGAACTGGGCGGTCGATGTCTTGGACTCGATATAGGGCACGGTATGTGCGCCGCACTTGTCACCGATCAGCAGTGAATCGCACTGGGTGAAGTTCCGGGCATTCAGCGCCTTGCGGTGGGCAGAAACAAGGCCACGATAGGTGTTGTCCGACCTGCCCGCCGCAATGCCCTTGGAGATGATGCGGCTCGAGGTGTTCTTGCCCAGATGGATCATCTTGG
>CAYMQH010000062.1:0-16418 GCA_964392525.1 uncultured Aestuariivirga sp.
ACATCCGCCCCGCGGTCGATCTTCAGGGCCTGGGGCTCGAACGCCACGCCGCCGATCAGCAGCGCAACCGAGAGATTGTGCATCTTGCCCAGCGTCTCGAAGGCCTCGCGCACCTGGTCCGCCAGTTCGCGGGTGGGCTCGAGGATCAGCGTACGGGGCATGCGGGCGCGGGCGCGCCCCTTTTCGAGAAGTGAAAGCATGGGCAGCACGAAGGCCGCCGTCTTGCCGGAGCCCGTCTGGGCAAGGCCCATCACATCGCGCCGTTGCAGCGCCGGGGGGATGGCCTCCGCCTGAATGGGCGTCGGGGTCGAGTAACCGGCAGCGGTTACCGCTTCGAGGGTCTTGGGGCTCAGTCCGAGCTCGGAAAAGTTCATGTGGTGAGAAAAACCGTTCTGGCGCCTTGTTCACGTCGTATGGAGCCGCGGGCGAATGCGCCATAGGGCCCGGGCGTTCAGAAGATACGGCGCATTTAGGCAGTCCGGACCAGAAAGTCAATTGAGGGACTTGTTGGACCGACGGTCAATTGTATACAATGAAGCAATGTTGGATTCGGGGCCAGTGTAATGACCTCGCTAACGCGACGTCCGGAGATTCGGTCGCCGGACCTTTAGGAGAGAGAAGCCCAATGAAGAAACTTGCTGCTGAATTCTTCGGCACCTTCTGGCTGGTGCTGGGCGGGTGCGGTTCGGCCGTTCTGGCCGCAGCCTTCCCGGAACTGGGCATCGGCTTTGCCGGCGTGGCCCTGGCCTTCGGCCTTACCGTGCTGACCATGGCCTATGCCGTGGGCCATGTTTCGGGTGCGCATTTCAACCCGGCCGTCACCGTTGGCCTTGCCGCGGCGGGCCGCGTCTCCTGGGGTTCGGTGCCGGGCTATGTGATCGCCCAGGTGGTGGGCGGCACGGCGGGCGCGCTGGTGCTCTATCTCATCGCATCCGGCAAGGTGGGCTTTGAAGCCGGTGGCTTCGCCTCGAACGGCTTTGGCGAACATTCGCCGGGCGGCTATGCGCTGGGCTCCGCCATCATCACCGAAGTGGTGATGACCGCCATGTTCCTCGTCGTGATCCTTGGCGTCACCCACAAGAACGCGCCGGCGGGCTTCGCGCCGCTGGCCATCGGCCTGGCGCTGACGTTGATCCATCTGATTTCCATTCCTGTCACCAACACCTCGGTGAACCCGGCCCGCTCCACCGCGGTCGCCCTCTTCGCTGATCCCTGGGCGCTGAAGCAGCTCTGGGTGTTCTGGGTAGCGCCCATCGTGGGCGCGGTGATCGGCGCGATCATCCACAAGGTGATCCACGAAGAATAACAACGAAGCGGCCGGGGGGCTGCCACTGGAAAAGGCGGGTTTCGGAGTTTCCGAGCCCGCCTTTTCCTTTTGGGTGGCGGCCCGGCCCGGCCTATGGTGAGGGCTCACGCATCAGCAGGGAGCGGATCAGATGAAGGGCATCAGGTTGAAGGCGCCGGGCGGGCTCGACCATCTCCACGGCGTGGACCTGCCGGACCCCGGCGCGCCGGGGCCTGGCGCCATCCGCGTGAGGCTCCACGCGAGTTCGCTGAACTATCATGACTACCGCGTGATGGCGGTGCCGGGGTCGGTGGCCGATGGGCGGATCCCCATGTCGGATGGCGCAGGCGTGGTGGAGGCGGTGGGCGAAGGCGTGACGGAGTTCCACGCCGGTGATCATGTTGTCTCCTGCTTCTTTCCGGGCTGGATCAGCGGCGGACCGGAGGTTTCGGACTTCCGGACGGTGCCGGGCGATGGCGTCGATGGCTATGCCCGCGAAGCTGTTGTGGTGCCTGCCCATTTCTTTACCCTCGCCCCCACGGGCTGGAGCCACGCCGAGGCCGCGACCATTACCACCGCGGGCCTCACCGCATGGCGGGCGCTGATCGTGAATGGCCCGCTCAAGGCGGGTGACAGCGTGCTGGTGCTGGGCTCGGGCGGGGTTTCCGTGGCAGCCCTGCAACTGGCTCACGCCATGGGGGCGGAGGTGATCGCCACCTCCTCATCCGATGAGAAGTTGAAGCGGCTTCAGGCCCTGGGGGCGGCCCACACCATCAACTACCGCGAGGAGCCCTCCTGGGGCGCTCGCGTGCGGGAACTGACCGGCGGGCGCGGCGTCGACCATGTGATCGAGGTGGGCGGCCCCGGAACCCTGCCGCAATCCATCGAGGCGGTGCGGGTGGGCGGCCATATCTCTCTCATCGGCGTGCTGACGGGCTTTGGCGGCGAGGTGCCCACCGCCCATCTGATGCGCAAGCAGGCACGGCTGCAGGGTTTGATCGTCGGCAGCCGCAACGAGCAGAAGGACTATGTGCGCGCCCTCGAGACGACCGGCATCCGGCCCGTCATCGACATTTCATTTCCGCTCGAAAAGATCGCGGAGGCGTTCCGCCACGAGGAGGCGGGGAAGCATTTCGGAAAGATTTGCCTGGAGTGGTGAGGAGAAGGACCCCTCATCCGCCCGGCAGGCAGATGAGGGCCTTTGCTACTCCAGCCGGGCGGGGAAGCCGGGCGCGCGCAGATCGGTGTTCAGCACATCCTCCAGAAGCTTGGCGATCTGGGTTGATTGTGCCGCACCGCCGTAAGCGGCCTTGCCCTTCATGAAGGTCTGCTGCGTCATGGACGCCAGGTCCAGCGGCACGCCGAATTCCTTGCCGAAGTTCATGGCGAACCCTAAGTCCTTCAGGGCCAGGTCCATGGTGAAGGCGATGTCGTAGCTGCCGTTGAGGATCAGCTGGCCTTCCGTCTCATGCACGAAGCTCGAGCCGGACGAGGCCGTGATGGCGTGCCACGCCTGCGCCAGATCCAGCCCGCCGCGCTTCGCCAGCATGAGCGCTTCCGCATCCGCCACGAGGTGGATGAAGGCCAGCATGTTGGTGATGACCTTGATGACCGCAGCGGAACCGATGGGCCCCATGTGGAAGATCTTCTTGCCGATGGTTTCAAGGGCCGGCCGGTGCAGTTCGAACAGGTCCTTGTCGCCGCCCACCAGAACCGTGATCTCGCCGCGCGCTGCAAGGTGCACGCCGCCCGTGACGGGCGCTTCAAGCGTGCGGACACCCTTGGCTTCCGCCATCTTGGCGAGGCGGATCATCTCGTCGCGGCCATTGGTGGAGTTCTCGATCCAGGTCGAACCGGGCTTGAGCGTCGTCAGGATTTCGGTGAGCACCTTCTCCGACACCACGGGCGAGGGCAGGCAGGTGAAGACGGCATCCACCTTCGATGCGAGTTCGGCGGGCGAAGCGGCCCATGCCGCGCCATCCTTCAGATGGCGTTCGGCCAGCTGCTTGTCGATGTCGAACACCGTGACCTTGTAGCCCTTCTTCACCAGCGAGTGCGCCAGGTGGCCACCAAGATTGCCGAGGCCGATGTAACCGTAATGCATGTTCTATTCTTCCTTGCGCAGCGGGCGGTTGGTCATTTCGAGGTGGAGGTTGGTGCCGGTATAGGGGTGTGCCTCGGCGACCTCTTCATTGAGTTCGATACCAAGCCCGGGCTCGGTTGGCGGGATCACATAGCCATCCTGCCACTGGATCGGCTTCTTCAAAATCTGCGAGTGGAAGCCGCCCCATTCCTCGATCGATTCGAGGATGAGGAAGTTGGGCAGCGATGCCGCGTAGTGGACATTGGCCACGCCTTCGACAGGCCCGGCATAGAGATGGGGCGCGATCTGGGCGTAATAGGTTTCCGCCATGCCGGCGATCTTCTTCGCCTCCATCAGGCCGCCCACGCGGCCGAGCGCCATTTGCAGGATGGACGCGGCGCGGCATTCCAGCACGCGGCCGAATTCATATTTGGTGGTCAACCGCTCGCCCGTGGCGACGGGAATGGAAGTGGCGCGGGCGACAAGCGCCATGTCCTCGGGTTTCTCCGGCGGTGTGGGTTCCTCGAACCAGAGGGGATCGAAGGGCTCGATCTTCTTGGCGAATCTTATGGCGCCTGCGGTGGTGAACTGGCCATGCGTGCCGAACAGCAGGTCGGCCTTGGTGCCCACGGCCTCGCGGATCAGCTTGCAGAACTTCACGCAGAGCTCCATCGACTCGAGCGAGGGCTGGCGCGGGTCGAAAGCGGAATAGGGGGCGGCAGGATCGAACTTGATGCCCGTGAAGCCGCGGCTCACGTAATGTGCAGCGCGCTCGGCGGATTGCTCGGCATTCCAGAAGATCGTCGAGTCCTGCCCCTTGGCCGGATCGGGGTAAATGTACGTGTAGGAGCGCAGCTTCTCATGCACGCGGCCGCCGAGCAACTCATAGACGGGCTTGCCGACGGCCTTGCCCTTGATGTCCCACAGCGCGATCTCGAGGCCGGAGAGCACACCCATCAGCGACACATCCGGACGCAGTGAATAGCCCGAGCCATAGACCCTGCGCCACATGGCTTCGAGGTGGAACGGGTCCATGCCTTCGATGTAGCGGTGGAACGTGTCCTCGATCATCGCCGTCATGGCCTTCGGCCCGAAGGCCGCGCCATAGCACTCCCCGATGCCGGTGATGCCATTGTCGGTGGTGAGCTTCACGAAGGTGAAATAGCGACCGCCCCAGGAGGGCGGCGGATTGCCGACGATGAAGACTTTGAGGTCTTTGACTTTCATATGAAATTCCCTCCCGGATCGACCCGCTTCTAGCAGCACGCCCGGCGGAAAGGTTGATGAAAATTTCTAACCACGCGTGAAGCGGAAACACTTGTTTCCATTACCCGAATGGGCGCAAAAGCAGTCTGTTCCTCACCAGTTTCGGGTCTATCGTGGCAGAGAATTTTGACTATATCATCGTGGGCGCGGGTTCCGCAGGCTGCGTTCTGGCAGATCGGCTGAGCGCCAGTGGCACGAAACGCGTCCTGCTGCTCGAAGCGGGTGGCGATGACCGCCGCTTCTTCATCCAGATGCCTCTGGGCTATGGCAAGACCTTCTATGACAAACGCGTCAACTGGATGTATCAGGCGGAACCTGATCCTGGCCTCAACGGCCAGCGTGATTTCTATCCGCGCGGCAAGGTTCTGGGAGGTTCATCCTCCATCAATGCGATGGTCTATATCCGCGGCCATCGGCAGGACTATGAGGACTGGCGAGCCGCCGGCAATGTGGGCTGGGGCTGGGATGACGTTCTGCCAGCCTACAAGAAAATTGAGGATTATGCAGCCGGTGACCCCGCCTTTCGCGGCCGCGGCGGCCCGCTCCACATTCAGGACTTGGGCGATCAGGCGCACCCGCTGTGCCGGCCCTATATCGCGGCGTCTGAAGCGGCGGGCCTGAAGTTCACACCGGACTTCAACGGCGTTGAACAAGAGGGCGTTGGCCTTTACCAGTTTACCATCAAGAACGGTCAGCGGCTTTCGGCGGCGCGTGCCTTCCTGCGCCCGGCCATGGGCCGCAGTAACTTGCGCGTTGAGACTGAGTGCCACGTCACGCGCGTGCTCTTCGAGGGCAGGCGTGCGGTTGGTGTTGCCTATGCGCAGCGCGGTCAAACGCGGGAGGTCAAGGCGGGAGAGGTGATCCTTGCCGGTGGCGCCATAAACTCGCCGCAGCTTCTGCAATTGTCCGGCATCGGGCCGGGCGCGCTGCTGCAATCGCTGGGCCTGCCGGTTCTGCATGATAATCCGAATGTGGGTGCCCGCATGCAGGACCACCACGGCATCAACTATACATGGCGCATGAAGGTGCCGACGCTGAATGACGAGCTTCGCCCGTGGTGGGGCAAGCTGAAGGCGGGCCTGCAGTATCTCCTGACGCGCAAGGGGCCGTTGTCGCTCAGCATCAACCAGGGCGGCGGCTTCTTCCGCACCAGTCCCGATCTCGACCGTCCCAACATGCAGCTTTACATGCAGGCCTTCTCAACCCTGCTGCCCAAGCCCGGCGAGCGGCCGATCCTCAACCCTGATCCGTTCTCTGGCCTGTCGCTGGGCCTCTCCAACTGCCGTCCGACGAGCACGGGTGAGGTGATGATCGCGTCACCGGATCCCTTCGCCCATCCCAGGATCAGCTTCAATGCGTTCTCGACCAACCGGGATGTCGTCGAAATGCTGGCAGCGGTGAAGTTCCTCCGCACCATCGCGGCACAGGAGCCGCTGAAGAGCCTGATGGCGGAAGAACTCCGCCCCGGCCCCGAGGTGACGAGTGAGGAGGCGATGATCCATGACTTCAAGCAGCGCAGCGGCACGGTCTATCACCATTCCTGCACCTGCCGCATGGGGCCGGATGTTGCAACGTCGGTTGTTGATACACGGCTTAAAGTGCACGGCGTTGAAGGTCTGCGCGTGTGCGACGCTTCGGTGTTCCCCAACCTGATCGCCGGCAATACCAACGCACCTGCCATCATGGTGGGCTGGAAGGGCGCGGAGATCATCCTGCAGGATGCGAAAGGTTAGGCTCGCTGTTCCTTCTCCCACACCAGCGCGCGGGAGATGGAGAAGCGCGTGGCGTCAGTGCTTCACCCCTGAGGGCCGCGCGAAGTTGTACATCACGCGATAGGCCTCCAGCAGCGCAAGCGGGATGAAGTGCAGGTAGACGGCTGTGTGGTCCAGCCTGATCCAGAACCAGTGCAGTGCGGCGGCAATGACAGAGACATAGGCGAGGCGTTGAAGGGGCTTCCACCAGCGGCCCAGCCATTGCACGGCCTCGTCATTGCTCGTCACCGCCAGCACCAGCATGGTGAGGAATGCGAGCCAGCCCATGGCGTATTCGAGGAACCACATGTCGAACAGCACGACATTCAGATTGGCCTGGCGGATCAGATAGGCCGAGACATGCAGCGCGGCGTAGAGAAAGGCCGCCACCCCAAGGTCGCGGCGGCGCTTCATCAGCCACATCGGCCAGTGCGGGCCAAGCCCCATCTGCTTCATGATGAGGCGAACCGGCGTAACCGCCAGCGTCAGGATCAGCATGCGGACCGCCCAGTCGCCGGAGCGGTCCAGCAGCAGTCCCCAGCTTTGCAGGCGGAAGAAGGCCAGCAGCATCAGAATGGCCGGCACCGCCAGCAGAAGCCGGAAGGCCCAGTGTGATGCGAGGAACCGGTTCAGCATGTCAGATCACCTTGCCGGGATTGAGGATGCCTTTGGGGTCCAGCGCCTGCTTGAGGTGGCGCATCAGGGCAAGTTCCTGCGGAGACCGAGACAGATGGAGATAGGGCCGCTTCAGCGTGCCGATGCCATGTTCGGCAGAAATCGAGCCGCCATAGTTGCCGAGCATGTCATAAACGATGTCATCGACGCTGTGCATGTCCTCTCCCGGGCCATAGAGCGTGGAGACACAGATATGCACGTTCGAGTCGCCCACATGCCCATAGAAGGATACATGTGCCGCGGGCCAGCGTGCCTTCACCGCAGCGGTGCAGGCTTCAGCATAATCGCCGATCAGGCCGATGGGCAGGCTGACATCGAAGTTCAGCAGATTGGGCAGTGCCTCGATGGGGTGGCCTTCGCGCACCGACCACATCTCGCGCGCCTGCGCATGGGAGGCGGCGATGAGCGCATCATTGATGAGGCTGTCGTCAAGACAGGCTGCAAGGAAGGCTTCGATGGCCTCACGCGGTTGTGTGCTTTCGACGATGATGCAGAACGGGTGGGCGCCATCGAAGAAGTTCAGTTTCAGTGCCTGGGCGTTGTAGGCGAAGTAATCATGCCACATCGCTTCAAAGGCCAGGATACCGCCCAACTCTGACTGGGCTCTCCGCAACAGCGTCACGACCTGATCAAAGCCTGATACCGCGACGAGCATGGTCGTGATGTCGCCCGGCGGCGGATGAAGCCGCAGCACGGCGCGGGTGATGATGCCGAGCGTTCCCTCGGAGCCGATGAACAGATGCTTCAGGTCATAGCCCGCATTGTTCTTCAGCATGCGGTTCATGGAGGAGATGATCGTGCCATCCGCCAGAACAACTTCCAGCCCCAGAACCTGCTCGCGGGCCATGCCATAGCGGATGACGCGGATGCCGCCTGCATTCGTCGACAAATTGCCACCGATCTGGCAGGACCCGCGTGAGCCGAGGTCCAGCGCCAGGAACAGCCCGGCATCGGCGGCAGCCCTCTGGCATTCCTCCAGCGGCGTTCCGGCCTTCACCACCATGGTGGCGGACGCGGTGTCGACCTCCTCCACGCCGCGCAGCAGCGACAGGCTCACGGCGATTTCGGTGCCGGATGGGTTGGCCCCGCCGGCCAGCCCCGTCATGCCGCCCTGCGCGATCACCGGCGCGCCCGCCGCGTGGCACAGCGTCATCGCCGCCGAGAGTTGCTCAACCGTCCGTGGACGGATCAAGGCGCGGGGCAGGGCGTTGCCGGTGTAGCTCATGTCGGAGGAGGGCGCGGCGCCCATCGCATCACCTTCCAGAACCGCGCCTTCGCCCAGCAGGGCGCGAAGATCGGCCAGAAGGCTCATAGGGATTTCGTCGCCCCGCCATCGATGCGGATCATCTGGCCGGTGATGTAGGAGGCCTTCGGGCTGGCAAGGAAGGCCGCGACGGCGCCGAATTCACGCGGGTCGCCATAGCGGCCAACCGGAATTTCGGCCGTGGCGTCCGCCTCCACCTGCCTGATGGAGGTGGCGCGGGCCAGAGCCTCACCAGCGTTCAGCCTCTCGATGCGCTCAGTGGCAAAACTGCCGGGCAGCAGCATGTTGATGGTGACACCGTCACCCGCCACCTGGCCGGAAAGCGTCTTCATCCAGCCAGCAAGAGCGGCGCGCAGTGAGTTTGAGATGGCGAGGCTGGGGAAGGGCTCCACGATCGACGTGGACGCCACTGACAGAACGCGCCCGAACTTGTTCTGGCGCATGCCGGGCAGAACCGCCTCCGTGAGGCGCATCTGGTTCAGCACCATGGCCTCGAACTGCTGCCGCCAGAGTCCCGCATCGACCCTGATGACATCGACTGGCGGTGGCCCGCCGGTGTTGTTGACGAGAATATCCGGTTGGCCGAAACGCTGGAGGGCGGCTTCGATGCTGTCCCAGTCACCCATGTCGGCGGGCAGTGCCACGCCGTTGAGGCGCCGGGCATGGGCATTCAGTTTCTCGGCATTGCGGGCGAGGAGGCCCACTGTGCAGCCTTCCGCTGCCAATGCCTCGGCAATGGCAAGTCCCAAGCCCTGGCTTGCGCCACAGACGAGGGCGGTCTTGTTCTGGAGATCGAGATTCATGGGACCGGAGTTCAGCCCGTTTCGAGCTTCGATGCAAGATGGCGTGCTGCCATGACGGCGGTGGAGAAGCAGGCCTGCAAGAGATACCCGCCGGTGGGCGCCTCCCAATCCAGCATCTCGCCCACGCAATAGGTTCCCGGAACTTTCCTGAGCTGGAAGCATGCGTCCAGCTCGTCACGCGCCACGCCGCCTGCCGAGGAGATGGCGCGCGCGATGCCGGCGGGCCTTTCCAGCCGCAGCGGCATGGACTTGATACCCTTCGCGGTGGGTTCTGTTCCCGTTTCGCGCAGCAGGTTGATGGCGACGGGCGAGAGGCCGGCAACCTTCCGCAGATAGGTCGAGAGAGAATCCTTGCCGCGCGGCTTCGTCAGGCGTTGGGCAAGGCCCTCTTCCGTTATGTCCGGGCGGAAATCGATCATCAGCGGGTGGCCGGGGTGTTCGCGCAGGCCCTTGGAGATGGCATAGATCGCGCCACCCTCGATCCCCTCCTGCGAGATCATCAATTCGCCGCGCACCCGCTTTCCGGCATAGGTGAGGGCGACGTTCTTGACGGGCGTTCCGGCGAATTTCTGCCGGAAGATGGGCGACCAGTGGACGAGGAAACGGCTGTTGGCAGGCTTGAAATTGTGGACCGTGATGCCGCGTTCAGCGAAGATCGGAAGCCATGCGGCATCCGAACCAAGATGCGGCCAGCTTGCGCCGCCAAGTGCCAGGATGGTGGGCGTGCCGTCAAAGCCTTCCCAGCGCGAGCGGGGAACAAGTTTCACCCCCAATCCCCCGAGCCGCTTCAGCCAGGCGCGGAGCAGGGGGGAGGCTTTCATCTGCTTGGGGAAGACGCGGCCCGATGTGCCCACGAAGGTTTCGATGCCAAGCCCGTTGGCCCAGCCAATGAGGGCTTCCGGCGGAAAGGCGCGGATGGCGGGTTCAAGAAGGTCTTTCGCTTCGCCATAACGCTCGAGGAAGGCATCGAGGGGTTCTGAATGAGTAAGGTTCAACCCGCCGCGCCCCGCCAGCAGGAATTTCCGCGCCGGCGCCGCCATGTGGTCATGAATTGTGACGCGGTGTCCGGCTTCTGCCAGCACTTCCGCCGCCATCAGCCCTGAAGGGCCTGCGCCGATGATCTTGACGTCTGCCAATGAATTGCACTCCCGAACACCCCGGCCTTTTGCCGGGATGCCGGGATCATGCAAGGCTTATCTTCAGGCCGCCTCGCGCGAGAGCGGCTGGCACATGCAGTGCACGCCGCCACCGGCCTGCAGGAACATGGTCATGTCGGGGTCATAAACGGTGAAGCCCGCCGCGCGCATCTTGGCGTTCAGGTCCTTGGCGCTTTCGGTGGAGAGCACCCTGTCGCCACCCAGCGTCACCACGTTGCAGCCCAGCGCCATGGTTTCCTTGAAGGTGGCGGGAATGATCTCGATCTTCTTGGACTTGAGCCAGGCGATCACGTCATCCTCGGTGGTTTCAAGGCACACGGCGGCGCAATGCTCGTTCAGCATGCAGACCATCAGGTCGATGTGCACATAGAACTGGTCGATCGGCGCATATTTGATCTCCCAGCCTTCCTTGACGAACCAATCGGCCGCCTGGCGCGCGGCGATTTCCTCCGAGCGGTGGTCGGTGAAGCCGACAAGCGCCAGCCCATCGCGGATGATGTTGAAGTCGCCGCCCTCGAAATTGCCGGCCGAGATCAAGTCGTAAATCGGAATGTTGTTTTCGAGGTAGAAGCGCAGCACGGCGGCATATTCGCCGCGGCGGCGGGGATTGGCCAGCTGGCAGACAACTGCGCCATAGGGCGACATGAAGGAGGAATCCCGCGCATAGACCTGATAGGGGTTCGTCATGTCGAGCGGCAGGAAATGGGTGGTGACGCCGGCCTGGTGGTAGGCATCCACCATCTCGCGGTGCTGGCGCATGGCCACCTGCTTGTCGAACTTGTAACCCTTGCGCATCGTATCGCGCACGAGGGAGGACCAGGCCGCATTCTCCAGCCCCATCCAGCGGAAGCTTTCAGCCGGGCCAAGCAGCACGTCCTTCAGTACGCCGGTTTCCGACTTGATCTCGAAGCGGCCCTTCATCTTCGGCGTGCCGCCATTTTCGCGGCGGGCGCGCAACGGCGTGTTCATCTGGCTCATCATGTTCCTCCCTGATTTTGAGGACGAGACTAGAACAAGCCGCAGCGCTCCGCCAGTGGGCAGCACACCGCCCTGCCGCCAGGGCTGGCTCAGTAGGCGAGGTCGAAATAGCCGCTGGCCGAGAGGCTATAGAAATCCACAGCACCGGTGTGACCGGGTGTCATGGGGTAATCCGCATGTGCCGTCAGGTGGCTCATCCCGATGCGGCGGGCAAGCCGCGCCGAGGCGCCGTTTTCACCCATGACCTTGCACCATGCCGTATCGGCCCCGAGCCGCTCGAAGGCCAGCCCCAGCAGGGCCTGACCGATCTCGGTGCCAAGGCCCCGGCGCCACAGGGCAGGGTGAAGCCCCCAGCCGATTTCAACCGTCTTCGGCCGCTGCATGATGAGGAAGCCATCGCCGATCGGCTCGCCCGTGCGCTTTTCTTCCGCCGCGAGGTGGAACAGGTTGCGCCGCTCCTCGCCCTGGCGTGCGACCGACCGGGTAACGAAAGCCCGGACCTCCGCCTCGCTCTTCAGCCGCATGGCGATGTGGCGCTGATAGCTCTCCTGCATCATGTAGCTGCAGAAGCCCCCGGCATCACGCAGGGTAATCTCGCGCAACAACAGCGAGGCCGTCTCGACGGCCGGAAGCCTGGTGATGGTTCTCATGGCGCTGCCTCCGTGGGATGGGGCACGGGCCCGATCCACTGGCTGAGGAAGCCATCGAACCATGACCGGAGTGCGGCATCATGGGCGATGTGGTCCGCAATCTGCATCTCAGGCGGGTGGGCCCCCCTGAGCAGGTAGCGCTCCGGCGGGCGGCGGCTGATCCAGCGTTCAAGGGTGGCGCGCGTCGCCTCCGGGTGGAACTGCAGGCCATAGGCCTTCGCGCCATAGCGGAAGGCCTGCTGCGGGAAGGATTCGGTATAAGCGAGGCGCGTGGCACCCTTCGGCGTGCCGTACCAGCCATGCCAGTGCGACTGCAGCACCTTGAGCGGGCGGGGGCCGACGAAATCCTTACCCTCCGGCGTAGCGATCAGGTCGTAATAGCCATATTCAGCGAAGCCTTGCGGGTGAAGGTCCACCTCTTCTCCCAGCACATGGGCGAGCAGTTGCCCGCCAAGGCAGAGGCCGAGATAGGGCAGGTCCTGCTTCAGAACCGCCTCGATGAAGGCGAGTTCGGCCCGGAGGAAGGCAAGGTCTTCCTTCATCTTCACATCAAAGCGGCCGCCAAACGCCACCACCCCCGCCACATCCGTGTCGAGGCCGGGGATGGCGTCGCCCGCCGCGGGGCAGGCCAAAACCACCTGATGGCCTTTGGCCTCAAGCCAGGCCGTGCAGTGGTTGGGGGCGTCGGCCGGGTCGTGCAGAAGGGCGACGATCTTGCTCATGGATTGAGTTACCCGCAAATTTCTCAAAGCCACATCAATGATTTGTGCACAAATTGACGCCATATTTCGGGTGTAGGCAATCGAAAGCTTCAACAGGTTGGTCACCCCATGAACCGCGCCCTCATTCTGGCTGTGCCCGCCTTCGCCACCCTGGCCATGTTCCTGCCGGACATGGCGGAGGCGAAGAGCAAGGCCTATTGCCGCCAGTGGGCAACCGACGTGGCGAACCGCAGTGCCGGAGCAGGTCCCAGCGTGGGTGCGACGGCAGGCAATGTGCTGAGCACCATGGGCGAAGTGCTGGTCGGCACCGTAACGGCCAACCAGGCCATGCCGGCTGATCCGCCGAAGGCTGCCGGAACAGGCAACGCCACGCGCAACCAGATCTACCGCCGCGCCTATGCGGAGTGCCGCGCCTCCTGACGTGCAGCCGGCGTTTCTCTCCTAGCGGCCCTTGTGCCGCCTCAGGAAATCCAGAACCGGCGGGGCCACCTGATCTGCCGCCTCAAGCAGGATGGCGTGGCGCAGCACCGGCAGGATGACAAGTTCAGAGTCCGGAAGGGCATCGGCGATCAGCGTGTTGAGGCGCGGGTTGCAGCCGCCGTCATTCTCGCCTGTCAGCACGAGGCAGGGATGCTTCACCTCATGCAGCCACGGCGCCATTTCAGTTTCGGCATAGATGTCGAATACGGAGAGAAACACGTCGGGGTCCGTGTCGATGACCTGCTGCATGCGCCGCGTGATGACATCGGGCCGCCGCTCCCCGAACTCCGGCGTGAACCAGCGGTCTTTGAGGGTTTCGAGCACCTGCGGGATGCCCTTTGCGCGCATGGCGGCCACCACGCCCTTCACCTTGGCGCTGTCATCCTCCGTGCGGAAGGCGGCGGTGGAGTAGAGCCCCACAGTGAGCACATGCTGCGGATATTTCAGCGCATAGGCAGGACCTATCATGCCGCCCAGTGAGTGCCCGGCGAAATGCGCCTTCTCTATTCCCAGTTCCTTCCTGAGCGCTTCGAGATCCTCCACGAGATCATCGAGCGTATAGGGTGGCTTTGGCGTGGGTGACGCACCATGGCCGCGCAGATCATAGGAGATGCAGCGGAACTCGTTCTTCAGATGCGGCACGAGCCCCGCGAAGGAGGCACGCGAGGCGCCAATGCCGTGAATGAGGAAGAGGGGCTCTCCCTCGCCCTCGACCGAGAAGGCGGATTTCACCGGGATGGGCATGTTCACTTGTCCGGGTATTTTTCGTTCATCATGTCGTGGCCCACCGCCCAGTCATGTTTCTCGACATCGACGAAGATTACGTTGAAGGACGACGGACTGCCGCCACCCGCTCCCCGGATAAAACCATCCACCAGTTCACGCGCGATGTTTTTCTTCTGCTCGGGCGTGCGGCCCTTGAACATTTCGACGCGGATGATCGGCATTCTCAAGTCCTCTTGCTTAGGGTTTGTTTTTATGCCGCCTGCCTGCGCTGGCGGAAATGCGGCATCACCTCTTCGGCAAAGCGGCTCATCATGTCGAGCGTCATCTGCTCGTCCTGGCCGAAGTTCGAGGTGGTGAGCACCTCATCGATGCCAAGCTCCGAATAGACGGAAAGGCGTTCGATCATCTCATCCTTGCCGCAGAGCAGAAGGTTGGCGGCGAGTTCGTCCACCGTCTGCTGGCGCGGCAGCGGGCGGATGATGCCCTTGTCCACGATGCCGGGCCCGCCGAACACGTTGTCGAAGCTCTTGTAATAAGTGTGGGCCAGCTCCGCGATGTGGCGGCGCTCCTTGTCGTTGTTCACAAGGAACATGCCGCGCTGCAGGCTGAGGCGCGTGTCGAGCGGGCGGCCCGCGGCAGCCTTGCCGCGGGTGAAGGCCGTTACCTGATCCACAAGCTGCTGATGGCTGCCGCCCAGCGGCGTTGTCTGCACATGATAACCGGCCTTCGCCGCCGCCTCGATGCCGATGGGGTTCATCACCGCCGCCATCAGGGGGATGGGGTCTTCCGGGCGTGGCATGATGGTGAGCGGGGCAAAGGAATAGCGCGGGCTGTTCCAGCTCACCTCTTCCTCGGTGAGCAGGGCCTCAAGCAGCCTGACATCTTCTTCGAAAAGGGCCTTGGTCTCCTCAATGGGCACATCGAAGCGGGCGGTTTCAAAACCGAAGGCACCCTTGCCGACGCCGAGCATCAGGCGCCCATCGCACAGGGCCTGTGCCTGCACCACCTCGCCCGCGAACACCCGCATGTCGCGGATCGGCAACTGGCAAACGGAGGTGACGAGCAGGATGTGCTGGGTGTGTGCTGCGATCTTCACCGCCAGTTGCAGTGGCGAGGGAACGAGCAGGATGTTGAGCAGATGGTGTTCCGGAATGCCGACGCCGCGGTAGCCCACCGCCTCGGCATGGACGGCCTGCGCCACGACATTCCTGTAGAGGCGTTTTCCGCCCAGTTGCGGGTTCAGCATGTGGCTCGACAGGAAATGGACGAAATCCATGGGCTCTGATCCTCGCGGCGTCTGATCCGAAAAGACTGGCAGAGGGTTTTGAGTTTGAAAATCGAAATATTTTGGCGAATATGTTCGAATTTTCCGAATTAAGGAGTCGCCATGAACATCGATGAACTCCGCACCTTTATCGAGGTGGTGGAAACCGGAAGCCTTGTGGCTGCAGCCAAGCGCCTGAACGTGACGCCTTCCACCGTGACGGCGCGCATCAACGGGCTGGAGGAGGAGATCGGCCAGAAGTTGCTCCACCGCAACAAGTCCGGCGCGGACCTCACATCACCGGGCTTCAAGTTCCGCCGCTACGCCGAACTGATGGTGCAGCTGTGGGGGCAGGCGCGGGCCGAGGTGTCGCTGCCCAAAGGCTTCGAGGGCGTGTGCAATGTCGGCCTCGAGTTCGACCTGTGGAACGGACCCGGCCGCCGCTTTCTCGATTGGGTTCGCGCTGCCAGCCCGGGCGTGGCGCTGGCCTTCTGGCCGGGTGAGCAGCGCATGCTGGATCGCTGGCTGTCCATCGGCCTTGTCGACATCGCCTTCTGCTATGCGCCGCAGGGGGGCGAGCGGTTCGTCAGCCGTGTGTTGTTCGATGATGAACTGATCCTCGTCTCGCGCGGTGCGCTTGCTGGCCCGCGGCTCGATTCAGCCTATGTCTACGTCGATCATGGCGATGAGTTCCGCCGCCAGCATGCGGCGGCTTTTCCAGGCGACGTGACCTCGGCCCTGGTGATCGCCTCCGCTGACTGGGCGCTCGATCATCTGCTGCGGAACGGAGGCTCTGGCTATCTGCCGCGCCGCCATGCGGCGGGCGCGCTGGCGGATGGCTCGTTGCAGCAGGTTCCCGGCGCGCCGGTCTTCACCCGCCGCGTCTATGTGGCGGAAAACGCCCAGACCGTCAGGCCCTGGGGCTGGTACGCCGCCGCTCTCGCTGCCGCCGCCAATCATTGAGGATGTGGAGGAACAGCGCCACGAAGACGATGCCGCCGCCGATGATGGTGCGGATGCCTGGCACCTCATTGTGGATGAGCCAGACCCAGATGGGGCCCAGCACCGGCTCCAGCGTGCTGACCAGCGCCGCAAGGGCGGCCGGCACAAGGCGCGCGCCTGCGGCGAACATCGCCAGCCCCATGCCGAGGTTCACCGCCCCGAACAGGATGAGCCAGGTGAGGTCCGTCACGGAGACTGCAAGTCCGCCCGACAGGAAAAAGGCCGCCACACAGGCCATGGCCGTGCCGAGGCAGACAGCTGGCATCATGCGCACATCGGGATGGTGGCGGGTAATCACGATGGCGGTGGAGA
>CAYMQH010000062.1:16518-18945 GCA_964392525.1 uncultured Aestuariivirga sp.
GCTGGCATCATGCGCACATCGGGATGGTGGCGGGTAATCACGATGGCGGTGGAGAACATGATGGTGATGAGAAGCGCCAGCCCGTCGCCCAGTGGTGAAACCCTGCCCGAGAAGGTGGCCGACACCATGATGCCGACACCGACGATCACCGCCGCGATGGCTGCCCAGGTTGCGAGGTTCACCCGCTCCTTGAACAAGACCCAGGCCAGCAGGGCGGCAAACAGCGGTGCGGCCGCCTGCGTCAGCAGGATGTTGGCAACGGTTGTGTATTGCAGCGCCACCACAAAGGCCGAGGAGGCAACGCCAAAGCACACCGCCACTGCAAGCCCCGGAAGCCCCATGTTGCGGAACAGCTTCGCCGTGCCGGACGGCCCCTCGCGCCACATCATGAAGAGCAAGAGGAAGGAGGAGGCAAAGAGCGAGCGCCAGAACACCTTGGTCCAGCTGTCATCGACCGTGATGAAACGGGCGATGGTGCCGCCGAAACTCCAGCACAGCGCCGCCCCGGCAACCAGCAGCAAGCCGAAGCGGAAGTCGGCAGCGGGAGAGCGGGCGGGAATCGCGTGGGTGGAGGTCATGACAGTGTGATCTAAGCCGCACCCCTGCCGCTAGGCAAGCCATCGCGCCGCATGACAGGCCCGCATCCCCTAAATACAAAAGCCCCGGCGTTTCCACCGGGGCCTTCGTCTGTCGCGTCCCGAGGGAGCTTGTTTAGCAGGAGTAGTACATGTCGAACTCGACCGGGTGGGGGGTCATCCGGTAGCGGTCCTGCTCTTCCTGCTTGAGGTCGAGGTAGCTTTCGATCTGGTCCTTGGAGAACACGCCGCCCTTGAGGAGGAAGTCGTGGTCGGCGCGGAGCGAGTCGATGGCTTCCTGGAGCGAACCGCACACGGTCGGAACCTTGGCAAGTTCGGCCGGCGGCAGGTCATAGAGGTTCTTGTCCATCGCCGGGCCGGGATGGATCTTGTTCACGATGCCGTCGAGGCCCGCCATGATGATCGCCGAGAAGCATAGATAGGGGTTGGCCGTCGGATCGGGGAAGCGCACTTCCACGCGCTTGGCCTTCGGGTTCGCCGTATAGGGAATGCGGCAGGAGGCCGAGCGGTTGCGCGAGGAATAGGCCAGAAGCACAGGGGCTTCATAGCCCGGCACCAGGCGCTTGTAGGAGTTGGTCGACGGGTTGGTGAAGGCATTCAGCGCCTTGGCGTGCTTGATGACGCCGCCGATGAAATAGAGGCAGGTTTCCGAGAGGTCGGCATACTGGTTGCCGGACATCATCGTTTTGCCGTCCTTCCAGATCGAGAAGTGGCAGTGCATGCCAGAGCCGTTGTCGCCGAAGATGGGCTTGGGCATGAAGGTGGCGGTCTTGCCATAGGCGTGGGCCACGTTGTGGATCACATACTTGTAGATCTGCATGTGGTCGGCGGCGGTGACGAGCGGCTGATAGCGGGTGCCGAGCTCATGCTGGGCGGAGGCCACCTCGTGGTGGTGCTTCTCGACGATGAGGCCCATGTCACCCATGGTGGCAAGCATCTCGGAGCGCATGTCCTGCGCCGAGTCCATCGGGTTCACCGGGAAGTAGCCGCCCTTGGTGCGCATGCGGTGGCCCATGTTGCCGGTCTCGTAGTCGCGATCCGAGTTGGTGGGCAGTTCCACCGAGTCCAGCTTGAAGCCGGTGGAGTAGGGGCTGACAGAGAACTTCACGTCATCGAAGATGAAGAATTCAGCTTCGGGGCCGACGAAGATGGTGTCGCCGATGCCGGTGGACTTGAGATAGGCCTCGGTGCGCTTGGCGATCATGCGCGGGTCACGCGCATAGCCTTCGCCCGTGCCGGGTTCGAGAATGTCGCAGAACACGGCCAGCGTGGTCTGGGCATAGAAGGGATCGAGATGGGCGGAGGTCGGATCGGGCATCAGCACCATGTCCGACTCGTTGATGGCCTTCCAGCCGGCAATGGAGGAACCGTCGAACATCAGGCCCTCGGCCCATGCGTCTTCACCCATCTGGGAGACGTCCATGGTGAGATGCTGCAGCTTGCCGCGCGGATCCGTGAAGCGCAGGTCGACGTACTTGACGTCCTTTTCCTTGATCATGTTGAGGACGCCGGAAACGTCCATTGGCTTGCTCATGATATGTCCCTCTGGTCTTGCGTTGGATTGAACGGTTAGAGCGCGTCCGGGCCGGCTTCGCCGGTGCGGATGCGGATGGCTTGCTCGATGTTCGAGATAAAGATCTTGCCGTCGCCGATGCGGCCGGTGCGCGCTGCGTTCTGGATGGCCTCGACGGCGCGCTCGACGAACTCATCCGCCAGCACCACCTCGATCTTCACCTTGGGCAGGAAGTCGACGACATATTCGGCGCCGCGGTAGAGTTCGGTGTGGCCCTTCTGGCGGCCGAAGCCCTTGGCCTCGGTCACCGTGATGCCC
>CAYMQH010000063.1:0-18369 GCA_964392525.1 uncultured Aestuariivirga sp.
ATGATGGAGGGCCTCAAGAACTCGATCATCATCGGGCTGGGCGTCGTCGCCGTGTCGGTGCCGGTCGGGCTTGCTGCCGCTATCATCATGAACCAGATCTACCACCGCGCGCGCGGCCTGTTCTATCTGGTCACTGTCTCGCCAGTGCTCACACCCGGCGTGATCATCGGCATCTCGACGGTGATCTTCTGGAAGGACATGATGGGCCTTACCGAGTTCACCAAGGCCACCTTCTACAAGGGCATCATCCTCGCGATCCTCGGTCAGTCAAGCTTCGTGGCTGCTTATTCGCTGCTCATCATCATGGCGCGCCTGCAGCGCTTCGACCGCGCCCAGGAGGAAGCAGCGCTTGACCTCGGCGCCTCGCATCCGCAGGTGTTCTGGCACATCCTGCTGCCGTTCCTGAAGCCGGCGCTGATCTCAGCCGCCGTGATCGCCTTCCTGTCGAGCTTCGAGAACTACAACACCACGACCTTCGCCATCCTCGCCGACAAGACACTGGTGACGGTGCTGGCCGGCGAAGTGCGCCAGGGCACGACGCCCGCACTCTCGGCGCTGGCGGTAATCATCATCGGCATCTCGCTCCTCGGCGCCCTCATCTATGAAACGATGAAACGCCGCGAGGAGGCTCAGGCCGAACGCGCCAAGGAACGCGCCAAGATCGCGGAACGCAGCGACATGGCTGATGCGGCGGCCGGGCTGAAATAAGCCCGGCGCCTTGCGCCTCATACCCGCCGCTGGGCGTTCGCCTGCTCGACCGGGACGATCATCTTGCCGATCGGCCACAGGGCAAGGCCTGCGAGTTTCAGATGCGCCCAGGCGAAGGGAATGCCGATGATGGTGATGGCCAGCATGATTGCCGTCAGCACATGGCCGAGCGCCAGCCACCAACCGGCGAACACGAACCACAGGACGTTGCCAATCATGCCGAGCGGGCCGGTGCCGATATCGTCTTGTCCGGTGTGGCGGTCACGCGGCACGGCAGTATAGCCAAAGGGCATCAGCGTATAGAGTGCGTTGTTCACCGCCGCCCGCGCCCACGGAATGCCGATGATGGTCACCGCCATGATCACGGCGGCGATCAGCCAGCCGAAGGCCATCCAGGCACCTCCCAGCAGAATCCAGATGATGTTCAGAAGCAGCGACATTCAACCCTCCGTTTTGACGCCTATATGGGCGGCGGCCCTGCTTTGCGCCACAAAAATCACAAACCGCGCCGAGACGGTTGACGCTTGGCCCCCTGCTCTTCCATCCTGCCAGAATGAGATTCATCCACACGGCAGACTGGCAGATCGGCAAGCCCTTCCGGAACTTCGGCGAGAAGGATAGCGTGCTGCGCCAGGCGCGGCTTGCCGCCATCGAGACGATCGGCAGGCTTGCCCAGGAGGAGGACGCGCCGCATGTGCTGATCGCCGGCGACCTCTATGACAATGAAGAGCCAGCCCAGAAGACCCTGCAGGAACCGCTGGAGCGGATGCGGAACTTCGCACGCATTTCCTGGCATGTAATTTCCGGCAACCACGATTTCCACCGCGCCAATGGCCTGTGGGACCGCGCGAGATCGCTGGGCCTGCCGCCCAATGTGCACCTGCACCTTTCCCCCGAACCTGCGATGATCGGCGATGCCGCCGTTCTGCTGCCTGCCCCCCTGCGGCGCAAGAGCGAAGCCTCCGACCTCACCGAGTGGATGGATCATGCGCCGAGTGCGGCCGGGCTGATCCGCCTCGGCCTGGCGCATGGCTCGATCACAGGCTTCGACTCGTCCGGAGATGCGAAGAACACCATCGCGCCTGACCGCGCCAGGCGCGCTGGCCTCGATTATCTGGCTCTCGGAGACTGGCACCGCACCATGCAGGTCGGTCCCGCCACCTGGTATGCGGGAACACCCGAGTCCGACCGTTTCAACAGCCAGGAGATCGGCCAGGTCCTGCTGGTCGACATTGCGGGGCCGGGTGCTCCTGCCGCCGTCACACCGCAGCGCACCGGAACCTATCGCTGGCTGGCCCAATCGGATACGCTCGCAAATGCCGACGAGCTCGACGGGCTGGAGGCACGCCTCCGGGCCCTGCCCGCCCCGTCGAGCCTGCTGCTGCGGCTGACCCTGGAGGGAACGCTGGATCTCACCGCGCGCGCCGATCTCGCCCGCCGCATGGCATCGCTTGAAGCGGCCATGTTCTGGCTCGAAACCGACTTATCGGCACTCCATGTGCGCCCCACATTAGAGGACCTCGAACAGATCGACTTCGGCGGTGTATTGCGTGAAGCCGCCGAAACCCTGAAGGCACAGGCCGAGAATCAGGCAGCCGGCGCGGTGGAGCGGAAGCGGGCCGAAGACGCGCTCGTCCAACTCTTCGTGCTGACGCGCAGCCGCGAGGGAGGACATGCGGCATGAAGCTTCTCCATGTGGCGGTTGAAGGCTGCGGCCGATTCGGCACGCCGGCCCGCATCGAAGGCTTCGGGCCCGGCGTTAATATCCTGTCGGCAGGAAACGAGGCCGGGAAATCCACACTGTTCCGCGCCATTCGCACCTGCCTCTTCGAACGCCACAGCGGCACCAGCAAAGAGATTGTGGCGCTTGCAACCGAGGGCCTGTCGCTGCCGGTTACAATCTCGGTCGGCTTCGAGCATGATGGCCGCATCCATGAGATCAGCAAGTCATTCCTGAAATCAAAGTCGGCCAGCCTCAGCTGCGATGGCGTGATCATCGCCCGCAATGCCGAGGCCGACGAAAAGGTGTGGGACATTCTCGGCATTGCGCAGAAGTCGGCGCGCGCGCTCGATGAAGCGGCGTATGGCGTGCTGTGGGTGCAGCAGGGTCAATCGGTCCACATCCCGGAGCCCTCCGAAGGTGCAACCAGCGTTCTCAATGACGTGATCGCGCAGGAGGTCGGCACATTGGTGGGTGGCGAACGGGCGCGCACGCTCCTGAGCGAGGTGAAGGACGAACTGTCCAAACTGATCACCGAGACGCGCAAGCCCCGCGCCAACGGCCCCCTCGACATTGCACACAAGGAGTGCGAGCGGATTGCCGGCGAATTGCGCGATGTCGAAAACCGCCTCAGGGACCTGAACGAGCGCTATACAGCACTCGACCAGCAGCGCGCCGAGCACCGGCGGGTGAATGACCCCGCCGCTGCGGAGCAGATGAAGCGCGAACTGGCCGAGACGCAGCAGAAGCTTGACGCCGCCGAGAAGGCCGCACAGGCGCTGCTTCGCCTCGAAACCGAGGAGCGCCACGCCTACGAACGCCTCTCCTCGCAGCGCGACCGGTTGGATGGCTTGCGCAAGCGAGCCATGGCCATCGATGAAAACCGCGCACGCCTCGCGGAGGTGACAACCGCGCTCAATCCCCTTGCCGAGCAGGAGGCCGAGGCCCGCAACGCGCTTGGGACGGCAATGACCGAAAAATCCGCGCTCGACCGCGCCCTGGAAGAGATGGACGCCCGCGAACGCGCCTTGCTGCAATTCACCGCGCTGGCCGCCAGGCTTTCAAGGCGGGAGGCCATGGCGGCGCGGCGCAGCCTTCTTGAGGATTTCCGCACACGGCTTGCCGCGAACGAGGCCGCCCTCAGAGCCGCAACAGTGACGGAGGCCGTGATCAAGGCCCTGGATGGGCTCGAGCAGCAGGAGGACACACTCCGTGCACGGATTGATGCGGCCGCCGCGCGCCTCTCCATCGAGGCCGGGCCCGGCACCACCGTTGCGGTGAACGGCGAAGCCGTGGAGGGCCACGCGGCGCGCGCCGTGAGCGAGGCGCTCACGATCACCGTCGGCACCGGCGTCACGATCACCGTATCCCCGCCGGCCGCGACGCTGGCTGCAGCGGAAGCCCAACTGAAGGAACAGCGCGGCAAGCTGGCCGCCTTGCTGGGCGAGCACATGGCCGCCTCGCCCGCCGTCTTGCGCCAGCTTCGCGCCGCCCGCGTGCGGACCGAGGATGCTGCAAGGGACCTGAAAGCCGAGCGCGCCGCACACTCCATTCCCGAAACGCCCGCTGCCGAGATCGCAAAGCTGGAAGCCGCCATCGGTGAAATCGACGCAGAGATGCATCAGGCACTCGCAACCCATGCGGAGATACCCGATGCTGCTGCGATTGATGCGGAACAGCAGGCGATCGGTGAAAGGCGTGGCGAACTGCGCATTGGGCGCACCCGCATCGAGGCCGTGATTGCCGGCCAGAATGCCACGCTCGAACGCATCGCAAAGGCGCGCGGCGTGCTCGATGGCCAACTGCGCGAAATCACCGCGAAGCTTGAAACCGACCTTGCCCATTTGCCCGATGACTCGCGCAATCAGGCAATTGCCGAAGCCGAAGCGGAACGCGACACGCGCGAAGCCGCACACCGCGGCAAGGCAGCGTTGCTTGAGGAGAAGCGCGGCGAAGCCCCCGCCGCGGAGGATGTCGAACGCCTCGCTGCACGCCAGGCACGGCTCGCTTCGGCGCTGCAGAACCGGGCCATCAGGATCGAGGAGCTCAATCAGAAGATCGCGCGGCTTGAAGGCGAGATCCAGACCGCGGGCGGCGATGGGCTTGGCGAGCGCGCCGCCACACTCGCCCTCCAGCAGCAACTGGCCCTGGCCGAGAAGGACCGGCAAAGCGAGCGGGTGGAGGTGTTGAGCCTTCTGCGCAATACGGTGGATCAGTGCTACAACCGGCGGCGCGAAGAGTTGAATGCGCCGCTCCGGCGTCATCTGAAGCCCTTCATCAATGATGTCTTCCCGCAGGCCGATGTGCAGCTTGGCGAAAATTTCGCTGTCTCGGGCCTCAACCGCATGGGCCCTGGCAGCGAATTGTTCGGCAGGCTTTCGCTGGGCACGCAGGAACAGGTGGCGGTGCTCGTGCGCCTCGCCATGGGCGCGATGATCGCCGAGAAAGGCGCTGATGTTCCGATCATCCTCGATGATGCGCTGGTGTTCTCGGACGATGAGCGGATCGAGCAGATGTTCGACGCCATCAACCGCGCCGGAAGGCACCAGCAGGTCATCGTGCTGACGTGCCGCGCCCGCTCCTTCGCCTCGCTTGGCGGGCGTCAGCTGCAGATCCTCCACAACGGCCAGAGATAGGAGAAAAGGGAACGGCCGGTACGGCAGCAGGCCGGACGCTGCACGGGGCCAGCGGCGGCAGGCGAAAACGGATATTTGATTTCACTGGCATATCTGGCAGGAGGAGCACCCAACACAAGTTCAGACCTCCTCTTGATGACCGGCACAGACCCCCTCCCGCATGATCCGCACATGACGGTTCTTCTGGAACTGGCGATGGCCGCCCTCGGCCGCTATGCGCTACCACCGGGCAGCAGCGCCACCCTCACAAATATATCGGAAAACACAACCTATCGTATTGACACGGTTGACGGGCGGCGGTTTGCCCTGCGCCTGCACCGCGACGGGTATCATTCACGGGCAGCGATCATGTCGGAACTCGCCTGGGTTATCGATTTGCGGCAGCAAGGCATTGCCGCCAGCCCGCGCCCGGTCGCAGGCCATGATGGGGAACTCGTTCAGTCTGTCTCTCACCCCCGGTTGGCGCGGCCGCGCCATGTGGTGCTGTTTCACTGGGAAGACGGCGTGGAACCGGGCATCGGCGAGGATCTCGCGCAGCCGTTCGAGGTTCTGGGCGAGACGGCGGCGCGCATGCATCTTCATGCCCGGCAATGGCAAAGGCCGCCATGGTTCACACGCTTTACCTGGGATTTTGAAACCAGCCTGGGTGACGCGCAGCCGCACTGGGGCCGCTGGCGCGACGGGCTTGGCATGGATGCCACCAAGCAAAAGCTTTTTGAGCGCACTGTCGATCTCATCGGACGGAGGCTTTCGGCCTATGGCAGAGCGCCGGGACGGTTTGGCCTGCTCCACTGTGACCTACGCCTCGCCAATCTTCTGATCGACGGGCCGGATGTGAAGGTGATCGACTTCGATGACTGCGGCTTCAGCTGGTACATGTATGATGCCGCCTCCACCATATCCTTCTATGAGCACGAACCCCGGGTGCCGGAGCTGATCGACAGATGGAAGACAGGTTACCGTAAGGTCATGCCGCTTGCGAAGGAGGATGAAGATGAAATTCCCACCTTCATCATGCTTCGCCGCATTCTGCTCGTGGCATGGGTTTCCTCGCACCGCGATGCACCGTTTCCGAAATCTCTGGGTGCAGCCTTCACCGATGGCACATTGCCGCTCTGCGAGGACTACCTCAGCCGCTTTGCTGACTGAGAGCGCATTCAAGGCCTGTGGAACCGTCTTCCCGTTGCGCGCGGAGCGCATTCATGCCATGCACCGCATGCAGATTTTGATCGAGTATTCAGACAAACAATGAGCCTCCTCGACTTTCCAACGGCGACCGGCAGGCGCCGCAAAGACCTAATCGCCACGGCGCGGAAAACGACCGGTATCCTGAAGGCGCTCTCGCATGAGGCGCGTATCCTCATCCTCTGCCTGCTCGCGGAGGGCGAGAAATCCGTGTCGGAAATCGAGGACGAGATGAAGATGGCGCAGGCGGCCGTGTCCCAGCAGCTGGCAAGGTTGCGCCGTGATGGCATCGTGACGACCCGCCGCGATGGCCGGAACATCTATTATTCGCTGGCAAGCGATGAAGTTGCCGCGCTGATCGGGGCGCTGCATGAACTGGGCGGAAAACCTGGAAAGCCCGCCACCCGCCGCCGGAGGTGAGGCACCGGGGAGAGAATCAGGCGGCGACCTTCAGGGACCGGCAAAGCTGCCGGCCAAATGCGGCAAAGCCGGAAACCCGCCACATTTCTGGTCAAGATAGCACAAAACAGATGTTTATGCACGTTATGCTGCATGTTTTCGTGCCATTCTTAGCGGAAACTTTTTTAGTTGGATATTCCCGCTCTTTTGCTTAAATTATGCAGGTTCGGTTGAAGGAACAATTTGACGTCAATAGTTTTTTCCACTGTAGTTCTCGAAACAATGGAAGGGCTTCTGGCGGATGAACGAAGCAATCAGAAAGAACCACCACGTGGACAAGAACCAGCTCATCTTCCGCATCAGCCGCGTCGTTCGCGCCATTGAAGCGACCTCCGGGCTCGGAGAGCTCGACATCTCCGCCCGCTCGATCCTCACCTTCATCGGCGAGGCCGAAGTAGAACAGCGCACGCTCAACGTCTCGGACATCGTGAAGGGTCCGGGGTTCGGGACCGCGCCCACGGTCTATTCGCGCCTGTCCGAACTGGAGAAGGGCGGCTGGATCCGCTGCATTCCCGATCCGGACGATGGCCGGGCCAAGAAAGTTCTGCTGACTCCGCAGTCGAAGCGCACATTCGCGAAGATGTCTGCCGAGGCGCTCAAGCTCGCCGTGTCGCGCAAAGGCTGAACCTGACCCAGGGCCCCACAGGTCGGTTCCATCATTGCCACCCGATCATCCGAGCCAAGACCGAACACACGCCATCGCGGTGATCGAGGATGATGTGCGCCTGTGCAACGCCATTGCGGGGGAACTGAGCCATGCCGGTTACCGCGTGGAAAAGGCCAATGGCGAATCCCAACTGACGGCCATGCTGGCGGGGCGCCAGTTCGATCTCGTGACGCTGGACCTCAATCTGGATGGCATGCCCTACAAGGGCCTCGACCTCGTGCGGCAGATCCGCACCGCACGCAATGTCCCCATCATTGCCATCACCGCGCACAGCGAACCATGGGACCGGCTGCGGGCGCTCGAGGTCGGCATCGACGACTATGTGACCAAGCCCTTCCTCATGGGCGAAATGCTGATCCGCATCAAGCGCGCGCTTGAGCGCTATGTGCCGCAACAGCCGCTGCCGCCAGGCGAAGCGCCGCAAACAAACTTCTGCTTCGCCGGTTTCCGGCTGGACGCCACCCGCCGCGAAATCCTGTCGCCCGAGGGGGAGCGCCTCGACCTCACTGAGACGGAGTTCAATCTGCTGACCCTGCTCGTCAGGTCTCCGGCCCGCATCATGACGCGCGACGAGTTGTGGCAATCGCTGCGCGGACATCTCTGGTCGCCGCTGGACCGGACGCTCGATGGCCACATCGCAAGGCTGCGGCGCAAGCTGGAGCCGGCGGCCGAGTGGCCCGAACTCATCAAGAGCGTGCGCGGGATCGGCTATGTCCTTGCCGTGCCGGTATCCGCCCAGCCGGACTGAGCCACGGGGCGTGAGGCGTTGTCAGGCCTCGCCGGCGAGGGCGCCGTTGAGCGCCTGAGCGAGCTGGCGGCGCGAACAGGATTTCGCCAGCACTGGCCCGCCGCGCGCATCAGGAGCGCCTTCGCTCAGGAAATGCTCATGCGCACTGATCAGCAACACGGGCACATGGGGCATTTCTGCCGCGACCCAGTCGCGAAGTCCGAACCCGTTCAGATCCCCGGGCATGGCGATGTCGCTCAGCACCAGGGCGATCGACGGCATGGAGAGCAGCTTGCTGATCGCCTCTCCCGCATGGGCGGCCGCTTCCACGCTGTATCCCAGCGCCTCGACCCGCTGCAGGGTTCCTTCCCGCACGGCAGTGTCGTCATCCACCACAAGCACCAGCTCGCCATCCCCCATCGGCAGTCCCGCATCCGCCGTGCGCGCGGTGGCGCGCTCCGCCCGGGTCCGCGGAATGTGGAGCGACACCGAAGTCCCCTCCCCCGGTGCCGAAGCAATGGTCATGTAGCCATGCACATTCGCGGCAAAGGCGGAAACGCTCGTCAGCCCCAGCCCTGTTCCAGCGCCCTCCGGCTTGGTGGAGAAGAACGGCTCGGTGGCGCGGGCGAGTGTTGCTTTATCCATGCCGCAGCCCGTGTCCCGGATCGTGAGGACCACATGGTCGCCCGGTGGATTGCCCGTCCGCGATGCGTCCGGCGGCACGGCCTCGTTCCCGGCAGTAATGAGGATTTCGCCATCGCCCTTGATCGCATCGCGTGCGTTGATGACGAGGTTGATGACAGCGCTTTCGAGATCGAGCGGATCCGCCAGCACATTCCAGAGGTCATCGGGAAACCGCGTGGACACCTTGATGCCGGGCTTCATGACGGAGTGCAGCACACCCATGATGACAGCAATGCGCTCACTGATGCACAAGGGCTGCGGCTGCTGCCTGCGCAGCTGTGAGAGGTTGATGAGCCGCCGGTTGAACAAGCCCCCGGCATGCGCGGCTTCGCGGGCATGCGCCAGGTGCTGGGCAATCTCGGGGGTGAGCGTGTGGCGCTCCACCCGTTCCAATGTCGCCGCGATCACCGCCAGCAGATTGTTGAAGTCATGCACGATGCCGCCCAGCAACTGGCCCGCCGCTTCGAGCCGCTGGCTCTTCAGATAATATTCCTCGCGCACCTTGCGGTCCGTGATGTCGCGCACCACGCCATAGCGGCCACGGGCGGACGGGCCGCCAATGCAGAAGCGGCTTTCGATCCAGCGCACGGCGCCATCCGGGCGGATGATCCTGTACTCGGCTGCCACCACCTCGCCCGAGGCCCTGGCGCGCGCAATGGTCGCGCGGAGATAGTCCCTGTCCTGAGGATGAACCAGCCGCATGGCATGCCTGGCTTTCGGCGGAACCGCAAAGCGGGCAAGGCCCTGTATGGCGTATGCCTGCTTGTCCCACTGCTGATCGGCGCCGCCGCCGCTCCAGAAGCCCATGTCGCCGGTCTCCAGCGCCAGTTTCAGGCGTTCGTGGCTTTCGAACAGGCGCAGTTCCAGGGCCTTGCGCTGCGAGACGTCGAACAACACGCCATGATGGCGCGCCGCACTGCCGCGGAAGGTGATGCGCCCGCGCTCTTCCACCCAGCGGATCACATTGCCCGGCAGAAGGAGGCGGTATTCGAGGGTGAAATCTGTGCGCTCGAAGCGGGCCGATTGCACGCGGGCATTCACCTTCGGCCGGTCATCGGGATGAATCCGCGCGATCCAGCTTTCACTCGTCGGCCTGACCTCGCTGGAAACATAGTCGAGCAGATGGAACATCCGGTCGTTCCACAGATATTCGCCCGTCTCGAGATCATGCTCCCAGATGCCGAGGCCAGCCGAGTCGACCGCCATCTGTAGCCATCTTTCGGCAGCAATCAGACGGTGCTCCCTCAACTTCAAGTCCGTGATGTCGGTCGTGAGCCCGTAGCAGATCAAGGCCTGGCCTGCGGCATCGCGGCCCCAACTCCAGGTGTCGCGAATCCACCGCTCGCGGCCATGGGCAATGATGCGGTAGGTCAGCTCCGACACCTCAGTCGCGGTGAACATTTCATGCAGCGAGGATTGCGCGAAGATCCTGTCTTCGGGATGGACGATCGCCAGCCAGGCTGCGCGCCCGGCCGGAACCGACCGCGGCTCGTAGCCGAGCAGCCGATAGTACTCATCGCTCCAGAAAGGCTGGGCGGTCAGCGAGTTGTATTCCCACACCGCCACCGCATTGACCTCCAGCGCCAGCTTGAGGCGCATGCGGCTGGTGTTCAGTTCGGCGGCACGGCGCTTCTCGGGCGTTATGTCGCGCACCGCGCCGTAATAGCACAGCACCTCGCCGCCCGGGGCGCTTTCGTACTGGCCGCGCTCGCGCACCCAGCGGATTTCGCCCGATGGCATGACGATACGGTAATCGAGATCGAAGAACCCACCATTGCGGCGCCGGTCGGCAATCATGCGGCGGAAGACCGCCGCGTCATCGGGATGAACGAGATCAGCAAGCGCATCATAGCGTGCCGCGTCAGAGTTCGTCTCGACGCCGAGAAGGCTGCATAACGTATCGTTGCAGTATTCCTCCCCGCTGCAGAAATCGCGGAACACGATGCCGATGCCGGCAACCGACATGACCTTCTCAGCCCGGCGCTGCAACTCGGGTTCCGGCAAGCCGCCCTGGGTTTCACCCATGCGGATGAAGACACCCGACCACTGGCCGTCGGGCAGGCGGCGGCGGCGGTCTTCGATCCACTCCATACGGCCATCGGCCAGCCGCACCCTGTAGCTCACGCGGCGCTCCATATCGCCCGCCGGATCGAGCACGCGCTGCACCGTTTCGAGATCAGCCGGATGCACATGCTGAAGCCAGACATCCCAGCTTTCCGCCGGCTCCGGCGGCTCTCCCAGAAGCGCCGTGAGGCTGGCGGGCCACTCGAGCCTTCCGGCATCGGGCAGCCAGCGCCAGCGGAACACGCCGTGGTCGGGCTCTTCCTGAACCGCTTGCCCGGTGATTTCGCGCACGTGCCTCAGACCGTCGTCCTCCAATCGCAGGGCAGCGGCCAGCGCCGGTGACATGGACGCCTGCTCCATTATTGCCAGCGCCGGTACAGGCGCATGACGCCGATGACCAGAATAACCATCATCAGGCTGCCGGCGAAATCCCCCGCCGCCATGGCGAAGCTACGCGAAAAAATGCTCTCCGCAGAGGCCAATCCGAAGAGCAGGAACACGGCGTTGTGAATAACCGCCGAGCCGATGGCCGTGCCGAGGGCCAGAACGGGAAGGTGGCGCGGGAACAGGTTTGTGAGGTTGGGGTCGATGCCGATCAGCCGCTGCGTCCCAAGCAGCGCGGCATAGGGGGCAAAGCCCGAGCAGACCGCAATCACCGCGATGTCCGCCAGGCTGTGGAGGCTGAACTCGCTCCCGACCAGCAGAAACGAGCCAAGCGAGACCCCCACCGCCGCCCACACACCGCCAATCAGCAGGGCAAAGAAGCGGATGCCGGATGGAATGAAGATGAGATCGATTCCGGCCGTCAGGGCCGTCATGGGCAGCATCAGATCATGCAGCTTGAACGCAACGACCCAAACTACCGCCGAGGCAAGCACGATCAGCACGTTGACTTTCAACGTCTCCGGCATCTGACCGCCCAATTTTTCATCCCGCCCCTCTCAACAGACAGTCCGAACTTGACCAAGAGTGAGCGATTTGGGGAGGGGCAATATTGTGCAGATTTGTATAAAGTCGATCCAATTACCCGGTTTTTCCGGGGTAGGAGACGGCAGATTTCAGGACATCCGGGAAGAATGGTAGCGGGAGAGGGATTTGAACCCCCGACCCCAGGATTATGATTCCCGTGCTCTAACCAACTGAGCTACCCCGCCAGAGGTGGCGCGCATATAGGGTCAGCCGCACGCCGAAGTCAAGCCGTGTGTCCGGCCTCGCCGTCACTTTCCGGGTCTTTCTTGATGAAGGTGCGCCACAGGGAGATGAACAGGAAATAGAGGCTGGCCGCCACCCACACCCAGAGCTGGATGTCTTCCACGAGGCCCCAGTCGCTGCGGTCCTTGGCCTGGATGATGAGGCTGAGCGACATGGCCGCCCACAGCACCGTCATGGGAATGGTGATCTCACGCCAGTCCGTCACCCGCAGCGGATGCACGAATTTGATGGGGATGAAGGTCAGCACGCACAGCAGGCCAACCGTGATGATATTGGCGACAGGGCCCGTCTGCAGCACGAAGAAGTACAGCACCACCACGTTCCACAAGGCCGGGAAGCCGACGAAGTAATAATCATCCGACTTCATGCCGACATTGGCGAAGGTGTAGCACGACACCGCCATGATGGCCGCCGCTGAGATCAGGCTCCAGGTCTGGCCGGAGAAAATGAAATCCAGCGGCGTCATGTTGAACCAGTAGACCATGAGCGCCGGCACGGCCACATAGGTGAAGAAGTCGATCACGTTGTCGAGGGTGCGGCCATCGACATTGGGCGTGTATTCGAGAACCCGCGCCTTCCGCGCCAGTGTGCCATCCACCCCATCGACGAACAGGGCGAGGCCCAGCCACATGAAGGCGGCCACCGGGTCGTTCTTCAGAACCGAGACGAGCGCCAGGAACCCGAGCACGATGCCACAGGTGGTGAAGGCATGGACGGCCCATGCAACACCCTTCCTCACATCTCGGTCGATGTTGGGGTGAAGGTTGATCTTGGCCAAGGCGCGGTTACTCCCACATGAACCCCGACTATAGGAAAGCCTGACCCACAAGGCAAATGCCTCAGTTTTTCTTGAGGAACTCCAGCAGGATGAAGAAACCGAACGGTTTCACCGGGGTCCGCCTTTCAAGCCTCAGCTCCGGGCCAGCGAGAAGCGCCGTGACCGGAAACTCCGGCCGCCAGCCGAGCTTTGCGGCATAGCGCGACAGCCCGCGCTCCAGCGCGCCGCGCAGACCCTTCTCCACGCTGAAGTGATTGCAGATCAGCACCGCGCCGCCGGGCTTCGTCACCCGCGCAAGCTCGCGCATGACCTTCCCCGGGTCCGGCACCACCGTCATCACGAACATGGCAACCGTCACATCAAAAGCGTTGTCAGGGAATGCCAGCGCCATCGCGTCCATCTCGAGCAGTGCATCCACATTGGTCTGGCCGTTCCGCGCCACCCGCTCCCTTGCCCGCACCAGCATATCGGGCGACATATCGATGCCGGTCACCCGCAAGCCCGGCCCATAATGCGGCAGCGCCAGTCCGGTGCCCACGCCCACGTCCAGCAGCCGGCCGGAGAACTGGTTGGCGCGCGCCGTGACACGGCGCACCGCCCCCTCCACGATCCGTCCGAACGTATGGTCATAGACGGGCGCCCAGCGCCGGTAGGCGGTGCGAACATCGGCCGCTGCAATGGCAGCAAGGCCGCGGACTGGGCGTTTCGGCATGGCGTTCCCCTGATCCCGGCCCCAAAGCGGGCCTCCGGCATCAACAGGAAAATGCCGCTGCGGTTTCAGCCCCGCGCGATAAATCCGCCGCCCAGCACCTTCACGCCCGGCCCCTCGCCTTCATAAAGCACGCAAGCCTGCCCGGGCGAGACACCATATTCCCCGCCCCTGATGCTGACGACAGGCTCACCGTCCGACAGCCGGATATCGGCCGGAACAGGCGGCCTCGCCGAGCGGATCTTGGCGTAAACGGCAAGTGGCGCTTCGCCCAGCGGGCGGCCTCCCAGCCAGTTGAGGCTGGCGAGCCGGATGTCCGTCTGCTTCAAAGCCTCGCGCGGGCCGACGATCACCCGGCGGTTCGGCGCATCGATCTTCACCACATAGAGCGGCTCGCGCCCGCCAACACCAAGGCCCCGGCGCTGGCCGATGGTGAAATGGATGATGCCCTCGTGCCGCCCCAGCACCTGCCCATCGAGATCAACGATGTCGCCCGGCTCTGCCCCCTCGGGGCGGAGCTTCAGGATCAGCTCGGCGTATTTTCCATCCGGCACGAAGCAGATGTCCTGGCTGTCGGGCTTGTCCGCCACGTCAAGGCCGAGGCTGGCCGCAATGGCGCGGGTTTCGGCTTTGGTGAGCGTGCCCAGCGGAAAGCGCAGGTAGTCGAGTTGGTCCTGCGTGGTGGCGAACAGGAAATAGCTCTGGTCACGGCCCAGATCGGCCGGCGTGAACATGTCGCGGTGGCCGGAGCCATCGCCCCGCGCCCGGGTTTCGGCATAGTGCCCCGTCGCCATCACGGCCGCATCGAGATCGCGCGAGCGAGCAAGCAGATCGGCGAATTTCACCGTGCGGTTACATGTGACACAGGGGATTGGCGTTTCGCCCGAAAGATAGCTCGTCACAAATTCATCGATCACCGCCTCGCGGAAGCGGGATTCGAAATCCAGCACATAATGGGGAATGCCGAGTGCGGCCGCAGCGCGCCTTGCATCGTGAATGTCCTGGCCCGCACAGCACGCACCCTTGCGGCGCACCGCCTCGCCATGGTCGTAGAGTTGAAGCGTGATGCCAACCACATCAAAGCCCGCCTGCTTAAGCAGGGCTGCGGTGACGGTTGAATCGACGCCCCCCGACATGGCGCAGACGACGCGCACAGTGGAAGGCTCCCCGGCGATGCCGATGGTGCTGCGAACGCTGTCGATAAGGGCCTGTCCGATCATGATTGGCTGACTAGATGGGCGATCCGTGCACGAAAGTAAACCGCCCGGCTGCCGCTGTGTGCTGAAATGGACCAACGGGCATCATGGCATTTGGGAAATCTTCATCTGTACTTAGGCGATTTTTAAGGGCCGCCGCCTAGGCTGACGTTCAGTGAGTTCCTGCGTATTGGTTGAGTTTGTTCATGAACGGTCAGTTGCGTGCGCGCGTAAACTACGTCATCGGCCCTGATGGAAGCCCGCTGACAGTTGCCGATCTTCCCCCGCCGGGCAACCAGCGCTGGGTAATCCGGCGCAAGGCGGAAGTCGTCGCGGCGGTGCGTGGCGGTTTGTTGAGTCTCGAAGAAGCGTGCGACCGGTATGTCCTCACCGTCGAGGAATACCTGAGCTGGCAGCGGTCCATCGACCGCCATGGACTTGCGGGCCTCCGAACCACCCGCATTCAGGACTACCGCCAGTAAGTTTCGCGCATCCGTGCGTATCTGGGGCCGGAACCGCATGGCGGTGCCGGCCCCTCTTCTTTTGGCGGCATAACGTGGTAATCGGGTGCACACACACGCCACTCCGCGCCGAAAAGAGCCATGCAGCAGACCAACATCCACGACGTCCAGATTGACCCCCGCAACCTGAATATCCTGATATCGGTGAACGGCCAGCTTGTGCCGCGCGCCGAAGCCATGATCTCGGTGTTCGATTCAGGCTTCATCCTTGGCGACGGGGTGTGGGAGGGGCTGCGCATGGTGAAGGGCGGCGTCCCCTTCCTGCGTGAGCATATCGAGCGGCTCTATGAAGGGGCCAAGGCCATCTTCATGGACATCGGCCTGACACCTGACGAACTGGTGAAGCGGCTGTTTGACTGCCTCGACGCCAACAAGATGGAAGATGGCGTCCACATTCGCCTGATGGTGACGCGCGGCGTGAAGGCGACACCCTATCAAGACCCGCGGGTGACGATCTCCAAGCCCACCATCGTCATCATCCCCGAATACAAGACGCCGAACCCGGAGAAGCTCGAAAAAGGCCTGAGCCTCCACACCGTGAACGTCCGCCGCGGTGCTCCGGATGTGCAGGACCAGAAGCTCAATTCGCATTCCAAGCTCAACTGCATCACGGCCTGCATCCAGGCGGCGAATGCCGGGGCGGATGAAGCCTTGATGCTGGATCCGCATGGCTTCGTCGCCACCTGCAACTCAACGCACTTCTTCATCGTGCGCCGGGGCGAACTCTGGACCTCCTCCGGGCAATACTGCATCCCCGGCATCACGCGCCACAACATGATCCGGCTGGCGAAGGAGCTTGGCATTCCTGTCTTCGAGAAGCCGTTCTCGCTTTATGACGTTTACGGCGCGGATGAAGCCTTCGTCACAGGCACCTTCGCAGGGCTGATCCCCGTGCGGGTGATTGACGGGCGGCCGGTGCGCCACCCCATGTCCACCGCGGAATGGTCGGGTGCTGGCCCGATTTCCCGCAGGCTCTCATCCGCCTACAAGGAACTCTGCGTGAAGGACTCCCGGAGGAGCCTCTGACATGACCAACATCGCCATGTGGTCCGGCCCCCGCAACATCTCGACGGCCATGATGTATTCCTTCGGCAACCGGCCGGATTGCGTCGCCTGGGACGAGCCGTTCTACGCCTTCTCCCTCGTGAACCACGGCAATGACCACCCGATGCGGGACGAGATCATCGCCGCAGAGGACAGCAACTGGGACAGCCTGGTGGCAAAATGCCTCGCACCTGCGGAGAAGCCCGTCTTCTACCAGAAGCACATGACGCACCACATGCTGAAGGGCTATGACCGCAGCTGGATCAAGGGCCTGACCAATGCCTTTCTGATCAGAAGGCCGGAGCGCGTGCTGGCAAGTTATACAAAGAAATGGTCGGATGTGACATTGCGCGACATCGGCTTCGTCGAACAGGCCGAGATCTTCGAGATGGTGGCGGATCACCTGGGGCTGGCACCGCCCGTCGTCGATACCGACGATATTCTGGCCGATCCGCGCGGCACGCTCTCACGCCTCTGCACCGCCTGCGGCATTGCCTTCGATGAGGCGATGCTCGCCTGGCCGCAAGGGCCCAAGCCGTTTGACGGCGTCTGGGCACCGCACTGGTACAATGCGGTCTGGGCCTCAACCGGCTTCGCCCGGCCACCCGGCGAGACACCAGTGCTTCCCGATGGGTTGCGCGCCATCGCCGATGCGGCGCGGCCCCTCTATGAGCGCCTCAGGGCCTTCAAGCTCTGAAAACAAAAAAGCCGGCCCCGTAGGGCCGGCTTTTTCCAGATGAAGCTTTTGGTCAGCGGATGCCCTGGGCGACGATGGCCTGCGGCATGGGTGCGCCGCCGCCCTGTTCCTTCTCGGCCAGCAACTCGGCGCGGCGCAGTTCCTGTTCCTCGATTTCGAGAGCCGCCTGCGCTTCGGCCAGTTGATCCCTCAGTTCGGCGATCGAGCGCATGAGATTGTCGCGGCGCGCGCGTGCCGCCTTGGCGGACAGCGAATAGTTGAAATGGGCCGGATCAGTCACGCCGTTGCGGCTTTCCTCCAGCTTCACCTGCTGGTCAAGCTCATCATACTTCCGGGTGAAATCCTGGATCATGAAGTCGATGTCGGCGACCTGACGCCGCTTTTCTTCGGTGCGGAAACGATGCAGCCGGAGGAGCGTTTCTCGTGATCGCATTGCAGGGCCCCTTACTCTACTCACTGTATTCAATTGACTCTCGGGAACGTGGCATTTGTCCCCTTTTCACGATTCCGCGAATCAACTACTCACATGTGAATCCGGGTCATCGTTCGAAGGACATGATGAACGGGTAAGCTTAAGGGTGGGTAAACCGGCGGCCAACGCCGGGATATGGCAAGGCCGGGGCATCTGCGCCGGGATGGCATCAAGATATAGCGTGGCGCAAGAATCGCCCCCTACATCTGGAACAAGATGTCAACAGCTGACCTGCCGTGGATTAGGTTTTGTTAACCTTTCCCGGCATATCTTAAGCGGTAACGTTAACGGTTAGTTGTGCGCGCGGGCCCTGTTGGCCCGGCAAGACCGGAAGGGCCCACGGCGGGGTCCGGACCATAGGGGATTCGACATGAGGGTACTGCTGATCGAGGATGATACCGCGACGGCCCAGAGCATCGAACTGATGCTCAAGTCTGAAGGTTTCAACGTCTATACGACCGACCTGGGCGAAGAGGGTGTCGATCTCGGCAAACTCTATGATTACGATATCATCCTTCTCGATCTGAACCTGCCTGACATGTCCGGCTACGAGGTGCTGAAGACGCTCCGCGTGGCGAAGGTGAACACGCCGATCCTGATCCTCTCCGGACTTGCCGGCATCGAAGACAAGGTAAAGGGCCTGGGCTTCGGCGCTGACGACTACATGACCAAGCCCTTCCACAAGGACGAGCTGGTGGCGCGCATCCACGCCGTGGTGCGCCGGTCCAAGGGCCATGCTCAATCGGTAATCGTCACCGGCGACCTCTGCGTGAACCTCGACACCAAGACGGTTGAAGTGGGCGGCGCCCGGGTGCATCTCACCGGCAAGGAATATCAGATGCTGGAACTGCTCTCGCTGCGCAAGGGCACCACGCTGACCAAGGAAATGT
>CAYMQH010000064.1:0-7650 GCA_964392525.1 uncultured Aestuariivirga sp.
ACTGCGAGTTGATGCGGATCACCGCCTCATAGGAGCGGCCGAGGTCCATCGGGTCAATGGGCAGATAGGGCACTTCCCACAGTGTCGCATTCGAAGCCGACATGGCCTTGAAGCCCTTGTTGATGGCATCCTGGTGGGAACCGGAGAAGGCCGTGAACACCAGTTCGCCAGCATAGGGGTGGCGTGGATGCACCGGAAGCTGGTTGCAGTATTCTGCCATGCGCACAAGGTCATTGATGTTGGAGCAGTCCAACCCCGGATCAACGCCTTGGCTGTACATGTTCATCGCCAGCGTGACGATATCGACGTTGCCGGTGCGCTCGCCATTGCCGAACAGGGTGCCTTCCACGCGGTCGGCCCCGGCCAGCAGGCCCAGTTCTGTTGCCGCGACAGCGCAGCCGCGGTCATTGTGCGGGTGAAGCGAGATCAACACGCTGTCACGCTTCTTGATGTTGCGGCAGAACCACTCGATCTGGTCAGCATGAACATTGGGCGTCGACATTTCGACGGTGGCCGGCAGATTGAGGATCAGCTTCTTGTCCGGCGTCGGCTGGTAACAGTCGATCACCGCTTCACAGATTTCCTTGGCGAAGTCCAACTCGGTGCCGGTGAAGCTCTCAGGCGAATACTCATGGCGGATCACATCCTCCATGCCATATTCCTTCTCGAGCTGGCGGATGAGCGTTGCGCCCTTCACCGCGATGTCGATAATGCCCGGCTTGTCCAGCTTGAACACCACGCGGCGCTGCAGCTCGGATGTCGAGTTGTAGAGATGGACGATGGCGCTCTTCACACCCTTCAGCGCCTCGAACGTGCGCCGGATCAGTTCCTCGCGCGACTGGGTAAGCACCTGGATGGTCACCCCATCCGGGATCTTGTTGTTGTCGATCAGGAAGCGGACGAAGTCGAAGTCGGTCTGCGAGGCGGAGGGGAACCCAACCTCGATCTCCTTGAAGCCCATCTTCAGCAGCGCATCGAACATCCGCATCTTGCGGTCATGGCCCATCGGCTCGATGAGCGACTGGTTGCCGTCGCGCAGGTCGACCGAACACCACACCGGCGGGTGCGTGATGGTACGGTTTGGCCACTGGCGATCGGCAAGGTTCACGGGCGGAAACGGGCGGTATTTTTCGCGGGGAGACGTCATCATGGCGGAGTATCTTTCAGAAGGCCTGGCTTAGCTGGTTCGTTCCGGTATCAGCCCCCCGAGAGCCAAGGCATATGCCCGGCCGGCCCTCAGGGGCAGCTAAGAAGGAGGCGGCCAAGCGCGAGCGGCAGCGAAAAGGCTGCTGGTCTGAACAGGGTGTTCCGCGCATTGGACATGGGGTTCATATAGAGCAGCTCCCCGCAGCATGCAACCATGCCCTCAGACCGCTGCTGGAACGCCAGGCCCGCCCCCTCTTCCCGCCCTCCGGTGTTTCCCGCAACGTCCGGGCGGATCGCTTCTTCTAGAACCGGTAGTCGACGCCGACGGCGATGTTCAGCGTGTAGAGATCCGCACCGCCCGAGTCATAGTCGGACCGGACCGAAAAGCCCGTGTCGGTTTCCGTGTAGGTGGTTTCGCCGCGCATCTCGAAGAATTTGTCGAAAACGACGGATGCGAAGAGATCGGCCTTCTCGCTCACCGCATAGCCAGCCTTGCCATTGAGGGCGAGATAGGGCGCCGGTTTCAGATGGTCGATGAAATTGACGTTCCGCAACCAGTGGTCATCATCGGCTTCCGCGCCGCTCAGGGTCATGCCGAGCCTGCCTTCGAGGGCCAGTGACCAGCGCTCATGGGAACCGGCATAGCCAAGGCCGCCATAGAGGGCCGGCAGAGACTGACGATAGGAAATCACCTTGAGGTCGCCATCGATGCAACCCCGCATGTCCCAGTACTCGTAATCATAGCAGCCACCATAGGCCGACCATTTGACATCGGTGTATTTGAAGCCGCCCAGCACCGAAAAGCGATTGACCGCCCACTCGAGCAGCAGGAGAGAGACACCCGCATCCAGCGTATAGTAGTGGTCAAGTTCCGTGTCATCGTGCCAGGAATGCAAGTTGGGCTTGTCCGGCTCGGGGTTTCCGAGCCAGTCATAATTGTCCATGGTGTTGTCGGCAGCGAGCCCGATGGATGCATTGCCATAGAAGGTAAGCCAATCCTTCGCGTGAAGTGCCACGCCGCCATTCACCACAAGCGCATGCTGCATGTCCCAGACCAGCTTGCTGAGTTTGCCGTCATTCCGCCGGTAAACACGCTCATTGGCTACGCCGTTCAGGTGACCGAGGCTGGCCGACAGGGTAACGATGCCCGGCGCCACCGCACTGACCCCGGCATCAGCGGCCTGGGCCGGGGCGATCATCACCACCGAAAACAGCACACAGGCAATTGCTTTTTTCACGTCAGCGACCTTTCCATGGGACATTCACGAACCTGTTCATGCAACATCCTGCTTCCCGTTCAGATGGACCTCAGAATTTTCCGACGGCATTGACGAAGAAGCCGTGATCATCGGCTGTGAGATCGGCCAGATCATCGGAATACTGACCGAAGTTGTAGCCCACACCAACTTCGAAGTTCTCACCCACCTGGCGGTAGACGGCCGCGACGAGGCCAAGTTCGGCGCTCTGGCTCTCCGTCTCCCACAAGCTGCGCCCTTCGATGAGCAGATCCCACTGCTTGATCACATGGAAATCCGCCCTGAGCACAGCGAGCTGTGCGGTCGAATTCTCCCAGCCTTCAGCGTCATCGAGCTTCATGTCGCCGAAGCGCACGCCGTATTTGGCCCCCAGCGTCAGCATCGGGATGAGATCATAGGAAACATCGGCATCGAAGATATGGCTGCGCTGCGAGGTGCCTTCCGCATTGCCGTCATAGGTTACCTGGTCCGGTCCCGGCAGGTCATAGAGGAAAGTGTAGCGGATGAGGGCATTGAGCCGGTCATTGCTGACCGGACGGTAGGCATAGCCGGCAGAGGCCTCGATAAAGCGCCCTTCCAGTGTCGTGTCGGTCTGGTCGGTGATCACCGCATCGAGCGAGGCGATGAAGCGCCAGTCATCATTGAGGGCGGTGCTGAAGCGGCCGGCAACATAATAGCCCACCGTATCCGGCTCGCCATTGTCGGGATCGTCCCAGCGGGTTTCGCCCTTGAGCGAGGCCGTCATCTTGTCGTTCGGCGCATAGGCGGCGCTGAGCGAAATGGCGGTGCGGTGGAATCCACCGCTGCCGCTTTCCACAACGCCCTGAGGCGAGTCATCCCAGACCATGCCAGATTCGATCGCACCGCCGAGCTTCCACTCCGGTACCGGCGTGTAGGTCACGCCATAGGCCTGGGTGAAACTCTGCTGGAAGCCGAGGAAGTCATACTTGTCCTCGGCATAGACCGAGAGGCGTTCACTGTAGCTGCGCTTCACACCGGCCACGATGGCGCCGATGTCATCTTCCTCCATGGTGGAGAAGAAATCGTTCTGATAGGTCTCGGCCGGGTTCATCGTGTAGCCGATGTAGTAACGTTCGGCGGCCGCCGGTTCATATTCGAGAAGCACGCGCCCGCCAACACCGCCAGTACCGTAGGACACCTCCGCCGTGGCGTCGAGCGTGTCGGTCAGCGCGCGGGTACCACCGATTCCTGCGCGGTCGTTCCGGTGGATGTTGCCGGAGCGCTGCATCGTCGCCTGACCGAAGCCGTAGATGGAGGTATCCTCGTCCAGCACCCGCGCGAGCTTCAGTGCAGCATCAGTGCGCCAGCCATCGGTGTCGTCGTCCTCGTCATTCACTGCGGCCCGCTCCAGTCCGGCCGTCAGCGTGTCGCGGTTGCTCAGCTTGACGGCAAGCCCTGCACCCGTCTTCTGGTCATAGGTGCCGTCTTCGAGGTTTTGCTGGTCATGGTAGAAATCGACGGTGACGCGCTCCGAGAGTGCCAGATCACCCTTCACGCCCCATTGGTGCTGGTTCTCCGTGACCTCTTCATCGAGGGTGGAAAAGCCCTTCTGCTTGTAGGCGTAGTTGCCCTGCAGATTTCCCTTGAGGCCCGGCACCACCTCCGAAAGATCCACGCGGCCCAGCACACGGTATGCCATGGCACGCTTGTTGTCGGTGTCCACCTCGGGGTCAGTGATCGTTAATCCGCCGTCAATCGACTGGGAGAAGCCGAAGCCCGGCCCCTTGGAGGTTGCCACCTCCGCTTCAAGGAAGGTGCGCTCCGACTTGTAAAGCTGGATATCGGCACCGGCGAGCGTCTGGTCGGCGCTGCCCGTTTTCTCCACGGCCCCCGTCGTGCCGAGGCGTAGATGATTGCCCAGCCATTGCTGTGCGCGGCCACCATAGACATAGCCATCGACATCGCCCGACGCAGGCGTGAACTCATAGGCAGCGATCAGATACTGGTAGTTGCCCCAATTGGCACCCGCCTGTACGGCGCGGCCATCACGCACGGTGGCCGACAGCGGCTCCTGCAGCAGCACAACGCCCTGCAGATAGTCGATGGTGTAATCCTGGCCATAACGGAGTTGCCGGCGCTCGATGACCAGATCGGTGATCGGGTCGCGCACTTCGATGTAGAGCGTTTCCGAGCCGACCGTAATGTCCTGGTGGGAGAGGAAATAAGCCGAGCCGCCGGTGCCGCGCAGGATATCGCGCTGCGGTAGGGTGCCCGGCTGCGCGGCATAGGCATGGAGTTCACCTGCACGCTCGCCAGAGGGCACCATCTTGTCGGTCTTCAGCACCAGGCTGCCGCCATAAAGCGCCCGGTCGTTGCGCAGGAATTCCGTTCCCCTGATGTCGGTCTTGAAATTTCCCCACAGCACGTGGCTGTCACCGCGCTCCAGCCGGACATAGAACTTGCCGCGCGTTGGAGCATCCTCGATCGAGGTCGAATCGTCGCCATAGACGGGATAGTAATCATCGGGATCGATGCGGCCGAGAAAGGCGCGCGGGTCCTTGTCATCGAGCCCCTTGAACATGTTCTCGACGCTGCTCGACCCGGTATCACCAGCCGCGGTCAGCAGCCAGCGGCCCTTGATCTTGCCCTTGAGGTAAAAGGCGGCGCGGCCCTTGGTATAAACGCGGTCGAATTCTCCCGGTGTGACGGCCTCGATGTGCTTGGACCCGGATCTTTGGCCCACCGTCAGATCGGCAAGGCCCACATAGAACCACTCGGAAGACGGAATGTTGATGTCGCGGTCGAAGGCGACACTGCTGCCATCCGCCCCCTTCAGCGTGATGTCCACCTCATGATCGCCCGGCGGCAGGATACGCTGCACGACGAACGCGCCTTCCGCGTCCACGGGCACCTGGTCACCCAGCACCGTGACGCGCACATCGCCCGAGATGTTGCGGCCATAGACCGTCACCGCGCCGCCATCGACCTGAATGTTGCGGAAGGCAGTGTTGTCATCGCCCATGCCGGGCGCAACGGGGTTCTGCGCCTCATCGGCGGGCAGAACGCCCGTCTGCCGGGCCAGCGTGAGTGGCTTCGTCTCATCGAACCGGCCCTTGGCGTCATAGACACGCAGCACATAGATGAATCCATCATCCGGGCCGCTCCCCTCGCCCGCCGGCATGGTCCATGTCGCCCGGCCATCGGCCGCCACCGTGACGACAGCGACCGGATCAGCCGGGGCATCCCGCCCAGTGGCGAAGATACGGATTTCCTGACGCGCGATGTAGCCCGGATAATTGCTGCTTGCGAGGAAGGGCACCTCTTCGCCCACCGCGAAGGAGCGGCGGAAATTGGCGGTTGCCACATTCAGGACCGGATTGACCCCGAGCCCGTCATACTTCACCTGAATATCAGCGTCCGGTTGGGCCGCCACACCGGCCTTCCCGTTAGCTTTGTCCGCTGCCTTCTCTGTGGCCTTGGGCGGCGGGGTACCCGCAACATGCTCACCATCGACCGTGATCGAGAACAGCTCCCCGCCACTCTCTGTGGTATCGGCCCCAGCCGGTGCGAACACGGCGAAGGTCATGAGGGCCGCAAGCGAACTGGCCATGCTCCAGTTGAGGAAGCGGTTCATTGTCCGCCCTCCCCGCCGGCTGGGACCAGCCGTGTATCAATGTCCAGCCGGTAGGGGGGACCCTGCGATTGCCAGCGCTTCTTGATGTCGCGCGTGACGGCCCGGATGCGCTCCTTCGCCAGCGGGTCTCCCTTGCCGATATAGGTGACCTGCAGCACCGAGGGCTCGGCAGCCAGCGCGGCGATCAGCTGGCCAAGGCCCGCGTGCCACTTCGGCTTCAAGGTGGTCTTCCCGGCCTCGAACACCTTGTCATTGAGATCGAGTTTCACCGTCCGCGTCATTGCCGCGCCGAAATTGAGCTTCGCCACCTTGCCGGCGGTCAGACGCACCCGGCGCGGGTTCTCGCTCGTCACGTGGTAACCGGCAGGCAGCGTGCGCGTATCGAGCTTCATCACGAAATTCCCGCCGATCCGCGTATCCGGCATGTCGGCACAGGGAACGTGAAAACGGCCATGGGCATCAGTCGTCACCAGCAGGCCGCGCACCGTGGCGATCCGCACGGCGGGAAGCCCCGGCTCGCCCTCATCCTGGTAACCGTTGTGGTTCTTGTCATCGAACACCTTGCCGATCACACCACTGCAATCGAACACCGCCTCTTCCATCACGGTGACGCGGGCCCGCGCCTCCGAGGCGGTATTGCCAGTGCCGGGATTGATGAGCTCGGCGCGGTTCACCGCATCGCCGGGCTTCACGCCCGAGGTGACGATCAGCGTCAGCTTCAGCGTGATGACACCTTTGCGATTTGGTTTCAGGCCATCGAAAGTCAGCTTACGACCGTCAACGGCGGGCTCCACGGGCTTGCCGTTTACGGCGGCGCTGCCCTTCACGTAATTGAAACCGGGCGGCATGATGTCGACGATCCGCGCCGGGGAGAACGTGACATTCTGCGCCACGATCTCATATGGAACCTTCTCGCCGCGCCGCACCGTGGTTACCAACGCCGTCTTGGCTATGCTGTTGATGTCCCCCTTGGCCTCGACCGGGGTCGAGGTGCTGGCCGATACCGGCTTCTGGACAGCATCGCTCCGCGCCGTGGCAGTATTGTTCACCTTGCCGGCCACGGCATCATCCACCGACACAACATAGCTCCCGGTGAGGACGCAGCTCTCGCCCGGCGCCAGCGTCGCGCAGGTCTTGGACCCCGGCCTGATCAAGCCGTCCTCGACAATCACATTGGTCTGGGTCGAGGGACCGCTGTTGGTGGCCGTTATCCGATAGGTGAGCTTGTCACCCACACGGACGGTGCCATCGGCATCGACGGTCTTGGAGATCGAAAGTTCAGCCGCGCTGACCGTGGGTGTGTCGGTGGTGGCCGGATTGGTGTCGGGGGTTTCGCTGCTGCCGGCCACGGCACTATTCAACACCCGCCCGGCATCGACATCCGTCTGCTGAACCACATAGCTGCCAGTCAGCACACAACTGGCCCCGGGGGTCAGCACACCCGATCCGCAGAGCTTCGGCCCCGTCCACAGCAGCGGGTCCGAGATCGTGACATTGGTGAGCGTGATGTTGCCGCTGTTGGTGGCGGTCAGCGTGTAGAAAAGCTCATCCCCGAGTGAAACAGGCCCGGTGGAATTCACGGCTTTGGTGAGCGACAAGCTCCGCGTCTGGGTGACCGGGACCGTGAGCGAAGCCGTCACCGGCGTCGTGACT
>CAYMQH010000064.1:7750-18189 GCA_964392525.1 uncultured Aestuariivirga sp.
TCAGCACCTCGCCCACCGGCACCGGGCCGGGCTTGTCCACCACCTTCACGATGCCGAGGCTCCGCGTCTGGGTGACCGGGACCGTGAGCGAAGCCGTCACCGGCGTCGTGACTTCCGCGCTCACCCCAGAGGCCGTGTTGTCGACCTGGCCCGCATCGGCATTGGCCGTCGTCACCGTATAGCTGCCGGTCAGAACACAGGTGCCGCCGGGGGCCAGCGTCGCGCAGGTCTCACTTGCCGGAGACAGCAGGCTGTCCGTCACCACCACATCGCTCTGCGTGGTGTTGCCCGTGTTGGTGACGGTCACCGTATAGGTCAGCACCTCGCCCACCGGCACCGGGCCGGGCTTGTCCACCACCTTCACGATGCCCAAGCGGTCGACGGCCGGCAGTGGCGTAATCGTCGGGTTATTGTCCGCCGAACCCGGCGTGTTGGGATCCGACACGTCACTGACTGGCGGCCCAAGGGGCGGCGTTCCCGTGACCGTCGCCTGGTTTTCAACCTCACGCGCGATAACGTCAGCGGCCGTCAACACATAAACGCCGGTACAGGTCGTGGACTCGTTCGGATCCAAGACGCTCACCGGGCAGCTGATGGCTGGGATCTTGGGGTCAAGCAGCGAGAAGTTGGAAAAGCCCGTGTTGCCCATGTTGAAGACATTGAACACATACGACACCGTATCGCCGGGATCGGGGCCGTTTCCATTCACGTCGTTGTAGGTGCCCACGGGCTTCACCAGTCCGATGGAGGGCGTCGACAGAATGTCGAAATCCGTCTGGACAGTGATGGTCTGCGTGTCGCCGCTCAGCACACCGCGCGTTTCCCCCACCGCTTCGTTCACATAGTCACCGAACGAAATCGGAAGGCCGTTGACGGGCATCAAGCGGATGGTGAATGACACTTGGCAATCACTTCCCGCAATGATGGTTCCGCCACTGAACAGCACGGGAGAGGACGCGCCATTGTAGGACGTGTTGATGCCTGGGCAGTTGCCCGTGGGGACAGATGTCAGGGTATAGGTGCCAGGAAGCGTGGGCGTGGTAGCCACATAAGACCCAAAAAGCGGAGCTGCGCCCGCGAGAGGATCGGTCGCCTTCACCTCGATGGCTTGCAGATAGCTGCTGTTGCCAATTCCAACGCTGAAAGTCCCACTGACAGACCCATCTGCATGGATGACAGCGCTGTCGAAACTCTTCGACATGTTGACGCTGGATTTGCCCACCACCGTGAAGAGATAACCGCTTCCGCTGCGGGTGCCGCCCAGCGTTATGCTGCCAATCGCTGTTCCGACACTCTGGGAGACGCCATTCGGCGCGCCACCAACCGTTCCAGCCCTCGATTTGGACGAAAGACCAGGCGGCGTTGTCACATCGCCGCGGGTAATCCTGAAGGTTCCCGCCGGAAGCGGCTGGGTGAAGGAATAATCACCGTTCGCATCCGTGGTGGTCGTGATGGAGAACGGCGTTCCGGCAGAGGTTCTCGTCATTGTCATCGTGACATTGGCAAGCGGTATGTCGTCCGGATCCCGGATGAAATTGTCGTTGAAATCGACGAACACCGAACCCGAGAAGGAGCCCGCCGAGAGCGTGACATCACCGGACGCAGAGTTGTTGCTCGTGTTGACGTCAATTGATGTCGTTGAGATGGACGCCGTGTTGGTCAACGTCACGGGGACGGTTGCGGCGCTGTCGACCATCACGGGGGCTGTCACGGTAATCTCGCCACCCGTGCTGACGGTGCCAAAATCACAGGAAAAGGAAAGCTGGTCAGCGGCAGCACTACAACTGTTCTGGCTGGCCGTCCCGGAGGTCACAACCGCAACCGGGGGGCCCGTCATCATCATGCCGGCGGGCAGCGTATCCGAAAGCCGGACTCCCTCGGCGGAGACGAGACCAGCTCCCGTGCGATTGCGCAGGCTGATGACATAGTTGAACGGCGTACCAAGAAAGACGTCAGATACAGAGGGCGTCTTTGAGACGATCTCAAGGTCAACCCGCCGCTGCACCGTGGTCTCTTGGTTGACGCTGTTGTTGGCCTGGTTCGGCTCCCAGCCATTACGGGTCTCGTCGGAAGCCACCGAGACTGTGTTGGTGACCACCCCGGGATCGACGCCCGTCATGGTAAGGGTCAGAACACGGGTCTGGCCGGAAGTGAGGGTTGGAAAGTTGCACTCAAGGCTTCCTCCCACCTGACCGACGGCTGGAACGGTGGCGCATGTGCCACCCGACCCAGCAGGCAGCGTGTGGGATGCATAGGCGAGCCCGCTTGCGGGGAGCGTATCGGTGACCGTCACATTTTCGGCCGCAGAGGGACCATTGTTGGTGACGGTTATGGAATAGGTGGTGGACGCCGAGACGGCAACAGGATCGACACTATCGGTCTTGTTGATCTGGAGATCGAGCGTGGGCGGATTGACCGAATGTGAAATGGTTGCGGTGTTGTTGGCGGTGTTGGCATCAAGGGTTGAGCTTGCCGTCGTGGCGGTATTGGTGATCGTTTGACCGATCGTCGCATTCAGCGGCCGCATGACAACCGCGACCTGGAATGCCGCTCCACCCCCGCCAAAGCCGACATAGTCCATGAAGCAAACGAGTTGGTTGTTGCCCGGGCCCGTCACGGAGCCAGCGGCAGGCCTTGTCGGACAGGTCTTGGCTACGGAGCTGTCTCCCCCCGAAGGCGTCGCCGAGACAAACACCATGTTGGATGGCAGCGTGTCGGTAATCGACACATTTCGGGCATGCGAGTAGTTCAGAAATTGAGACTGTTGGGATCGCAGAATGTAACTGAAGTTCTGCCCGGCCGTGGGCGTTGCCGGAGATACCGTCTTCGACATGATCAGGTCGGCACGTTCGGTGAGGCCCCACGTCACGGTTGACGAGTTGTTTGCCGTGTTCGGATCACCGACCGCCGGAGAAGACACAGAAGCGGTATTGAAATTTGCCTTGTCGCCAACCCGGATCACCACGGTAACGACGGGGCAATCCACACCCTGCGTACACACGGGAAGGCTGGTCATGCTGCAGTTCAACCATCTCCCCTTCGCTCCATCTCCCGCGCTTGAGCATGAGAGGCCGGTCGCCACACCCGGCGAAGTCGTCACCGATTCAAGGCCCTGCCCGGGCCCTGTGCCGGTGGTGAAGAGATTCTGGAGATTATCCGCCAGGTTGACACTGGTTGACGTGCCGGGCCCGGCGTTGGTCACTTCGAGATTGATGGTCTGCGTGTCGCCAACCATCACACTCGCGTTGCTGCGCGTCTTGATCACGCCGATGTCGGCCGCGCTGGCACTCGGCGTCACCGTCACCGGCCGCGTCGCGGTGTTATTGCCGGGCGTGGTATCCGGAAAATTCGGATTGACCGATGACACGGTGACACTGTTGGTTACCGACCCTCCCGCAGTGCTCGAGACGCGCAACTGTGTGACTGGTGTTGTCGCGCCGACAGCAAGAGGCGCCGCCGCGGTATAGACGGCCGAACAGACCACCGAGACAGGTGCCGCAACAGGTGCGCCATTGTTCGGATCGGGCGAGCAGGTCCAGGCGGCCGAAGGCGGAGTCACATCCAGAAGGGTCAGCCCGGCGGGCAGATCATCCGTCAGCACAAGCGTGCCGGTGAAGGCGCGGTTGCCATTGTTCCTGGCGCTGATCCCGAAGGTAAAGGCCGCGCCTTCGGCCACGATGGCGGGGCCGGTCTTGATGGCCGCAAGATCCGCCACCTCGTTCACGATGCTCACGCTCACCGTTGATGAGTTGTTCGCGCTGTTCTGCTCGGGTGGCGGCGAGGCACCGGTGGCGGCGATGGTCGCCGTATTGGAGGGGGTGCCGACCGTGGAGGCCGTGGCCGTGACGGTGATGAAGCCAAGCGGCACCGCACCGCCTGTCCCGGGCCCCGCACCGCGCGCGCAATCCACCAACTGGCCCGATACGGAACAACTCCACCCGGAGCCAGCGGATGGGGAGACCGTGAGGATGGTGAAATTGGTGGGCAGCGTATCGGTGATGCGGAAGCCCGCTGGCGTTTCGCCCGTATAGCTTGCCGTCAACGTGAAGGTGACAGTGGCATTCACCGACACCGCGCCGGTGGGAGAGACCGTCTTGCTGATCGCGGCATCGGTTCCCGTGGTCACGGTTGTCGAGACGCTGGCGCTTTCGTTGCCCGGAACTGACTCCTGCGGCGTGCTGCCGGTGATGGTCCCAGACACGGGGATCACCGTGCCCGCCGCAGCACTTACCTGTCCGGTGAAGACCAGGTTTGAGCTGGAACCGGCGGCAATCGGCCCGGTGATCGTACAGTTGTAGGTGCCAGCCGCCAGCACGCAGTCCGATGGGGGCTGCAACGCGGTAAGCCCGGCTGGCACCGGAACCGAAACCAGCACGTTCGAGGCGGGCAAGGGGCCGAGATTGGCCGCGGTGAAGGTGTAGCTCGCGGAACTGCCGGATGGCCGCGTTGCCGGGCCTGAGAGCGTGAGGCGCATGTCCGTGCCTGGATTGACCGTGGTCGATTCCGAGGCCGTGTTGTTCTGCGGCACGATATCGATGCCGAGGGTCGGCACGCTGGCGGTGACGGTGAGCGTTCCCGTGACGCTTGGCCTCACGCTGGCCTGCAATGTGGCGGCACCACCGCCCGCGAGGATCGGGATGTTGCAGGTAACGGTGGTGTTGGTGGCAGGTGTTGGCGAACAGGCGGTGATGGTGCCGGTGCCCCCGGTGAAGGTCATGCCGGCCGGAATGGCAAGGTTCAGCGTATTCGCGGGAGCATCGACAATGTCGTCATTGGTGACGGTGATGGAATAGACGATCGTGCCACCCGCCAGGGCCGGGTCGGAACCCGTGTCATTGATGTTGACGACCCAGTTGGCGGCGTCCGCCTCGCGGACGGCAAAGCCCTGCGAGGCCAGCAGCACCAGTGCGAAGGCGAGGCACGGCAAAATCCGGAAACAGAATCCCGTCAGCCCGCTGCGCGGTCTGGCGGTGGCACCCATTCCGGGGCGATTCTGTCCTGCTTCCTTGCGGAAGCGCCGAAACATCACAATCAACTCCAGTGGGATTCAGACAAAGCCGCTCCCGAGGCCCGGAAACGAATTTTCCGAAGCCACCCAACTCATTGTTTTTACTACACATTATGCGGCGCGCTGACGGTACGCGGCTTACATTGCCAAACACCAGCGGCGGAGGGATTCCCTAGGGTAAACCAGTGGAAGATCATTCCCCCTAGGTGCAGTATTCACATTTTGGCAATTTAAGTCAACTTTTGGATGTTTTGTGTGATTCAATTGTAATACCCGTATTCTCTTTATGCGGGTTTTTCTCACCATTCTGCACGATCGAAAGAAGGGTGTCGCAGCGGGCGTTGTGGCTATAGAGTCTGGGTTTGTCCCCTAGAGGCCTCAAGGAGCCCCGCCCGTCATGAAAAGTCTTTTTCTCGCACTAGCAGTGGTTGCGTTTTTTACTGGTTCGGCTCTTGCGGGATGCGCCGATGACCTTCAGCAACTCGATGCCGTGATGAAAGCGCCGGAGATCGCGCCGGACCTCGCGTCCCAGCTTCAGGACATGCGCCAGCAGGCGGAGAAACTGTGTTCCTCCGGAAATGAACAGGAAGCGGCTGACGTGATTGCCGAGGCCCTCGCCGCGCTTGCAACTCAGGGCCAGTGAGGCCGGATCAGGTTTCGAAAGCCAGAACGGCGAAGATGATGCAGGCCAGCGCTGACATCCAGACGCCCGACACCATGAGTTCCATGCGCGGATAGAGCGACTGGTCGCCAGTGCGCATCATGCGGCCCGCCGTCATGCGGGCAAGGCCATGGCTCACCGTGAGGGCCACCACGAAGATCATCTTAACGATGAACCAGCTGTTCGGCTCATCGGCTGGCGGCAGGCTGAAGAACAGGCCGATGCCGGTAATCCAGATGGCGAGAATCACCACATCCGCAATCCGCGCCAGTATCCGGCGCAGGAAGGCCAGCGCTTCACGCCGCTCGCCACTCTCCCCGGCCGCAATGCGGATATTGATGTAATTGGCGATGCTCATGCCCGTTCCCGTGGCAATGGCGATCAGATGGGCGATGAGCAAAATCGTCTTCATCGGTGCGAAACTCTCCCGTCTTCAGGTCGCCTGTCAATATCCCCGGCTCAGAGTTCTAGCACACCCGACATGATTTGCACGGCCTGTCCTGCGACCCGCACGGCAGCCAGCTTCGCACCCGCAACATCAGCTTCGAGCCACAGGTCGGAGGGGCGGCCCATCTCATAACCCTGCTCGAGTTTCCAGCGGTGGCTACCATCTGTCAGCTTTTCGGCCTTGAGCAACTGCGCCGCCAGCAAGGCCGTGGCGGAGCCCGTGGCGGGGTCTTCCGGAATACCGTCACCCGGGGCGTACATGCGGCCACGGAAGCTCGTGTCGCGGCCATCGCCGCCACGCGTGTAGAGATAGGCATTGCCGATGCCCATGCCGCCCAACATGGCCGACCAATGAGGCTCGATCACCCTTGCCTTCGCCAGTGCTTCCCGGCTGTTCAGAGGCACATAGAAAAAGCGTGGGCCGCCCTCGTAAAGCCCCAACCAGTGGCCGTCGAAACCGATGTCGGAGACCGACAGCGCCAATGAGCGCGCCACCTCATCGACCTTCGGCAGGGGCAGATCAACGGCAAACGGCACGACGGGCGCCGTGAACTGGGCGCGCGGCACGTCCCCGATGCGGGACACCTTCACCGGCACGAGGCCCGCCACCTCTTCGAGCGTGATGGTCGTCTCGAAGGAACAGCCCGGCTTATACTTCTTCTGTGCCAGATGAATGGCGCACCCCACCGTGGGGTGGCCGGCGAAGGGGATCTCAGCCGTTGGAAAGAAAATCCGGACGCTGGCCGTGTGCGCGGGGTCCTGCGGCTTGCGCACAAAGATCGTCTCCGAGAGGTTGAACTCCCGCGCGATGGTTTGCATTTGCGCATCACTCAGCGCGTCCGCCTCCTCGACGATGGCGAGCGGGTTACCGCCAAAGCGGCGGTTGGTGAAGACATCATAAGTATGGAATACAAGCTTCATGTGAACAGCGCGTCATAGATCAATTTGAGGGAGATCACGAACAGTGCCGCCTCGACGAGGCGGTAGAAGAGTTTTTCCGGCAGGATCGACGTAGCCTTGTAGCCGATCAGCGCGCCCGCGATGGCGACCGGCGAAAGAAGCGCCGCCACCTGCAGATTTCCAGGGTTGAACTGCCCCAGCGCCCAGTAAGGCACGAGTTTCACGATATTGATGACGGCGAAGACGATGGTGCTGGTGCCGGCAAACATCATCTTGGGCAGCTTCTGCGGCAACACATAGGCCTGGTAGGGCGGCCCGCCCGTATGGGAAACGAAACTGGTGAAGCCCGCGATACTGCCCCAGAAAAGGCCGCGCGGCACATCGGCGGGTTTCGGCGGCGCGCCCGTCTTGCGGAAGACGACCGTCGCGCAATAGTAGAGGCCCACCAGCCCCACCAGCAGTGTCACGATCCATTCGGGCGTGATCTTCGCCGTAGCCCAGCCAACGCCCACGCCGAAGACCATGGCGGGCAGCAGGATCACGAGGTTGCGCGGGCTGTATTCCTTGCGGTAGGCCCACAGGCCCACCATGTCGCTCACGATATAGACAGGGAGCAGCAGCGCAGCCGCCGCAACCGGCGGCATGACCAGCGCCAGCAGTGGAACCCCCAGCACCCCCACCATCGGCAGGCCGCCCTTCGACGCGCCGACCATGAAGGCGGCGGCTGTGGCGACCGCAAAGAACAGCAGGCTGTAATCCATCACTCGCTTTCGGGCGGCAGTTCCAACGGGCGGTAATCGACCTTCAGGAAACGGCACAACATGCCCGCCACGAAGCCGTGGTCCTCGCGCTGCGGGATGCCCGAAACGGTCACCGCGCCGACCACCCCCGTGCCGGTGAGGTGGATCGGGAAGCCGCCCCCGGCGGAGGCGAAGTCCATCGGGTCAAGTCCGCGCGTGGCATCGAAGCCATTGGCCTTCAGCGCAAATTCCCGCCCCACCCGGTAGGATGACTTGTGGAAGCGGAAGACGGTGTTGACCTTGCGCCGCACCCAGTCCGGGTTCTCCGGCGTGGTGCCCGGAAGTGCCGTGTAGAACAAGGGCCTGGTGCCGATCCTGATGTCGATCACCAGCGGCAGCCCCCGCTCCTCCGCGGTGCTGCGCATCAGGTTCCCCAGCGTCCAGGCGTCCGCCTCGCTGAAGGCCGGAAAGCGCAGCGCCTCCTCCTGCCGCGCCAGAAGCGCGATGTCGTTTTCGATGCTCATGCCATGGTCCCCCTGTTGCCGGTGCGGCGGCCACCTTCCGGCGGCGGCGCAATGCCGTTCTAGGCAAAATACCGAGGCAGTGGAACAGCGGCCGCTGAAAGGTTATCAACACAACCGTCAAGAATACGTCACGTCAAGCTTGCAACAGGCGGCAGAGCTCTCGTCCTGCAAGAAAATGGTTCTTCATCCCAATGTCCGATACCTCCCTCGACGCCCACCCCCTCAACGCCTCGGCCCGCACTGGCTGGGGCATGAAGCTGCTGTTTCTCGGCCTCATCGCCGGCGGATTGGCATTCTGCGCCAACCAGCTGATCGGCGAAGTGTCGGAAACGCAGCAGGCCACTCCCTGGCTGCTTCTGCTGCTCGCCTTGTTCATCGCACTCGGTTTTGAATTCGTGAACGGCTTCCATGACACGGCCAACGCCGTTGCCACCGTCATCTACACCCGCTCGCTTCCCGCCCAGTTCGCTGTCGTGTGGTCAGGCCTGTGGAACTTCATCGGGGTCATGGTCGCGTCCGGCGCGGTGGCCTGGGGCATCGTCTCGCTGCTGCCGGTCGAGCTGATCCTGCAGGTCAACAGCAGTGCCGGCCTCGCCATGGTCTTCGCCCTGCTGATCGCCGCCATCATCTGGAACCTCGGCACCTGGTGGCTGGGCCTGCCCGCCTCCAGCTCGCACACGCTGATCGGCTCGATCATCGGCGTCGGCCTTGCCAACCAGCTGCTCGCACCCACCGGCACCGCGACGAGCGGTGTCGACTGGGACAAGGCGCGCGAGGTTGGCCTCGCCCTGCTGATCTCGCCCGTCTTCGGCTTCGTCGCCGCCGCCCTGCTTCTGCTGGCCCTCAAACTCGTGATCCGCAACAAGGCGTTGTTCAGCGAGCCTGCCAAGGACAAGTCGCCGCCCTTGTGGATCCGCTCGATCCTGATCGCCACCTGCACGGCGGTGAGCTTCGCCCATGGCTCCAACGACGGCCAGAAGGGCATGGGCTTGATCATGCTGATCCTGGTCGGTGTTGTGCCCACCGCCTTCGCGCTGAACCGCACGCCCGACCCCGCCATGCTCGACCAGTTCCGTTCTGCCTCGGCAGCGCTGGTGCAGACGCTCGACCGGCACGTCCAGCCGGGGGTGAGCGTGGCCGACCCGCAGGCGGTGGTGGCCGACGCGGTGCGCAACAAGAACTGGACGCCGGAAACGACGGTGGCGATGCGCAGCTTTCTCAGCCAGCTCGACCAGCGCATGATAAACTACAAGTCGCTCGCCAACGTGCCGACCGACCTCGTCTCCAATCTGCGCAACGACCTCTACCTCGTCAGCGAGGCGCTGAAGCTGGTCGACAAGAAGAAGCAGCTGCCGATGACGCCGGAGGACCTCAAGACAGTGAGCAACTTCCACAGCGCCGTGGACGGTGCCACCCGCTTCATCCCCACCTGGGTGAAGGTGGCGGTGGCCCTGGCGCTGGGCCTCGGCACCATGGTCGGCTGGCGCCGCATCGTGGTAACGGTGGGCGAGAAGATCGGCAAGACCCACCTGACCTATGGCCAGGGTGCCGCCGCGGAGACCGTGGCCGCCGCGACCATCGGCGTGGCCGACGTCATGGGCCTGCCGGTGTCAACCACCCATGTGCTGTCGTCCGGCATTGCCGGCACCATGGCGGCCAATGGCTCCGGCCTGCAGATGTCCACGGTGCGCAACATCCTGCTCGCCTGGGTGATGACGCTGCCAGCCTCGATCCTGCTCTCGGGCCTGCTGTTCGCGCTGTTCCGCGCCATTCTCTGAGTGGCAATCACGGCATGCAAATAGGGGCGGTCCCACGGGACCGCCCCTATTTCGTGCGCCGTTGCGGCAGAGACTAGTTGCGGGTCTTGTCGACCAGCTTGTTCTTGGCGATCCACGGCATCATGGCGCGGAGCTTGGCGCCCACTTCCTCGATGTTGTGGCTGTCGTTCATGCGGCGGATGCCCTTGAAGCGGGCCGCGCCGGCGCGATATTCCTGCATCCACTCGGAGGTGAACTTGCCGGTCTGGATGTCCGTCAGAACGCGCTTCATCTCCTTCTTCGTCTCATCGGTGATGATGCGCGGCCCGGTGACGTATTCGCCCCACTCGGCGGTGTTCGAGATCGAGTAGTTCATGTTGGCAATGCCGCCTTCATAGATCA
>CAYMQH010000065.1:0-17896 GCA_964392525.1 uncultured Aestuariivirga sp.
TCATGCCGGCCAGCTTGTAGGCATCCGGAAGCGCGATGGCCGCCAGAACCATGGTGGCGACGGCCGTCACCACATAGGTTTCGAACAGGTCGGCGGCCATGCCGGCGCAGTCGCCGACATTGTCGCCGACGTTGTCGGCGATCGTTGCCGGGTTGCGCGGATCATCCTCGGGGATGCCTGCTTCCACCTTGCCCACCATGTCGCCGCCCACGTCAGCGCCCTTGGTGAAGATGCCGCCGCCCAGACGGGCGAAGATGGAGATCAGCGACGCGCCAAAGGACAGCGCGACGAGCGCGTCGATCACCGTGCGGCCGGTCGGATCGAGGCCGAGGGAGTCCTTCAGGAAGCCGAAGTAAAGGGTCACGCCGAGAAGGCCGAGGCCCGCCACGAGCAGGCCCGTGACAGCACCTGCCTTGAACGCCAGGTCGAGGCCACCCGCCAGCGACTTGGTCGCGGCCTGAGCGACACGCACATTGGCGCGGACCGACACGTTCATGCCGATGAAGCCGGCAACACCCGACAGGATCGCGCCGATGGCGAAGCCGATGGCGGACCAGACGCCGAGCAGCAGCCAGGCGATGACGAAAATCACAACACCGACGATGCCGATGGTGGTGTACTGACGGTTCAGATAGGCTTTGGCGCCTTCGCGCACGGCAGCCGAAATCTCCTGCATACGCGCCGTGCCGGCGTCGGCAGCCATCAGGCTCCGCGTCGTCACGATGCCGTACACGATGGAGAGCGCGCCAGCGAGCACGATCAACCAGAGTGCAGTGGTCATGTTAAACCCTTATCATTATTAGCGTTTCCCCAGAGCCCCCACGGAATCAACCGCTTTTTCCCTGCTCTGAAAGATGACAGAGGTATGCCGCATCGGCAGACCGAGCGCAACCGCCAGAATGGCCCGGGCCAGGAGCCCCAAAGCGGCGGTATTGCAGCAATTTCCGGGCCTTGCGGCCCCGCCCGTCCTGCCATCAAAGCGGCGGGTTTCCATGATCAGGGGTGGTGTGTTTCGCGCCTCGGAGAAAACCATGAAAGCCTGGACCCTGACCTGCCTTGGCGCTGCCGCTCTGGTAGCCTCCGGCCTCGCCATCCTGCCGCGCGGGGTGGAGGGCGCCCGCCTGTTGTCTGGCCCGCGCGACGCGGTGGCCGTGGCACACTATGCGCTGGCCGCCCGAAGCGCGGCCGACTATCAGGCGGCAGCCGAACGCGCGCTCGCCGCAGGCGATGAGGATCTGGCTGCCAGTGTGGTGGCGCTGTCGGTGCGCAATGGCGTGGCCCTTCCGCCAGCGCTTGCGGCCCGGGTCAGCGCTGCACAGGGCGCCGCTGCCGCTCGCATGGGCGAAGATGCCTGGAAGGGTTTTCTGAGCGGCCACGCGCCCAACGAAGCAGCCCTCGCGGGGGCGGTGGCAGCTGACCTGACCGGCGTGGGCGACGTCCGCGACCTCTACCAGCAGGCCTCACGATACCTGAGCGGCAAAGAAATCGACGGCCTGACCATCGGCCTTGCCGCAGCGGGTCTGGGCCTCACGGCGGCGACCGCTGCCTCACTGGGGTTGACGCTGCCACAGCGTGCCGGGCTCAGTACGATCAAGGCGGTAAGGCGGGCTGGAAGGCTGTCCCCGGCCCTCACGCGCCAGCTGGGCGCTGCCGCCACGGCGGCCGTGGATGGCGCGGCGCTCCGGGCTGTCCCGGCATCTCTGGCGCGGCTCGAATTCGCGGCAGCGCGGCAGGCGGCCAGCCGCGTGGTGCAGCCTTCCGCCCTGCGCATGCTGACCAACCTCGGCACGGATTCCGCTACTATCGGCCGGAATGCCGGTTATCGCGCCACGGTGCAAACGCTCGGCGTTGCGAACTCCGCGGAGGAGGTAGCCCGGGTCGCAAAGCTGTCGGGGCGCTTCGGGACGGCAACCCGCGCCGTGGTGGCGCTCGGCGGCGCGGCCGTCACCTTCGTCAGCCTCGCGGCCACCGCGGCTTTCTGGTCGCTCTCGCTGGTGTTCTGGTGCGCGGCGGCATTGCTGTGGGTCGGCGGTATCGGCCAGCGTATCGGCCGCTGGATCTGGCCGAAGCCGCAACGCAGGCTTCAGCCGGCCTGACGGGCCTTTTCACTCGGGTGGCGGGCCAGCCAGACGATCATCGCGAGTGCCACCAGCACCATCGGGAAGACCGCGATGTTGACGCCGTTCCAGCCGAACCAGGCGAGGAGCTTTCCGGCGATCAGCGACGTGATGGCCGTCATGCCGAACACCAGAAGGTCGTTGAGGCCCTGCGCCTTGTTCTTTTCCTCCGCTTCATAGGTTTCGGTCAGCATGGTGGTGCCGCCGAGAAAACCGAAGTTCCAGCCGAGGCCGAGCAGGATGAGGCCCACTGCGAAATTCTCGAAATGAATGCCAAGCAGGCCCGCAACGGACGCACCCACCAGCAGGATCATGCCGAGTGCGGAGATCCGCTCCGCGCCATATCGTGCAATCAGGCTGCCGGTAAAGAAGCTTGGCACGAACATGGCAAGCGCATGCCACTGGATGACCCAGCTCGAATCCTGAACCGAGAAGCCGCAGCCCAGCATGGCGACCGGGGTTGCCGTCATCACCAGCATCATGATGCCATAGGCCAGCATGGCGGTGAGCGCCGCCACGATGTAGCGAGGCTGGCGGGCAATCACTTTCAGTGGCCGCCCGGTATAGGTTTCCGTCTTCGGCGCGCGCGGGATATCGATCGCTAGAAGGATCACCGCGCCCAGCAGCGAGAGCAAGGCCATCGCGGCCCAGGTTCCGGCGAAGGTCACCGGTGCGAGCAGGTCAACGGTTCCCATCACCAGCACCGTGCCGATCAGCGCTGCCACGACGCCGCCCGTCATCACCCAGGAGATCGCCTTGGGGCGGAAGGCCGGGCTTGCCGTATCGGCGGCGGCGAATCGGTAATAGGAGGCGGAGGCCTGATAGACGCCGACCAGCAGGCAACCGAGCAGGAACAGCTCGAAGCTCCGGTGATAGACCGCGATCAACCCGATGACCCCGCCCGCAGCACCAGCCAGCGCGCAGATCACGAAGCCGAGCCGCCGGCCAGTACGGCGCATCATCAGCGATATCGGGAGGGTCGAGACGGCGGTGCCGACGATCATCATCGACATGGGCAGCGTGGCCCAGGACACGCTGGGCGCAAGCTGCGAGCCCACCAGACCGGATGTCACCACCACTGCCGTCGTCACCGCGCCATAAAGCGCCTGGGCGATGGCAAGGATCACCGCATTGCGGCGGGCCTTGGCATCATCGAAGGCACCCGCCTCGGCGCTCACGCCTTAAACTCCGCGGGCCTTTTCATGCGCGCCAGCGTGTTCAGAACGCCATTGACGAAGCGCGGCTCCTCTTCGCCGAAAAAGGCGTCGGCGACATCAACATATTCACTGATCGCTACGCGGGCGGGAACCTTGTCCATGAACATCAGTTCATAGGCCCCGGCGCGCAGAATGGCGCGCACGGTAGAATCAAGACGGTGCAGCGGCCAGCCCTTGTCGAGGATCTGGTCCACCACGGGGTCGATTGCCGTCTGCTCGCGCACCACTCCATCGACGACCTCACGCAGGTGGCGATAGTCCGCCTCGCCGCACTGGCCGTCCTCGAAGTTCTCGCCCATCGCGCGCGAAGAAAACTGCGCCAGCGTCTCGCCGACATCACTGCCCGCGAGGTCCATCTGGTAAAGCGCCTGCACCGCACCGAGCCTTGCGGCGGAGCGGCGCGAGGGCGGAAACTGCGGCGTGCTTCCGGTCACGAACCGGCCTTCGCATCAAGGCCCGCGGCCTTGCGGCTCATCAGGCGGGTGAAGCGGATCATGCTGAGGGCGGCGTCTGCCGCGCCGCCGCCCTTGTCCATGTCGTCGAGCTTGGCGCGGGCCCAGGCCTGCGCCTCGTTTTCGCAGGTGAGAATGCCGTTGCCGATGCACAGGCCCTCGAGCGTCAGGTCCATGATGCCGCGGGCGCTCTCTTCCGACACGATGTCGTAATGGGTGGTCTCGCCGCGCAGCACGCAGCCCAGCGCCACATAACCGTGGTAAAGGCCGGTTTCATGCGCGACAGCGATGGCGCCGGGAATTTCAAGCGCACCCGGAACGGCAATGCGCTCCCATGTTGCCCCGGCCCGTTCGATGGCGGCGATGGCGCCGCGGCAGAGTTCATCGCAGAGTTCTGCATAATAGCGCGCCTCGAGGATGAGGATATGGGCGCGGACCTGCTCCACGGCGGCGGTGTTCTTTTCGGTCTTCATGTCGCTTTGTACTCGGTGAGGCGGGCCACATAGCGCGCCAGCATGTCGATTTCAATGTTGACCCGCTGGCCCTCCACCATGCTGCCCCATGTGGTGACGGCTTGTGTGTGCGGGATAATGTTGACGCCGAAGACATTGCCGTCGACTTCATTGACGGTGAGCGATGTGCCATCCACCGCCACAGACCCCTTTGGGGCGATGAAGCGGGCCAGTTCATGGGGCACGCGGACACGGAAGCGCTTCGACTCCCCCTCCGGCGTGATCGACACAATCTCTCCCAACCCATCCACGTGGCCTGATACGATATGGCCGCCCAGCTCGTCACCGATCTTCATGGCGCGTTCAAGGTTGATGCGTGTACCCTGACCCCACGCGCCAAGCGTGGTCTTGGAGAGGGTCTCGGCGGAGGCCTGGATGGCGAACCAGTCCGGCCCCTTCTCGATCACCGTCAGGCAACAGCCATTGCAGGCAATCGAGGCTCCCATCTCAACGGTGGACAGATCATACGCCGTCGTGATCTCGAACCGCGTGTCGCCCGCCTTCGCGACGGCGCGAACGGTGCCGATGTCGGTAATGATGCCAGTGAACATGGCTGGTGGTCTTGCCCCTCTATCTCCGGGCTTCATAGACGGTCAGCAGGTCGCTCCCAAGCGTTTCCTGCTCGACCAGCGCGAATGGCTGCAATGCCTGATCGAGCGGCAGGCCTGCCAGCCCGTCCACGCCAGCAGCACCGAGCGCCTTCGGCGCGCGGATCAGGTGGAACTGATCGACCAGCCCGGCTTCGAGGAAGCTCCGCGCCACGCGCGCCCCGCCCTCCACCATCAGGCGGTTGATGCCGCGGCGTCCAAGATCCGCCAGCACCTCCGGCACCGGGCCACGCAAGATCTCCGCTTGCCGGCGTGCGAGGTGAGACTGCGGCGGCAATACTCCCGTCCGGCTCAACACGAAGGGAAGTGGCGAGCGGTGTTCGAGGCCGGGAAGACGGCAGGTCAATTCCGGGTCGTCCGCCTGAACCGTACCCATGCCAACCAGAATGGCGTTGCACTGCGCCCGCAAAAGATGCACCCGCGCCTTGGCCTCAGGCCCGGAAATGGCGGTGCGCTGCCCGGCTGCGGCGGCAATCCGGCCATCGGCGGAAAACGCCATCTTCAGAATTACTTGCGGTCGTTTCCTGACTGTTCGCGTCAAGAAGCCGGCCATGTCGCGCCGCGCCTCTTGCGCCAGCAGGCCAGACTGGAAGGCGACACCGGCCTGCTCCAGAATGGCGTGGCCGCCGCCCGAGACGCGGGGGTCCGGGTCTTCGATGGCGGTCACCACTCGGGCGATACCGGCCCTCACCAGCGCCTCGGCGCAAGGCCCGGTCCGGCCATGATGGGCGCAGGGTTCGAGCGTCACATAGGCGGTGGCGCCACGGGCGGCAGCACCGGCCATGCTCAGCGCCTCGGTTTCCGCATGTGGCCTGCCGCCAGGCTGCGTCCAGCCAATGCCGAGGACGCGCCCGTCCCTCACGATCACACAGCCCACATTGGGATTCTCGCCGGTTGTGCCCAGCGCCCTTCGGCCAAGCCTCAGCGCATAGTCCATCCAGCGGGCGTCCGAGGCGTCAGTCACCGGTTTCGCCGTTATCCTCATCGCCCGAGAGTTCGCCCAGTAGCTCCTCGAAGTCCTTGGCTTCGCGGAAGTTCTTGTAGACCGACGCGAAGCGCACATAGGCCACGTCATCAAGCATCTTCAGCGCTTCCATGACGAGCTTGCCGACCGTCTCGGACTTGATCTCGCTTTCACCCAGGCTTTCCAGGCGGCGCACGATGCCCGACACCATGCGCTCCACCCGCTCGGGGTCCACCGGCCGCTTGCGAAGCGCCACCTGAATAGAGCGCATCAACTTGTCGCGGTCGAAGGGCACCCGGCGGCCGGTTTTCTTCACCACCATCAGTTCGCGCAACTGCACACGCTCGAAGGTGGTGAAGCGGCCGGAACAGTCCGGGCAATAGCGGCGGCGGCGAATGGCCGTGCCATCTTCGGTGGGACGACTGTCCTTCACCTGGGTTTCTTCATTGGAGCAGAACGGACAGCGCAAGGGCTTGGACTCGGATGGTGGCGTTGCACCATCTCTTGGGGAAGATGCGGGGTGGGGTCAAGGGGTGGGCGGCGCAGCCCACGCCCCGATCAGCCCTGTGCCGTGGTCCTCGCCTCGATCTGGTTCACCGCGTCGACCACCGCGTCGAAGGTCAGAAGGGTAGAGGCGTGCCGGGCCTTGAAGTCCCGTACCGGAAGCAGCGCTTCGAGATCGGCCCACTTGCCGTCGGGGGGCGGCCCCTCCTCCTTCAGCATCCTGTACATCTGGCCTCGGAGCTGCCGGAGTTCCTCACCCGTGGAGCCGACCACATGGCGCGCCATGATGGACGAGGATGCCTGACCCAGCGCACAGGCTTTCACCTCCTGGCCGAAATCGGTCACCACGCCATCCTTCATGGCGAGATCGACCGTCACCTTGGAGCCGCACAGGCGCGAAATGGCCACCGCCGTGGCATCCGGCATCGCCAAGCGTTGCAACCTTGGAATATCTGCCGCGAAACCCAGAATCTTGCGGTTGTAGATGTCGTTAATCATTCCGAGATCCTAGTGCATAGGTCATTTGCCGCCAACGGGTCGTTTGGCGGTTTGCCATGAAGCGACGGGACATGATATGGGGTCCGTCATGTTCGGGGCGCAAGCGCGTGGGCCATGCCATAAGGTGGCGGCAGGTCTGCAGCAGGTTGCCACAGCCAAGGTGAAGTCAGGATTATGGACGCTGTGATCAAGAAGATGCCGGCCAAGCCGGTAAAGCGCCCGTCCCAGGAAGAGGTGGAGGCTGCCGTGCGCACCCTGCTTGCCTGGGCCGGCGACAATCCGGACCGCGAAGGCCTGCTCGACACGCCGAAGCGCGTGGCCAAGGCCTTCCGCGAGTATTTCAGCGGCTATGAGGATGATCCGGCCGAAGCCCTGTCGCGCACCTTCGAGGACGTGGGCGGTTATGACGATATCGTCATGCTGCGCGACATCGAGTTCAACTCGCATTGCGAACACCACATCGCGCCCTTCGTGGGCCGCACCCATGTGGCGTACCTGCCCGCCAAGAATGTGGTCGGCATCTCCAAGCTGGCGCGCGTCGTCGAAATCTATTCGCGCCGCCTGCAGACCCAGGAAACCATGACGGCACAGATCGCAAACGCCATCATGGAGTCGCTGAAGCCGCGCGGCGTCGCCGTGCTGGTGGAAGCGGTGCACACCTGCATGTCGATGCGCGGCGTGGGCAAGCGCAACGTCGCCACCATCACCACCCAGTTCACGGGCGAGTTCAAGACCAACCCTGTGCTGCAGGCCCGCTTCATGGAACTGGTGCGCGCCCCCTCTTCCGGCTTCTCGCTGTAATGGCCTCAGACCTCGACGAAACCACCGCGTTTCAGCCGAGGTTCGACGCGGAAGGCCTGATCGGCGCCATCGTGACGGATGCACGCGACGGCGCCGTCCTGATGTTCGCCTACATGAATGCGGAGGCGCTGCGCCTCACGCAGGAGACCGGCATCGTGCATTTCTGGAGTCGCTCGCGCAAGGCGCTCTGGAAGAAGGGCGAAACCTCGGGAGAGACACTGAAGGTCATGGAAATCCTGACCGACTGCGATCAGGACATCCTGCAGGTGAAGGCCGAGCCGCAGGGCCGCGGCGCCGCCTGCCACACCGGGCGGCACTCATGCTTCTACCGCCGTGTCGAAGGCGGCAGGCTTGTGTTCACCGACACCACCCGCCTGTTCGACCCCAAGAGCGTCTACTGAGGCGCTGGAACGATTGCGGGCGGAATTGGGCTTTGCGCAATTCCCACAGCCTTATGGGGCAGCAGTGACGGTGGTTGAATGCCAGGCGTGGGATAGAAAGACCGCATGATCACCTGCAACGCCGGGCTGTTGCCGGAATTCGCTCCGCAATGGCTGTCATGATCGGCGGTCGATGGGGTCGGCATCCAGTTCCTGGCAGGCACAGTGGGCGATATGTTCAAGCCAGAGGGGGTTTGCCGCTTCCACCGTCCACGCCGGTCTCCGGGGTGCTTGCAACGCAGTAAACGGCGTTGCTGGACATCGTGTCGAGGCCGCAGGCGGAAAGACGGCCAGCCTTCAGAACAGGCAACCATTTCGTCGCCTTCCGTCCACCAGAGGCTTTGAAGGCGCGGATGTGTCCGGTCAGCCAGCGGAGGCGATGTAGCTCTTCATCTGGTCGGCCTCGCGCTCGATGGCCTCGATACGGAACTTCACCACATCGCCGATCGACACCATGCCGGCCAGCCGCCCATCCGCCACCACGGGCAGATGCCGGATGCGGTTGTCGGTCATCAACTGCATGAGGTCGGCTTCGGAGTCGCCCGGCGCGCAGGTCCGCACCTTTGCGGTCATGATGTCCCGTGCGGCCTTGCCGGGCAGCTGCCCGGCATCGCCTGCCATGGCGCGCACCACGTCACGCTCTGATACGATGCCAGCAATGTTCCCGGCATCGTCCACCACCACCACGGCGCCGATGCGGTGCCTGGCGAGCGTATCGACGATGGACTGGACGCTGTCAGCCGGGGAGACGGTGACAACCGCCGTTCCCTTTTGCCTGAGGATGTGAGCAACTGCCATGAGGGCCTCCTTCCTGCAAGAACAACGAAGGTGAGCCTATCACAACTTCACGCACGGTGCACGGCCCTTGGTGCCAGCAGGTAGAAGGCCAGAAGCCCGCCGAGGAACCCGCCGATATGCGCCTCCCAGGCGATGCCGCCATCCGCCATGAAGGAATTGCCGGTCCAGCCTGCAGCACCGGAGAACAGCGTAAGCCCCAGCCATACGGCAGTGAACAGCAAGGCGCGCGGGGTGGAGATCAGTTCCGTGAAGGACAAGGGCCGCGCCCCGCCATAGACCCGCCGGCCGTACATCAGCGGAATGGCGGCGGCGATCAGGCCCGACACAGCACCAGACGCGCCGATCACCAGAACCTCCTCGCCCCAATGCAGGGCAAGGCTGGCGAGACCGCCAGCCACGCCCGCGATCAGGGTCAGCACCAGAAACCGCCCGATACCGAGATAGCGCGCCACAGGCGTGCCGAACACAAGCAACCATAATGCGTTGAACAACAAGTGCATCCAATCGGCATGGAGCAGCATATAGGTGCCGAGCGACCAGTATTGCGAGCCCTCCAGCATCGGATAGCCGAGGTCCGTCCAGCGCGCCGGGATGAGCGCCAGCGCGTAATAGGCGAACACCCGCCAACTCTCGCCCAGCATCGCCAGCGCCACATGCACGGAGACCAGAACGCCGATGACTGCCACCACCACGGCTGGCGCGTTGAACACGGGGGCCGGGCGTTGCAGGGCCGTCCAGTTTCCGGCCGGCGGCGGTTGCTCGGTCAAGATCAATCCTCTCTGTTGGCACGAAGGCTGCAACGCAGCACCTCGAAGGTCAATAATGGAACAGCGGGAACCATCGGGTTCCCCAGGGGGCGTGGATGTGGGTTAGCGGGGAGGTTCGGACAAGCCAAGAGGAAACGCTGCTGAAGCCACCGGCGCGGATGCTGTGGCGCTGCTGGGAAGCCCTGCGCGCCGGGCGGAGCGCGCCGGAGCGCCGCGATCTCGATTTGAAACAACTCCGCCATCTGGTGCCCTACCTGTTCATTGCGGAACGCCTTGCAGGCGGTGAGGGCTTTGTCTGGCGGCTGGCCGGAACCGGCTTGTGCGACCTCCACCGCCGCGAACTGACCGGCCTCGACCTGCTCGCCGGCTGGGACGCGTTCGAGCGCAGCGTCATGCTGCGCTTCCTGAATGGCGTTACGGCCTCGCACAAGCAGGCCGTGCTGCGTCTTGCCTACATGACCGACCGCGGCCAGCAATTCGGAGCCGAAATGCTGGCGCTGCCGCTCATTGCGGCTGATGGCGTGAGCACCCATGTGCTGGGCGGGCTGTTTCCGGCGGCCCAGCAGGATATCCGCTACTATGACACATTGATGCCGCTGGAGGTCGCCTTCGCCCGCTTTCTCGATCCGGCCGCAGCGGAGGAGCCAGCAGCAGCGCGAACAACGCAGGCTCGCCGCAAGTTCCGGCTGATATCAGGAGGCCTTGGCCAGTCCTGAACCATCAGTCGATTGAGGTGACCCATGCGACAGCAATCCAGTGCCTTGCAGGTCTGCGAAGCGCCTGAACTTACCGCACCGTTGCCGGGTTCCGGTTCAACCGCGCTGCCGCCGCTGCCCGCCCGCTTCCTGCTCCGCGACGGGCGGGAGTTTTCCTGCGAGGTGGTCGATCCCGGCATCAGCGGCGCCCGGTTCCGCTGCAGGGAAGCTGTGAGTTCGGGCGCGCATCTCATCGCCTATATCGAGGGGCTGGGCCGGCTCGAAGGCATCGCGGGTGAGGCCGTTGAGGGTGGCTTTCAGGTTCACTTCGCCCTCAAGGGCGCGCGGCTGGCCAGGCTGATGCAGGGTCTCGACTGGCTCCGCCTCAGGCAGCTGGGTCTCGCAAGCGAGGAGCGTCAGGATACGCGCTTTCAACCCGGCAATGGCGTTGCCCGCGTCACGTTCGGTAGCGGCGAGGACCACGCCTGCGAAGTACTGGACATCTCGCTCTCGGGTGCCGCGATCCGCTGCGGCGTCCGCCCGGAACCCGGAAGCTGCGTATGGCTGGGCAAGACGCGGGGCCGGGTCATCCGCCACATGGCCGATGGCTTTGCCATTGAGTTCCTCGCCCCGCTGCAACAGGGCGAGCTTCACGGCAGCTGGGGCTGATCCCGCTTCACAGCCAAGCCCGTGATGGCCTAGTGTCGGCAAATCGCCACAGCAGCAAAGAAGCCATCCCATGCCATCGCTAGCCGCCTTCATGTCATCCGCCGCCCTTCCCGCCGATGGGCTTCTCGTGGGCCGTGTCTGGAACCCGGCAGCCGATGGACCCTGCATCGTCCGGCGCGATGGCGAGAGTCTGACCGACATCACCGAGGCCTTCCCCACCATGCGCGACCTGTGCGAGGCGGATGACCCGGCGGCTGCCGCCCGCGCCGTCACCGGCCCCAGCCTCGGCATGATCGATGGGATCATGGCGAACACACCGCCTGAAACGCGCGATGTCACCAAGCCATGGCTCTTGCCGCCGGTGGACCTTCAGGCGCTGAAGGCGGCGGGCGTCACCTTCGCCACCTCCATGCTGGAGCGCGTGATCGAGGAGCGCGCGCGCGGCAACCCCGCGGCGGCGGTTGAAATCCGCGCCACCATCGGCACGCTCATCGGCAATGACCTCTCGAGGCTTCGCGCCGGTTCGCCGGAAGCGATGCAATTGAAGCAGGTGCTGATGGAGAAGGGCGCGTGGTCGCAGTATCTCGAAGTCGGCATCGGGCCGGATGCGGAAATCTTCACCAAGTCGCAGATCATGTCGGCCGTTGGCCATGGCATGGAGGCAGGGCTGAACAAGGTGTCCACCTGGAACAATCCGGAGCCGGAGGTCGTGGTCATCGTCGCCTCGTCCGGCCGGATCGTGGGCGCCATGCTGGGCAATGACGTGAACCTGCGCGATGTGGAAGGCCGCTCGGCACTGCTGCTCGGCAAGGCGAAGGACAACAACGCCTCCTGCGCCGTGGGCCCGATGATCCGGCTGTTCGACGCGGGCTTCTCGCTTGACCATGTCCGCGCCATGCAGCTGTCGCTGCGCGTCGAGGGCGAGGATGGCTATGTGCTGAACGGCGCGTCCAACATGTCGAAGATCAGCCGGGACCCGGCGGACCTCGTCGGCCAGATGATCGGCCCGCACCATCAATACCCGGATGGCGCGGTGCTGTTCCTCGGCACGCTGTTCGCGCCCGTGGAAGACCGCGATGCGCCGGGCAAGGGCTTCACCCACAAGCTGGGCGATGTGGTGACGGTCTCCTCACCGGAACTCGGCACGCTGGCCAACCGGATGACGACCTCGGACAAGGCCGCGCCCTGGACCTTCGGCGCAAGCCACCTGTTCCGCAATCTCGCCCGGCGCGGGCTGCTCTGAGGCCCACGCACCACGTTTCCGCCGAACCGTTGCCCTCATCCGCCCTGCTGGCACCGTTCCCCACGCCATGCGCGGGAGACGGAAAACGGCGTTTGCAACGCGCCGGATAAGGCCCCCGCCTATCCCTGCCCGCGCTCGCGCCGGAGTTTCGACCAATAGTCGAGGCGGCGCTTCACCTCGCGCTCGAAGCCGCGTTCGACGGGGGCGTAATATGTCTCGCGGCCCAGGCCGTCAGGGAAATAGTTCTGGCCCGAGAAGGCATCCGGCTGGTCATGGTCGTATTGGTAACCCGCGCCATATTCCTGCTGTTTCATCAGCTTGGTCGGCGCATTGAGAATGATCTTGGGCGGCATCAGCGAGCCCGTTTGCTTCGCCCGCTCCATGGCGGCCTTGTAGGCTGTATAGACAGCATTGGATTTGGGCGCGGTGGCCACATAGACAACCGCCTGCGCGATGGCCAATTCACCCTCCGGGCTGCCGAGGAAGTCATAGGTTTCCTTCGCGGCGAGCGCCTGGTGCAGGGCTTCCGGATCCGCCAGGCCTACATCCTCAATCGCCATGCGCACCACCCGCCTTGCAATGAACAGCGGATCTTCCCCCGCCGTGAACATGCGGGCGAGATAATAGAGCGCCGCATCCGGGTCTGAGCCGCGCACGGACTTGTGCAGCGCGGAAACGAGATTGTAGTGGCCGTCGGACGCCTTGTCGTAAAGCGGCAGGCGCTTCTGAACCGTTCGCGCCAGTGTTGCGGGGTCGAGCGGCACTGCCCCCTCCGGCACGGCGGCGAAGACCTCCTCCAGCATGTTGAGGAAATAGCGCCCGTCCCCATCCGCCATGCCGGTCATCGCCGCGCGCGCCTCCTCTGTCGCGGGAAGCGGGCGGCGCTCGAACATCTCGGCCCGGCGGATCAGCGCGTTGAGCGCCTCCCCGTCAAGGCGGTTCAACACCAGCACCTGTGCGCGGGAGAGAAGCGCGCCGTTCAGTTCAAAGGACGGGTTCTCGGTGGTGGCGCCCACGAGGATGATCGTGCCATCCTCCACATAGGGAAGGAACGAGTCCTGCTGAGATTTGTTGAAGCGGTGAATCTCATCCACGAACAGCAGCGTGCCGCGCCCCTGCTCCCGCCGGATGCGGGCCTGCTCGAACACCTTCTTGAGATCGGCGACGCCCGAGAAGATCGCCGAGATCTGCTCGAAGGCAAGCCCCGTCTCACCCGCCAGGAGGCGCGCGATGGTGGTCTTGCCGGTGCCCGGCGGCCCCCACAGGATGATCGATGGAATGCGGCCCGCGGCCAGCATCCGCGTGATCACCCCATCGGGGCCCACCAGATGGTCCTGCCCCACGACATCCGCCAGCTTCTGCGGGCGCAGCCTGTCCGCCAGCGGGCGGGGCGCGTCCTTGCCGAAGCCGGAGGCCTGGAACAGGCTGGTCATCAGTCCCCCAGGGACAGTTTCAGCACGCGGCCGCCGCGCTTCACCACGATGCGCCAGCTGCGATCTTCGACCTTCAGCACCGCCTTGAGCGTGGACACGCTGTCGATTTCAACATCATTCACTTCCAGAACAATGTCACCCTTGCGGAAGAACCGCTGCGCGGGACCCTTTTCAATCTTGCTGACGATCACGCCATTGGCCTCCGCCGGAAGGCCGAACTCATCGGCAACGGCGGGAGAAAGATTGGTGGCGACGGCGCCCGTCAAGGGCGTGCGGCCGCCGATCAGGCTGTCGTCACGATCCACCGTTTCGGGCGCGGCAATCATCGTCACCTTTGTTTCACGGCGGTCGCCCTTGCGCTGATATTCGACGATCGTGCTGGCGCCGATCGCTGTCGTTGCCACGCGGTAGCCCAGTTCCTGCGCACTCTCCACGGGCTTTCCCTCGATGGCGAGAATGATGTCGCCACGCTTCAGGCCGGCCTTGTTGAGAGGGCTTTCGGGATGCAGGCTCACCACCATCGCGCCTTCCGGGCGCTCCATGCCGAGCGAGCTGGCGATGTCCGGTGTCACGTCCTGCAATTCCGCGCCGATCCACGGGCGCTTGATGGCGCTGCTGCCGCTTTCGGCGGTCGCCACCACCGTCTTCACCATGTTGGTGGGAATGGCGAAGCCAATGCCGATCGAACCGCCGCCGCGCGAGAAGATTGCAGTGTTGATGCCGATCAACTCGCCCTGCATGTTGACAAGCGCGCCACCCGAATTGCCCGGATTGATGGCGGCATCGGTCTGGATGAAAAATTGATAGTCGCTGACGCCGACGCGGGTACGGGCAAGGGCTGACACAATGCCGCTCGTGACCGTCTGGCCGACACCGAAGGGATTGCCGATGGCCAGCACGAGATCGCCAACTTCGAGCGCGTCAGAATCGCCCATCGGCAGCGCCGGAAGCTCCTCGTCCGGCACATCGATCTTGAGAACCGCGAGGTCGGTGCGCTCATCCGCCAGCAGCACCTTCGCCTCGAATTCGCGCTTGTCCGCCAGCACCACCTTGATGTCCTTGATGTTGATGCCGCCGCCAATGACGTGATTGTTGGTGACGATCAGGCCCGAGGGATCGACGATCACGCCGGAACCCAGCGAATTCTGCACCCGCTCCCGCGGACGGCCAAAGGATCCGTCATCGCCGAAGAAACGGCGGAAGAACGGGTCCTCGAAGAAGCGGCTGCTACTGCCACCGCCGGTTTCCACCTTGCGCGACGCATAGACGTTGACGACGGCGGGCGCTGTCTTGCGCACCACGGGCGCGAAAGACAATTGCACGGCACTAGCCGAGTCCGGCACGGACTTGGTGTCCGCCTTGGCGGCCAGCGGGCCTGCCATGAACAGCAGCAGGGCGGACAGAACAGTGGTGGCGAAACGCATGGGACTCCTCTTGCACGCTCGGGGCGCGCCTATTTGCGATCAAGCTTTGTCGACAAAATGACCGATGTCTCGATCCGGGTGATGCCGGGTATCTGGCCGATCCCGTCGATCAGCCGGTCCATGGCCTCGGACGAGGCCGTCTTCACCTGCGCCACGAGGTCGAACTTGCCGCTCACCGTGTGCAGGGTTTCGATTTGCGGGAAGCGGGCCAGCGCCTTGCCGACCTCGACCTGGCGGCGGGGTTCCACCGCCAGCGTCACGAAGGCGCGCAATCCGCCCTGATCCATCTCGCGCGACAGGCGGACCGAATAGGCCGCGATGACACCCGTTTCTTCCAGCCGCCGGAGACGGTCCTGCACCGTGGTACGCGACAAGCCGAGCTTCCGCGCAAGCGAAGCAACTGGCTCGCGCGCATCCGCCTTCAGCAGCGCGATCAATTCCTCGTCCTTGGGCGTTATCTGGACCATTGCGTCGATTTGCAGCCGAAGCCGTCACTGTGACGACTCATCCGTCACAATTCAGCATAATGCCGCCTGTAATCCAACCGGCGTTGCTTCTACGTCCACATCTGTCTCCCCACTCTCTTCCTGCATGAGGTTTCCATGGCCCAGCCTGCATTCGCCCTTGCCAAGCCCGTTTCCTATGCCGATGCACCGGCCGTTGCCCGGCTGATGAAGCCGGAAGAGGCCGTATTCTGCTTCAGCGCAGCAGCGCTCAAGGCCCGCCTCTCGCAGTTCATGTCGGGCTTTCCCGGCACGGTGAGCTATGCCGTCAAGTCCAATCCGGCACCCGACGTTATCCGGGCGCTTGCCGAGGGCGGCCTTCAGCACTGGGATGTCGCCTCCGTGCATGAGATGGCACGGGTGCGCACGGTCGCACCGCAGGCCCATTTCCATTATCACAACCCGGTGAAATCCCGCCGTGAGATTTCCGATGCCTACCATCTGCATGGCTGCCGCCGCTTTGCCGTGGATGCGCGCGAGGAAGTGGCCAAGATCGCCACCATCACCGGTAACGATCCTACGGTGGAGCTCGCCGTCCGCTTCGTGCTGCCGCGTGACCGCGGCGCCTCCGCACATGATTTCTCCACGAAGTTCGGCGCGCCCGAGCACACTGCCGTCGAACTTCTGCGCGATATCGCGCAGCGCGGCATGACGCCCGTCATGACCTTCCACCCGGGTTCGCAGTCGCGCGATCCGCAGGTTTATGTACGCCACATCGAGGCCGCGCACCGCATCGCCAGAATGGCGGGTGTGCACATCAGCAAGCTCAATGTGGGCGGCGGCTTTCCGGCCAGCTATCCGCACAGCAAGCCGGCGGCCAGCCTCGAGCAGTTCTTCCGGATCATCGCGGAAGCCACCACCCGTTGTTTCGGCACGGGAACGGAACCGCAGCTGGAATGCGAGCCAGGCCGTGGCCTCGTCGCAAATTGTATGTCGCTCCTCACCCGCATCAAGCTGGTCTGCTCGGATGGCGATGACATCTTCCTCAATGACGGTGTCTATGGTGGATTGATGGAATTCATGCAGGTGCCGGAACTGCAGCCGCCCTACCGCGTGATCCGCGATGGTTCGGTGCTGGAAGGCCGTACCAAGCCATGGAAGGTGTTCGGACCCACCTGCGATCCGCTTGATGTGCTGCCGACCACGCTCGATCTGCCCGCAGCAATCCGCGATGAGGATTTCATCGAGTTCGGAACGCTCGGTGCCTATGGCATCGCCACCGCGACCGTGTTCAACGGCTATGGCAACCACGCGGTGGTGCCCGTAGACGATGTTTACAACGGCTGACGCCCGGTTCAGTGCAGGATGTCGTTGCGCACGGCGATAGCCACGGCCTGCGCCTTTGTCCTCGCCCGCAGCTTGGTCATGGCGCGGGCCGAATAGAGGTTCACAGCGCTTTCGCTGAGGCCGAGCAGCTGCGCCGTCTCGCGCGCTGTCCTGCCCTCTGCGGCCCAGAGCAGCACTTCGCGCTCGCGCGGGCTCAGGTCGAATTCGGCAGCAACCGTGCGGGCGGCCACCACTGACTTCATGCGCTGGTGATAGTAAAAGGCAAACAGGTGCACGGAGCTGACCAGCTTCTGACGTACTTCGGCCCAGTGCTGGTCCGCGCATTCAAAATTCATGGAGAACATGGCATCCCCCACGCCCGGTTCGCGGATGGGGATGGAGATGCCATGGCGTCCGATTCCAAAGCGTTCCGCCACCTCGTGGATGTGCTTCACCGTCTGGTCCCGGTGGCGCACCTCGGCCCAGTCCAGCGGCAGCAGGCGGCGGAAGCAGATCTCGAAGGCGCGGTCCCTGAGCGGCGAATAATCCCGCAGATAGACGGACATGTAGTCCTCGCCATAGGTCGAGCACCAGGTCATCCGATCCGGCACGCCATTTGACGCGCCGAGAAACCAGTAGGACAGGTTCAGCACACCGAAACGGTCGCGCGCGTCACGCAGGAAATCCGAACACTCCCCTTCATCAGCGAACGGCTCCTGCCGGGCATTGAAAATATCAAACATCTCGGACATCACGAGCTGAAGCGGCAGCGTCCTTTCCCTTGAAGCCCGGCGGGGCCGGACAGGCGAATCATTTTTATTAATCAGATTTATCCGCCTTCGCGCCCCGCTTGGGAAGAAAACAAAAAAGGCAGCGTTGCCGCTGCCTTTCGGTATTCATGAAAAATCGCCCCGAATGATCAGGCGGCGGCTTCCGCTTCCTCACCGCCATTCTGGCTCGGGCCGGAGTCAAGGCCACGGGCGTT
>CAYMQH010000066.1:0-17647 GCA_964392525.1 uncultured Aestuariivirga sp.
CGCGCGGGCCATACATGCCCACCGCATGCACCTCGTCGAGATAGGTCATGGCATTATACTTGTCCGCCAGATCGCAGATCTGGCGGATGGGGCCGATGTCGCCATCCATCGAATAGACCGATTCGAAGGCGATGAGTTTCGGCCGTGCGGGATCGACGCTCTTCAGCAGGCGCTCGAGGTCGGCGAGGTCGTTGTGCTTGAATACATGGCGCTCGGCGCGGCTGTGGCGGATGCCCTCGATCATCGAGGCATGGTTGCCCGCATCTGAGAACACCACGCAGTCGGGAAGTGCCGATGCCAGCGTGCCGAGCGCCGCCCAGTTCGAGACATAGCCCGAGGTGAAGAGGAGCGCGCTCTCCTTGCCATGCAGGTCGGCCAACTCGCGCTCGAGTTCCACATGGTAATGGTTGGTGCCGGAGATATTGCGCGTGCCGCCGGCGCCCGCGCCGCAGCGGTCGAGTGCCTCATGCATGGCGGCGAGAACCTTCGGGTGCTGTCCCATGCCGAGATAATCGTTGGAGCACCACACCGTGATGTCGCGCTGTGTTGCCCCGTGGTGGACCGCCCGCGGAAACTGCCCGGCTTTGCGCTCAAGATCGGCAAAGACACGGTAGCGCCCTTCGGCTCGCAGGGTGTCGAGTTCGGCTTTGAAAAAATCCTCGTAGTTCATCTCGTCCTCTCGGGCGGGGCTTCTGGCCGGGGGCCGCGGCCGCCGGTTTCATGCCTCTATAGCGAAACTCCGTCGGGCTCAGGTTGCGCGATTTCGCCGCGTGGTAGCATGGCCCGGAAAACGGGACCTTGACCTGCATCATATCCTGACCTTTCGGAAGGTTGGGCGGGAAATCTCCGTCAGTAGCCATTTGTCGCAATATTTCGCTACGGTATCCTTATTGCGCTTACCGCACACAAGGCCCTATGAAGGGAACTGTGAATTGCCGGATGGCGGGCCGCATCAGGGAGGCCGGGGTTATCCGGAATGCAAGCTAACCCCTGGAGGGATCATCCATGTTGAGGAAGTCGGTTTTGGCAACCATGGCTTCGGCCGTGCTGTTTGTAGTGCCAGCGCATGCCGAAGGCGATGCTGCGGCGGGCGCCAAGGTGTTCAACCAGTGCAAGGCCTGCCACGAGGTCGAGAAGGGCGTGAACAAGGTCGGTCCGACGCTGAAGGGCGTGGTCGGCCGCAAGGCTGCCGCCGTCGCGGACTACAAGTATTCAGAGGCCATGATTGCCAAGGGCGCTGAGGGACTTGTTTGGGATGACGCCAACCTGACCGCCTATCTCACCAGCCCCAAGACTTTCGTTCCGAAGGGCAAGATGGCGTTTGCCGGCCTGAAGAAGCCGGAAGATCTGGCGAACGTCATCGCATTCCTGAAGACGCATCCCTGATTTCAGGGCAGCGCTGAACAGTTTGCGGCAGGCCCTCCCCCGGGGGCCTGCCGTTTTGTTTTAGCCGTTGATGGCCCGCATCAGGCTTCCCACCGGTGGAAAGAGCGGGATCAGGCAGGCCTGCAGGGCGTGATAAATGTCGGGCTTGCCGGTAAAGAACCGGTCGATGGGCTTCAGGTCGTCTCCCAGCTCGCCGAACCAGCCGCCATTGGCGGGGTCGATGAAATGCATGGCCGAGAAGTCCCATACCTTCCGGTACCAGTCCTCATAAAAGGGATCGGTCTTCAGCGCATTGAGGAAGGCGGCAGCGCCGATGGCTTCGGTTGCGGGCCACCAGATCTTGTGGGTCAGTGCCGGGTGGTTGTCGAAGTTGAGCGTGTAGTAGAAGCCGCCCTTCGCGTGGTCCCAGCCGCGCGCCACCGCGCTGCGGAACAGCCGGTCCGCGGCGTCCAGCATCCATGGCTCCTTGCGGCCATCCAGCACCCAGAGCTGGGCCATCAGCCGCGCCCACTCCAGCCAGTGGCCGGGCGTGGTGCCCGCGGGGCGGAACATGTCGGACCCTTTGTAACCCTTGTCGAGTTTCCAGCCGCTGTCGAAGTGCTCGGCCACCACATAATCGAGCGCCGCCGCATGGCGGCGTATGATCAGGCTGGCAATGCGCTTCGCCTTGTCGAGATACATGGCGTTGCCGGTGGCCTCGAAGGCGGCCATCAGCGATTCGGTCAGGTGCATGTTGGAATTCTGGCCACGGTAATCGCTGATCTTCGACCAGTCGCGCGCATATTCTTCCGACACCGCGCCGTGCTCTTCCTCCCAGAAACGCTGTTCCAGTACATCGGTGATGTCTGCCAGCATGGTATCGGCCAGAGGGTGGCCCAGCATCTTGGCATCGGCGGCGGCCAGCAGCACGAAGGCATGGCCGTAGGCCTGCTTTGAATCGTCCCTGTAGCCGTCATCATCGAGCGACCAGCAATAGCCGCCATGCGTTGTGTCCCGGTGTTTCTCCCACAGATATGTCATGCCGTGGTCCACGATGATGTCCGAGCCCGGCCGGCCGAGCCGCGCGCCGATCGCAAAGCAATGCACCATGCGCGCGGTGGAATGGATCTGGCGAATGGTGCCGAAGGGCCGTCCCGCTGCGTCGAGATCGAAGAAGCCGCCTCCCGGGTTCACCGCATTGTTCTGGAACATGTCGAACAGGGCATTGGCCTTCTCGATCAGCCACTGGCGGTGATAGGGGCGGGCAGCCCAGGCGGTATTGGTCGTCATGGGAAATCCTGAAACAAGGGTTGAAGGGCCCGCTTATACGGTGGTGCAGTGGCTTATTCCACCCGCACCCGCGCGCTTGCCGTCTTTCCCCGGGCGTCGATCACCGAGAGCCTTGCAAAGCCCTGCGCGGCGCCCTCCCAGAACGTGTCACGCCGGAATTCATTGGAGGCGATCGGAACCCCATCCGCGAGCCAGGTGAAGGGCGGCGTTCCACCGAATACCTTGAGGCTGAGTGAGGGCGTCTCGCCTGCCAGTTCGATCCGCGCGCCGTCGGGTGGGAAGGCGATGGCGGGCGGTGCATTGCCTTGCACGGTGCTGGCGACTTCCGGCAGCGCGCCGGGCCGGAAGCGTTGCAGCGCGGCTGGAAGCTCGCCTGTCCGGGCTATCACCGTGCCCGATGGCGCGGGCGGCAGGGCCCTGCGCAACGGCCCGAGGCGCTGGAAGGCCTCGAACAGAATGGGGGCGGCGGCAAGCCGGCCCGCAACGCCCGGAACTGCTCCGCCATCGGGCCTTCCCACCCACACGGCGATGGTGTTTGCCCCGTCATAACCAACGGCCCATGCGTCACGGTAGCCATAGGAGGTGCCGGTCTTGAAGGCGATCTGGCCGCTCAGGGCATTCTCGGGGGTCGGCGCGCCTTTGAGGACATCGCCCAGCATCCATGCCGCCGGGGGCTCGAACAGGCGGCGCAGCGGCGCGGCCTTGTCCGCCGGGCTGGCCTGCCATGACAGCGTCACGGGTTCGCCGCCGCGCGCCAGCGCGACATAGAGCGCGGCAAGGTCGGTGAGACGCACGCCAGCCCCGCCCAGTCCCACCGCAAGGCCGGGCCCGGCATTTTTCGGCAGCACCGGCTTTACGCCGGCATTGGCAAGCCGCGCCATCAGCCGGTCGGGCCCCACAGCATTGAGTATCTGAAGTGCCGGCACATTCAGCGATTGCTGCAGCGCCGTCCGCACCGACACCGTGCCATGGAAGGCATCGTCGAAATTCTCCGGCGCATAGGCGCCATAGCGCACCGCGTGGTCATCGATCAGGGTTTCGGGGTGAACGGTGCCATCCTCGAAGGCCAGGCCATAGATGAAGGGCTTCAGCGTCGAGCCGGGAGAGCGCAGCGCCATGGCCAGGTCCATCTGCCCGGCGCGAATCGAATCGAAATAGCCTGTGCCGCCGACATGGGCGCGAATGGCGCCGGTCTGGTTGTCGACGACCAATATGGCGGCAGCAACGCCAGAGCCTATGGCCAGGGCCCGCTCGCGCGCCAGCGTTTCGAGCGAAGCCTGAAGCTCATGCGACAGTGTCGTGCGCTCCACTGCGCCCGGCGGGGCCTGCCGTGCCAGCCGGTCCGCCACATGGGCAGCCAGCATGGGGAAGGCGCGGCGGCCCTTGGGCGCTTCCTCGATGCGGGCGGCCTCCGCCTGATCAGGGTGGATGATGCCATCACCCGTGAGGCGGCTGATGACCCGGTTGCGCGCTGCCTCGGCCGCCTTGGGGAAGCGGTCCGGCCGCCGCGTTTCGGGCGCCTGCGGCAGCGCCACCAGCAGGGCGCTCTCGGCGGTCGAGAGCCGCTTCGGCTCCTTGCCGAAATAGGTGAGTGACGCGGCGCGCGTGCCCTCCACGTTGCCGCCATAGGGCGCGAGCGACAGGTACAGGCCGAGGATCTCGGCCTTGCTGAGGCGCTGTTCCATCTGCACGGCGCGGATCATCTCCACCAGCTTGTCGCGGAGGCGGCGTTGCGGCCGGGGCTCCAGCAGGCGCGCCACCTGCATGGTGATCGTTGATCCGCCCGACACGATGCGGCCATGGCTCAGCGCCTGCCACGCGGCGCGGAGCAGGGCTTTGGGGTCCACCCCGCCATGACTGTAGAACCGCTTGTCCTCATAGGCGATGAGCAGCGTGAGGAAGCGGGGGTCAACCTCGTTGGACTGCACAGGCAGCCGCCAGTAGCCATCGCGCGTGATGAAGGGGCGGAGCAGCTTGCCCTCACGGTCCACGACGAGGGTCGAATAGGTCAGCGCCTCGCCCAGCGGCGCGGGGCCCAATCGCCGCAATGTTTCGCTCAGCGTGAAGCCCGCGCCATTCACCACCAGCACAGCGAGAAGCAAGCCGGCATAGAGGCGTAAGGGCCACGGGCTGCGCGGCGGTTGCTGCATCAGGGCGCCGTAACCGTCATGGCGCCTGGTGCCGAGCGCGCGTTGATCTCCGGCCGGTACATGTCCTCCACCGTGGCACCGGGGTGAACGTAGCTTCCCGGCGCAACCGCGCGCACCATGTAGGCAAGCTTGGCGGTGGAACTGTCGAAGCTGGCCACGAAGCGGTCATCGCGGAACTCGGTATAGCTTGCCCATGTCGTGTCGGTGAGCCACGGCACATTGGCCACCCCGCCGGAGGAGACGAGCACGGGGTTCTCGATCTCGAAGCCTGCAGGCAGCCGGTCGACGAGCAGGAAGTTGCCGTTCTCTGCATCGCCCGCTGGCTTCATCACCGACAGAACGGCGACGAGGCGGGTGTTCTGCTTCACCGTGGCAATGTCCACCGGCTGGCCGTCGGGCGTGAAGTATTTGCGCTCGATGGTGAGGCCGTTGCTGGCGGCGGGTTCCTCCATCACGGGCGACCCGGAGACCGCAACGGTCGCCTTGACCGCATCCGGCCCCGCATTGGCCACCCGCACCGCCGCGGACAGTTCCGCCTCGCCATAGACGCGGTTCAGCCCACCATCATGTGGCGTGCCGTTGACATCGAGGCGGATCGCCCGGGCCTGATCTTCAACGGCGCGCGCCGCCAGCACCATCCACGCCATGTCCTGGGTGGAGGCATAGGGCGAGCGGGCGCGCTCTACCTCGATGGCGCCCATCGCGGTGTTGATGACATCGGGCTTCGCCTTGGCATCGGTGGCGAGCGCCAGGATCGCAGAGGCATCACGCAGCACACTGCCGTAATCGGCGCGGTAGCCGCCGCGGGCCGGCGTCTCCACATCATTGGCGAGTGCCTGCGTTGCGGCGGCAAAGGCCGCATCGGCGCGCTCCCTGTCGCCCAGCATGGCGAGAGTGGCGGCAAGCTGTGCCCGGGCCATTGGTGTGCCGAATTCATTGAGTTTGGTGTCGGCCAGGTATTTGATGTCGCCCACCGGCGCACGGCCGGCGCGTGCCAGGACATACAGTGCATAGGCCATGTCCTGCCCGCCACCCGGTTCGATGTCGGGCGCGTTGCCCACCATGTTGCGGATATAGTCGAGGCCGTTCACAAGAACGTCTTCCGGAACATCATAGCCCTTTTCGCGGGCGCGTAGCAGAAAGTCTGTCACATAGGCGGACAGCCACAGGTTCGAGTCATTGCCATAGGCTGACCACATGCCGAAGGAGCCAGCCCCCGACTGGCGGTTGGCAAGCCGTGTCACGGCCTGCTGCAAGCGCTGCAACAGTTCGCCGCCGAGATCCTTCGGGTTCACGCCGAGATCGCTCAGATAGAGCAGCGGCAGGGCGCGGCTCACTGTCTGTTCGGAGCAGCCATAGGGGTAGCGGTCGAGGTCGCGGATCAGCCCCGCCGCATCAAGTTGCGGCAGCGGCCCCACCGACAGCGCAACCGACCCCGTGCCGGGCACGAGATCCACGAGCAGGTCCTTGTCGAGTGTGAGCGCGCCGCCGTTGGCCATCAGCGTTGCCGTGTTGCGGCGGGTGATGGCGGGATTCGCCGGTACGACACCCAGCGCGAATTCCTGGTCCAGCAGGATGTCGCCGGGGCCTTTCAGCGTGGCAATGATGGAGGCTGTGCCGAAGCCCGTGGCCGTCACCGGAATGGTGATGGTGGAACGCCCCCCGGCCGCGCCCAGCGCCACTTTCTGAATGAGGCTGGTGTCACTGCTGAGCGGCCCGTCAATGGAGACGCCGAGCGTATAGTCGCCTGCCGGGCCTTCGGTGTTCACCATGTCGAAGCGCAGTTGCGAGCGGTCGCCGACCGCAAGGAAGCGCGGCAAGGTCCCGGAGACGACGACCGGATCGCGCACCACCACATCGGCCGAGGCATGGCCCAGCTTGGTGCCGCTCCACGCCACCGCCATGACCCTGACCGTGCCATTGAAGGCGGGGATTTCGAAGTCCACCGATGCGCTGCCATCCGCACCGATCTTCACGATGCCGGAATAGAGGCTCAAGGGCTTCTGCGCCGGCGGCGGCGCGTTGAAGGCCGCGCCGCCGTCGCCACCGGAGCGCAGCTTGCCGCGTTCGCCCTGCATGCCGTCGATCAACTGACCGTAGATGTCGCGCAGTTCGGCGGTCAGCCGCTTCTGGTCGAAATAGAAGTTATCTGGTGCCGGCGGGTTGTAGCGCGTCAGGTTGAGGATGCCGACATCCACCGCGGCGACCGTGATGAAGGCCGCTTCGCCAGCCGCCAGATTGCCAAGCTTCACCGGCACGATCAGCTTCTGGCGCGGTTTCATCATCTCAGGCGGCGAGAGCGCCACATCGATCGTGCGTTCTGCACGGTCGATGCTGAACCATGCGAGGCCCATGGCGCGCGAGGGCATGCGCTTGGCCGTCACATCCATCGGCCTGTAGAGGCTGGCCAGAACATAGGCTCCGGTGCCCCAGCCAGGACCCACGGTGAAGGGCACGCTCATGCCGCCCTCCGGCACATCCACCATCTGCTCCGCCAGCAGTTTCTCCCCGACGATCTGGATCATGGCCTTGCCGGCATGGCGGGCCTCGATCTTTACGGTCACCGTATCGCCGGTGCTCAGAGCTGTCTTGTCGAGCGCCACCTTCAGCGTATCCGGCGTGTCGGCCTTGGCGGAGCTGCCGCCGTAATAACCCGAGGAGAAATCAATCGACACCGGGGTCATGCCTTGGGCGGTGACTTCCAGCCGGTATTCGCCCCAGGAGAGGGTCTGGGCAAAATCCGCGGGCTTGCCGCCGCCCAGTTCGAGCGTGCCATTGGCAACCTTGGCGCTGCGCGTCACCGCCTCCCACTGCCAGGTACCATTGGTGTTGAACCACTGCCAGTCGCGCGTCAGGCGCTTCAGCGTCCAGGTGGCGGCGGGGGCGGTGATGAGTTCTTCTGCAGGATCAAGCGCGATCACGCTGAAGCGGGCGGGCTGGCCTTCGGCAACCGAACCGCCCTCGAACAGCGGCCTGAGGCCGAGCAGGGGCTGGCGCGCGGTGATGGGCAGGCTCGCTGCGCGCTCCACGGCGCGGCCACCCGGCTCGCGCATCCGCACGGTAACGTCAGCCTTCAGGGGCTTGGTCGTCACTGGCAGTTCGGGGAGCGCGATGCTGAGATCCGCATGGCCGTTGATGTCGGTCTGCGGCAGGCTGTCGGAGATCACCTGCACCATATCCACCCGCTCGTCCATCAGGCCGAAGCGATAATCCTTCCATGTCGGGAAGGGCGTGTCATTGGCGGCGATCGAGACGCTGGCTTCGAGATCGAGGCCAGCGCCGGGTGCGCCGAACAGGTAACGCCCATCGACACTGAGCAGCACACCCTGTGCGGGGTCGACGCTTGCCGTCTTGGAGACGAGTTCGAACTCGATGCGGTCGGGGATGTAGTCCTCGACAAGGAAGGTGGCCTCGCCCACTGGCTCACCATTGGGGTCGGTCAGCGCCTTGATGCGCCATGTGCCGCCCTGCGCGCCCGCGGCGATGCCGAAATCATGGCTAAAGCCACCAGCCCCCTGATCGGTGAGGGACTGCGAGAGATACTGCACACCGTCGGGACGCTCCACCACCAGGGTGAGCGGCGTGCCGGCCATCGCCTCCGCCCTGTCGCTGCGGAGCAGAACGGTGGCATGCACCGTCTCGCCGCGGCGGTAGACACCGCGTTCAGCATAGACGAAGGCATCGACGGGGCCCGGCGCGGCGCGGCCCTGAACGCCGCGGTCGGTCAGGTCGAAGGCGGGCTGTTGAAGGTCGATGAAGCTGTAGTCGCCTTCCGCCGTCTGGGCGGTGACGAGGGCAGGGGCCGCGCCATCTGTGCCTTTGGTCAGGCCGGGGGCGAACAGCACGGTGCCGGCTTGATCCGGCGTGGCCTCGGCCAGCACCTCGTTGTTGCGCGCCAGAAGGCGCACGGTAGCGGCCTGCACCGGTTCAGCGGTGGCGATCGAGCGCAGGCTGACGTGCAGCCCGTCCTTGCCGGACATGGTGGAGAGGCCCAGATCCGACACGACGAACCACTGCGTCGCCACGTTCTGGTATTGCTCCACCTTGCGGGCGGCGGAGGTGGCGGTCATCACATAGAGGCCGGGCTCCAGCCTGCCCATCGCCTCATCCACCGGAATGGCGGTCGTCACGTCCTCGTTGAGGGGCGAGGGGGTTGCAACCGAGCCTTCCCAGATCAGCTTGCCCCTCTGGCGGGCGATGTCGTCGGCGGTGAAGCCGTTGATCTGGGTTCGGAAATCGTAACTCAGCACGCTGCCGGTCAGGTTGCGGTCGCCGATGCGGAAGAGTTGCAGGTCTGCTTCGGTCGAGTTCACGGAGATCAGCGGAATGCCTGTCTGGCCGGTGCGCGGCAAGACATAGGCATTGCCCGCAAAGCGCACCGAGGGGCTGCGGTCGCGCACATAGAACTGGAAGGTTGCGTCCCTCGCCATCGTATCATCCGCCGCGGCGGGAAGGCCCTGTCGCGCCGTGATGCTGTAGCGCTCGCCATGCTTCAGGCCCTCGACACAAAGCCGTGTTCCTTCCGCCGTCACGGCGGCAACGGGGCCCGGGTCCTGGGTGAAATAGGCGGTGAAATCCGTCACCGTGCGCGATACGGGCTCCGACATTTCGAAACAGGCGCGCGGCGGGTTCGCCTCGCTGTCAATCCTGTAGTCGGCAACCCGGAAGCCACGGTCAACGCGTAAGGCTTCGTAGGTTGCGCGCGTCTGCGGGTCATCCTGCAGCGCGAGCGAATCCTTGTAGGCGAGAAGGGCGGGCCGCCACATCTCGCGCCTTGCGAACCCCTGCGCCACGATGCTGAGTGCTGCCGCCTCATCGGCGGCTGACCCGAGCAGTGAGTAGGCCTTGAGCCCCGCGCCGATCATCTTGCCGGGAATGCCGTAGGAATCCGACTCATCAATCGGTGTGGCGGCGGCCAGTTGCCGGGCGAGCGAAAGCCACAGCGTGCCATCGCCGGGCCGCTTGGTCAGCAATTGCTCCATCGATGCGGCGGCCAGGCGCGCGTTCCCCGCGGCAAGTGCGGCCTGAATGTCGCCGTTGAGTTCCGGCTCCGTGCGTGTGAGGCTCTTGGCAAGACTCCGCAGGGTATTGTCATAGTCGCTCAGATAGTAGCTGAACTGATCGACGGGGAAGGCCTTGGCCGCAAGAACGGGTGCGGAAAAGGTGAAGATCGAGAAGAGGGCCAGAATGAGCCGCAACACGTTCCAAGACCCATCACGCCCGGCCGTGATCCGGGCATGCTGCGGCGGCGTCGGGTGAAAGGAGCGCTGGGTCAAGCCCGGCGATGATGCGGACTGAAGCTTGGGCAGGCCGGAAAGACATTGCGCCGTCATCATGATCCTCCATCTCTCGCAGTCAGGCGGAAAGCTTCGGCCCGCTGTGTCCTGCTTGTCAACCGGACATGACAGAAAGATCAAAGGACTTTGCGGCAGTTTCGTGAAGCAGCGGGGCTTCAGGGCTTCGGCTGGTCGTCATCCTGCAGGATGCGCCAGGCTGCACCCTCGAGGTCATCATACTGCCCGGACTTCAGCGACCAGATGAAGGCCACCAGCCCCACCGCGCCCATGAACAGGGCCACGGGGATGAGATAAAGCAATCCGGTCATGCGGCGTCCCTCAGCGTGCGGGAATAGGTCTCTCCCTCAGACGCCTGCCTAGCAGATTGCGCGGAGGCTGTCGCGCCCAGTCCAACGCGCAGCGCATTGGCGATCACGATGATGGAGGAGGTGGACATGGCAATCGCCGCCACCAGTGGCGAGACGAGTCCCACCATGGCGAGCGGCACAGCCAGCACATTGTAGCCTACCGCCAGGGCGAAGTTCTCCTTGGCGATGCGCTGGGTGCGGCGGCTGACCTTTATGGCCTGAACGACTGCAAAGGCGGGCTCGCCCATCCACACGGTCTCAGCTGCCGTGCGGCCGATGTCGGAGGCGGTGGCGGGCGCCATCGAGGTATAGCCTGCGGCCAGGGCAGGTGCGTCATTGATGCCGTCGCCCACCATCAGCACCTTGCGGCCCGCCTTGGAGAGCGCATCGATGTAGGCGAGCTTCGCCTGCGGGCTGGCGCGGGACACAAAGGTGTCGATGTTGACGGCCTGCGCAACCCGCTTCACCGCAGACTCCCGGTCGCCCGAGAGCAGGTGGACGGCAAGTCCCATCTCCTTCAGCTGCTGAACCGTTTCGGCGGCTGCCGAACGGAGCTTGTCTTCAAAGTGGAACACGACAGGTGGCTTGCCGCCACGGCGGAAGGCGAATTCCAGAAGACCTTGATCCTCGCTGCTTTCCTCTACGCCGCACCACGCACGGCTTCCGAGGCGGATGTGTTCGCCCGCAAGAGTGCCGGAGAGGCCGAGGCCCGGGTGCTCTGCGATGTCAGACACCGTAACCGGCACGAGGCCGCGCTTGTCCACCTCGCGCACCAGTGCCTGCGAGAGCGGGTGCTTGCTGGCCTGGGCAAGGCCCGCTGCCAGTGTGAGTGTTTCGGTAGAGACCATGAGGGGCGAGACAAGAGCCGGCTCCCCCCGGGTCAGCGTGCCGGTCTTGTCGAAGACAACCGTGTCGACACCCGCAAGCTTTTCGAGCGCCGCGCCATCCTTGATCATCACGCCGGAGCGGAACAGCCGCCCGCTCGCCACCACTTGTGCAGCCGGAACGGCAAGCCCCAGCGCACAGGGGCAGGTGATGATGAGAACGGCCACCGCCGCCATGATGGCGCCATGCCAGCCCTGGCCAAGCACCAGCCAGCCCGCGAGGGTGATGGCCGCCAGCATGTGGACGGCGGGCGAGTAGAAGCGCGCCAGCCTGTCGGCGATGCGGATATAGAGCGACTGGCCCTGTTCAGCGGCCGACATGAGCCGCACCAGTTCACTCAAGAAAGTATCATTTCCCGCTGCGGTCACTTCAACAATGATCGGAGCTGTCACATTCATTTCCCCGGCGTGAACCTCCGAGCCCGGCTTCACGGTCTCAGGGGCGCTTTCGCCGGTCAGGAGTGAACGGTCCATGTCGCTGATGCCATCGCGGATCACGCCATCAGCGGGCAGGCGTTCGCCTGCGGCGACAGCAACCGTCATCCCGGTCTTGATCTCGCGTGCGGGAAGGTATCGGCGCGTGCCATCGGCTTCGACGACGGTGGCGCCTTCAGCCGCCAGCGAGACGAGCTGGGCGATGGCGGAACGCGCCCGCGCCCGCATCAGGTGGTCGAGGTAGCGGCCCGCCAGCAGGAAGAAGATCAGCGTGATGGCCGCGTCGAAATAGGCATGCTGGTGGCGATTGATTGTCTCGAACAGGCTCATGAAGGACGCGAGCAGGACGCCGAGCGTGATCGGAACATCCATGTTGACGCGGCCAAGCCGCAACGCGTTCACTGCCGAATAGAAGAAGGGCCGCCCGGCATAGGCAACGGCGGGCAGGGCGATCATGGCGGAGAGCCAGTGGAACAAGTCGCGCGTTGCGTCTTCCGCGCCCGACCAGACCGACACCGACAGCAGCATGACATTGCCGGCCGCAAAGCCCGCCACGGCGAGGGCCCGGAGCAACCTGCCGCCTTCGCGGTCATCACGGGTGAGGCCGGTTTCGCGCGGGTCGAAGGGCCTTGCCATGTAACCGAGGACGCCGAGCCGGTCGATCAGCGCCTGCGGCGTGATGGCGTCTTCCTCATAGACCACGCTCACGCGGCGCCCGGTGAGGTTGACGCGGGCCGACTTCACGCCAGTCAGGGCCGAAAGGTCGGTCTCGATCTGCGACATGGCGTCAGGCCGGTTGGCCTGCGGCACGAGGAATTCGATGCGCTTGAGGCCTGGTCCCGCTGATGAAATCCAGCGCTCGGCATCCTCGCCCTCAAGCTTGAAGGGCTGGAAATACTCGCCATCGATCGTGCAGCAGGGCAGCGTCACAGCGTCTTCACTCGTTCACGAAGAAGCGGAAGATCTTGCGGTATTCCGGAACCTCGGGGCTTTCGCCACGGACTTCAACTTCCCACACACCGGGTGTGAGCTCGGCTGGCGCGCTGTAGACGCCGCCGCCCATGGGGGCAAAGGTCAGTTGCTGGTCCTGCTTGTCGGTCACGGTGCGCTCCAGGGCGCCCGTCAGGGTCAGCGTTTCGATGGCGCTGCCATTCTTGTCGGCGAAGGCGATGTTGATGCGGTCGGGCCGGTGCGTGAAGGCCACGTTCCAGCCCAGCGCCTCCTGCGCGCGCGCCTTGGCGAGATCCTTGTCGAAGCTCTGGCTTGCGACATAGCCATTGGCCACAACAAGGCCGGACCAGGTGGAGTTGGCGAAATAGGCCATCAGCATGTTAACGCTGATGATGACGCCGAAGAAGGCGAGGAGCATGGCGAGAACATGCTTGCCGGTGAGCTGCTTCTGAGTGGCTGCCAGGGGCATGGGTTTACTCCTTCTTGGCCTGGGCGTGGAAGATGGCACGGTAGCTGACGGATTCGCTGGCCCGCCCATCCTTCGGGTTCAGTTCTTCGACATTGAAGTGGAAATCGCTGCGTTCGCGGTTGACGACGTTGGCGTCGGCCGTTGCGACGTAGATCTTGACGGCGCGCAGCTTGTCCGGTTCGACGCTGATGTCGATGCTGGTGCCCTTGACGCCGTCCTCGCCTACCATCTCCATGGCAGCGCCGGGAAGGTCGGCGACCGACAGCCGGAAGCTACGCTGCTCCTGCCGCTTGTTCAGGATCTTGACCGTATAGCCGTTGCGGATCGAACCGTCCGAGAGCGTGACATAGAGCGGGTTGCGGTCAGGCACCACATTGACGTCGAGCTGGGTGCGGTTGATGAGGGTGACGAGCATGGCAACGCCCACCGCAGTCCATAGACCGAAATAAATGATGGTGCGGGGCCTCAGCAGGTGCCTCCAGCTCCAGTGCTCGTTCTTGCCGGCCACATTGGCGGCGTAGAGGCTTGATGTCGTATAGTTGATCAGGCCCTTGGGCTTGCCGACCTTCTCCATGACCGCGTCGCAGGCGTCGATGCACAGCGCGCAGTTGATGCATTCGAGCTGGTTACCATCGCGGATGTCGATACCCATCGGGCACACCGCGACGCAGGCATTGCAGTCCACGCAGTCGCCCACCTTCAGGCCTTGCGCCTCCGCCTTCTTGCGGCCCGCCATGCGCGGCTCGCCGCGCCAGGCATTGTAGGTGACGATAAGCGACTCCTCGTCAAGCATCGCGCCCTGGATGCGCGGCCACGGGCACATATAGGTGCACACCTGCTCGCGCATGAAGCCCGCGAAGGTGAAGGTGGTGAGTGTCAGGATGGCAATGGTCCAGTAGGCAACCGAGGGTGCCTGGCCGTTGAGCAGTTCACGCAGCAGGGTGGGTGCGTCTGCGAAATAGAAAACCCAGAAGCCGCCAGTGGCGATGGCGATCAACAGCCAGATCGCCATGACGGTGCTGCGCTTGGCGAGCTTGGAAAGGCTCCAGGGGGCAGCATCAAGGCGGATACGGGCGTTGCGGTCTCCCTCGATCTTGCTTTCGACCCAGATGTAGAGATCGGTCCAGACGGTCTGTGGGCAGGCGTATCCACACCAGGCGCGGCCGAACAGGGAGGTGACAAGGAACAGTCCGACGCCCGCCATGATCAGCAGGCCCGCGACGTAATAGAATTCCTGCGGCCAGATCTCGATGAAAAAGAAGTAGAAGCGGCGATTTGCGAGGTCGATCAGGATGGCCTGGTCCGGCGCATCGCCGGGCCGCGTCCAGCGCAGCCAGGGACTGATGTAGTAGATGCCGAGCAGGATGATCAGTAGCGCCCACTTCAGGCGGCGGAAGGTGCCGTGAACGGACTTCGGGTGAATGGCGACGCGGGAGGCGTAGAGGGAACGGTTTTCGGCCTTGTTGACCGCCACCGCCTCCTGCGTGTCGACATCGGGCTGATTGTCGATCGTGTTGATGATCTCGACCATTCTGTCCTCGGAAATCAGGCTATATTAGAGAACCCTAATATAGCCTGTCTTTCTGCCCTCCGCGTTGTGGCCGGAGGCCGCATGCCGTCATGTCACGGCATTCACGCCTCCGGCACCTGTTGTTACTGTGTCGCGGCGGGGGTTGCCTCTCCACCACCCAGTGAGTGAACGTAAACGGTCAGCTGCTTGATGGTCGCGTCATCGAGGCGCTTCTCCCAGCCCGGCATGACGCCCACGCGCGGCTTGGCAATCTGCGCCTTCACTTCGTCGATGCTACCGCCAAACAGCCAGATCTTGTCGGTCAGGTTCGGGGCACCGAAATCGCGGAGGCCCTTGCCATCCTCGCCGTGGCAGGAGGCACAGTTCTCTGCGTAGATCTGCTTGCCGGCCTCGGCCTTCGCCGCATCCGCCGGTTCGCCGGCGAGCGTCACGGTGTAGTTAGCCACCTGATCGATCTGTTCCGGTGTCAGGATGCCATCGGCACCGAATGCCGGCATCTGCGAATCCCTTGTCTCGGCATCTTCAGTGTAGCGGATGCCATGCTTCAAGGTCAGGTAGATCGCATCCGGCGTACCGCCCCACAGCCAGTCATCGTCGTTCAGGTTGGGATAGCCCGCACCGCCCGCAGCACCCGAGCCGTGGCACTGCACGCAGTTCACCTTGAAGGCGGCTGCACCGCCCGCCTGGGCGAAGGACAGGAGTTGCGGATCCTTCAGGATGTCATCGACGCTCGCCGCAGAGATCTTGTCGAGGTTGACCTTCTGTGCGGCCTTCGCGGTTTCGATGGCCTCGCTGACGTCCGCGCGCGAGGAATAGCCCAGCACACCCGGCGTGGCGGATGTCAGCAACGGCCATGCGGGATAGGCAATCGTGTAGCCCAGCGCCCAGATCACCGTTCCGTAGAAGGTGTAGAGCCACCACCTCGGCAGCGGTGTGTTCAATTCCTTGATGCCGTCCCACTCGTGCCCGGTTGTCGGTGTACCCGAGATGTCGTCCTTTTCGATGTTCGTTGCCATGATGACTTAGTCCTCGGAACCATTCTTGAAGGGAATTTGCGCCGCTTCCTCGTAATGGGCCTTGGAACCGGGCCGGAAGACGAAGAGGGCGGTGCCGACAAAGAAGGCGAACATGGCAAGGAGGCCCCAGCTGTCCGCGAGTTGCCGCAGTGTGTCGTATGTTGTCATATCATCACCTCGACATGTCGGCTTTGAAGGTTGAGAAGTCGACCAGCGTGCCCAGCATCTGGAGATAGGCGACGAGGGCATCCATCTCGGTGACGCGGGCGTCACCGTCGAAGTTGCGGGCAACAGCCTTCGGGTAACGCTGCAGCAGGCCTTCGGTGTTTTCACCGGTTGCCTGTGCCACCATGTCGGCCTCGGCATTGTCGATGGCTTCCTGCGGGTACATGGCGCCCTTGCCGTTGTTGACGACCAGGTTCAGCGTGGCGAGGTGCTGGCCGAAGCCCTTCACCTGCACCTCCTTGTCTGACAGATAGGCATAGCCCGGCATGATCGACTCCGGCACCACGTTGCGCGGGTTCGCCATGTGCTGGACATGCCACTCGTCGGAATACTTGCCGCCGACGCGCGCCAGGTCCGGGCCGGTCCGCTTCGAGCCCCACTGGAAGGGGTGATCATATTCGGATTCGGCCGCGAGGCTGTAATGGCCGTAGCGTTCGACCTCGTCCCGGAACGGACGGATCATCTGGCTATGGCAGGTGTAGCAGCCTTCGCGGATGTAGATGTTGCGGCCCGCCAGTTCGAGCGGCGAGTAGGGGCGCATGCCCTCCACCTTCTCGATGGTGTTCTGCAGGTAGAACAGCGGAACGATCTGGACGAGGCCGCCGATGGTGACCACGAGGAAGCTGAGGATCAGCAGCAGCGTGGCGTTCTTTTCGATTCTTTCATGCTTCATGATTGCACCGGTGTCCTTTTCTTTACGCTGCTGCCGAGATCATGCCGACAGGCTGTGTCACGGGGCGGGCATCCTTGATGGTGCGGAAGATGTTGTAGACCATGATCAGGCCGCCGAGCAGGAACAGGAGTCCCCCGAAGGTGCGGATCACATAGTAGGGGTGCATGGCTTCGACTGTTTCCACGAAGGAATAGGCGAGGAAGCCGTTGGCATCGTATTCACGCCACATCAGGCCCTGCATGATGCCGGACACCCACATGGCCGAGGCGTAAACCACGATGCCGAGGGTGGCGAGCCAGACATGCCAGCTGACAAGGCGCAGCGAATACATTTCCGTCTTGCCCCACAGGCGCGGGATCAGGTGATAGAGGCAGCCCATGGAGATCATGCCCACCCAGCCGAGAGCGCCGGAGTGCACGTGGCCGATGGTCCAGTCGGTGTAGTGCGACAGCGAGTTCACGGCCTTGATGGACATCATCGGGCCTTCGAAGGTGGACATGCCGTAGAAGGCGACCGAGATCACCATCATGCGCAGCACGGGGTCGGTGCGCAACTTGTCCCAGGCGCCCGAAAGCGTCATCAGGCCGTTGATCATGCCGCCCCAGGAGGGCATCCACAGCATGATCGAGAACACCATGCCGAGCGTCTGCGCCCAGTCGGGAAGGGCTGTGTAGTGAAGGTGGTGCGGACCGGCCCAGATATAGAGGAAGATCAGCGACCAGAAGTGCACGATCGACAGCCGGTAGGAATAGACCGGCCGGTTGGCGCGCTTCGGGATGAAGAAGTACATCATGCCGAGGAAGCCCGCCGTGAGGAAGAAGCCCACCGCGTTATGGCCGTACCACCACTGGGTCAGCGCATCCTGCACGCCCGAGAACAGTGAGTAGCTCTTCGAGCCGAAGACCGACACCGGGATCGACAGGTTGTTGACGATGTGCAGCATGGCGATCGTCACGATGAAGGCGAGGTAGAACCAGTTGGCCACATAGATGTGGGGTTCCTTGCGCTTCAGCA
>CAYMQH010000067.1:0-17146 GCA_964392525.1 uncultured Aestuariivirga sp.
GTCGATTGCGGCGGTCTTGAAAACCGTTGAGGGTTCGCGCCCTCCGGGGGTTCGAATCCCTCCCCCTCCGCCATATCCCGCCTCTGGCCCAGAACCCGGGGGCGCACTGCTGAGAGAAACCCGCCCATGTCATCGGCCAACCGGCAGAAACTCCAGACAGCGCTTGGCCTGCAGCAGCGGGGCCAGCTTGTCGAGGCGATCAGGCTCTATGATCAGGTCCTGCTGTTTTCGCCCGATGACTTCGATGCCCTGCAGCTGAAGGGGCTTGCGCTGTTCCAGCTCGGGCGCCCGGAGGACGCGGTCCGGCACCTGACCAAGGCCATCCAGAAAAAATCGTCCGTGCCGCAGGCCTACAACAACCGTGGCCTGGCGTTTCAGGCCCTTGCACGACACGCGGATGCATTGCGGGACTTCAACAAGGCCATCCAGTTGAAGCGCGACTATGCGGAGGCTCACTACAATCAGGGCAATGTGCTGCGCGAGACGGGCCAGCTGAACGAGGCCGGTGAGGCCTTCGCCAGAGCCATTGCGATCAACGCTGCCATTCCCGAATTTCACAATGGCGTCGGCGTTTTGCTGAAGGACCGGAAAGACTGGCAGGGCGCGCTCCGCAACTTCGACAAGGCGCTGTCGCTCCGCCCCGGCTATCTCGATGCCATGGTGAACCGGGCCAACGCCTTGCGCGAACTGGGTGCCCTGCCCGAAGCGCTGGCCGCCTGCGAAAGCGCCCTCAAACTCAACCCAGCCCATGCAGAGGCCTGCGGCAACCGTGGCAACGTGCTCCAGCAACTGGGGCGTTACCTTGAGGCAATCGCCGCCTTTGACCGGGCCATCAGCCTGAAGCCCGGTTATGCAGAGGCGCATCTGAACCGCGGCAATGCCCTCAAGGAACTGCTGCGCTTTCACGACGCCCTTGCCAGCTATGACAGGGCGATCAGCCTGCGGCCGGATTACGTGGAGGCCCATATCTGCCGGGGCGCGGTATTGCGGGAACTGGGGCTGCTCGATGAAGCCGTGGCAAGTTACCAGGCGGCACAGGCGCTCGATCCCCGGCACACCGGCACATGGTTCGGCCTGGCGCGCATTGATGCGGAGCTTGGCAACTTTGCGGAGGCGGAGCGAAAATACGCCCAGGCCAGGCAGCTTGACCCGCGGGATGTCTCCAGCCTGATCGGCATGGCCGATGTGCGTAAATACGAGGCCGGCGATCCGATCGTGTCCGCCATCGAAGACAGCCTGCTGCGCACCGACCTGCCTGCCCAGGCGCGCGGATTGCTGCACCATGCCCTCGCCAAGATCAGGAACGATCAGGGCGTCTATGATGAAGCCTTCACAAACTACACCATCAGCAAGCGTCATCTGAATTCCAGGTTCGACATGGACAACCACTTGCGCGGTTACGCCATGCTGAAGGATGTTTTCTCACCCGCCTTCTTCGCAGAGCGGGCCGGTTTCGGAAATGCCGATGAGCGGCCGGTGTTCATCGTCGGCATGCCGCGCTCCGGCACGACGCTTGCCGAACAGATCCTCGCCAGCCATCACCGTGCGGAAGGCCTGGGTGAACTGACCACCTTCCCGGACATCATGACGGGTCTGGGCGGTGGGCTGCAAAATCCCGCCCAGTTCCGGCAAGCCGTGCTGGGCCTCTCGGCTGCAGATGTGAACAGGCTGGCGCAGGACTATCTCAAGGTCTATCACGGCCATTCAGGCGATATCCTGCGCTTCATCGACAAGCGGCCGCATAATTTCGAATGGCTGGGCATGATTGCGCTCCTGTTCCCGCGCGCGCATGTCATCCACTGCCGGCGCAACCCCCTGGACAATTGCGTGTCCATGTTCATGCAGAACTTCAACGCAACACATGGCTACAATCAGGACCTTGAAACGCTCGGGCGATATTACGTGGCCTATGAAGGCTTGATGCAGCACTGGCAGGGCGCCCTGCCCCTTCCGATGCGCGACTGCGTATATGAAACCGTGGTCGGCAATCTGGAAGAATCGGCACGCTCTCTCGTGTCCTTCCTCGGACTTGAGTGGGACCCGGCCTGTCTCAACTATCACGAGACCGACCGCCGGGTGAACACGCCATCGCGCTGGCAGGTCCGTCAGCCGTTGTATGACAAGTCGGTGGGCCGTTGGCGGCGCTATGACGCCCATCTCGAAACGCTCAAGACAGCGCTGGGGCGTTCCGCATAAGAAAGGGGCCAACCCGTCTCCGGATTGGCCCACGTTATCATGCCCCACAGCCGAGGTCAGGCAAGTGACCGGTACTCCGGCTTGTAGACATGCTGACGGATGAAGGCCTCGTAATCCGCCGGACGAGCCACGCGTGCGAGGCCACTGTCGAACACCAGTTTCGCCACACGGGCGGCCGTCTTGATTTCGATCTCAAGCATATTCTCCTGCTTGGGATAGAGCAGCCCCTGCTTGAGAAGTTCGGAGGGCACCTGATCGGCAACCGCGCGCGCGGCCTCGATGAACATCTGATCGGTGACGCGTGTGGCCTCGGTCGCGAAAACCGCCATGCCGACGGCTGGGAAGATGTAGAAATTGTTGGCCTGTCCCGGCACATAGGTGACGCCGTTCAGCACCACGGGATCGAACGGAACGCCCGCTGCATAGATAGCCTTGCCCTCGGACCAGCCATAGGCCTGTTCGGCCGTGCACTCGGCATGATCTGTCGGGTTCGACAAGGCGAGGATGATCGGGCGCTCGTTATGGGCGCACATGGCCTCGACAACTTTCTGCGAGAAGGCCCCGCCGATGGTGCTGACACCGATGACGGTGGTTGGCTTCAGGTCATTGATGGCAGCCACGAAGTCCTTGCAGGGCGTATGCGGATGCGCATAGGGCTTCTGGAAATCGACGAGGTCGGTACGGCTCGGTTCGAGCAGGCCGTTGACGTCGAACATGTGCACGCGCGAACGGGCCTGTTCGAGTGTCAATCCCTCTTCCACCAGCGCACTGCAGAGCAGATTGGCGAGGCCGATACCTGCCGAACCGGCGCCGAGGAACAGATAGGTCTCATCCCTCAGCTTGCTGCCCTTCACCTTGCAGGCGTTGATCATGCCAGCCAGCGTGATGCCGGCCGTGCCCTGCACGTCGTCATTATAAACGCAGTACTTGTCGCGGTAACGCGCGAGCAGGTGCACAGCGTCTACGCCGGTCCAGTCCTCGAAGTGAATGCAGCACTTGGGGAATACCTCCTGCACCGCCTCAACGAACTCATCGACGAAGGAATAGAGATCGGCCGTGGCCGGACGCTTCTGGCGGAGGCCCAGATAGAGCGGGTCGGCAAGGTAGGGTTCGTTGTTGGTGCCGGCATCGAGGTACATCGGCAGCAGATATTGTGGCGGAACGCCCGCCGCGGCGGTGTAAAGCTGAAGCTTGCCGATCGGGATGCCCATGCCATTGGCGCCAAGGTCACCAAGGCCCAGAATACGCCCGCCATCGGTGACACAGATGAAGCGGATGTCCTTCACAGGCCAGTTGCGGAGGATATCCCTTACACGCCCGCGCCGTGTGATTGACAGGTAGATGCCGCGCGGCTGGCGGAAGATATGTCCGAACTTGAGACAGGCTTCCCCGATGGTCGGGTCATAGACGATGGGCAGGAAGCGCGCGGGATCCGACATCACGGTCTTGTAGAAGAGCACCTCGTCGTGATCGAGGAGGTTCATGAGGTAAATATACTGCGCCAGCGGATTGGGCTGCTTTGAGAGCTGCAGCAGAACGCGCTGCATCTGCAGGTCGATGCTTTCAGTAACATCGGGAACCAGACCGAGGAGGCCTAATGCTTCCTTTTCGGCTTCGGAGAAGCCGGTGGACTTGTTGAGGGCCGGGTCCTGAAGAAGGTCCAGGCCTTTCTTGCTGCTTGGCATTGTCGTATTCCCCTCACTGAGTGGCATTGACCAATCTATTTCGAGTAAGTGGTTGTTAGCCGGATTTCGTTCACGGCGAAAACACCGGCGACGGACACTCACGAGGCTCCAGATCGACGCCCGTATCTCCCGTTGAGGGGAGGACGTAGGGCGACGCTTTGGGCAATTCAAGCAGCAATCTGTGCTACCCATCCGGATGTCACCATAAATTCGACAATTGCCGAAGCAAAGTGACGGGTAACAACCAGACTCATTTGCAACATCACCGGCTGCGAACTAAACCTACACTGAACAACTGGAGTGATTGAGATGCGATTGACGTTCCTGCCATGCCTCGCTTTGGCAGTTCTTGCCATTCTGCCAGCCAACCCACAGGTTGCCGCTGCGGAGACAGTTGTCTACTGCAAGTACATTGGCGTGCCGAAAGGCTGCGTTGCGAAGAAGGGCGTGGTGTTGACGCCCGCTCCTGCGGTGCGCGCCGCAACTCCTGGCGTTAATACGCCCGTCAACCGCGGCGGTCCGGTCAACCGGCTGGGGCGCCGCTAGGCTTCCGCAGGTACGAGACGAAGAAGATGCGGGGCCGCGACCACGCGGTCCCTGCAGCAAGTTCAGAAACGCACCTTGCCCGTTGCCCGCACCATGCCGAAGCTGTAGTCTGCTTCCCATTGCGCCGCAAGGTTGCGGCGGCTGGGTGATTGCCAGTCATGTGACTGAATATCAACATAGAGATATTCGCCCCCGAAACTCCACCGCCCGATGCCGTATTCCAGTCCGGCGCCCACTGTCCACCCGAGGTTCCAGTCGGACTGGGATGCACGCCAACTGGTTAGCCCGGTCGAGTCCTGGCTGCGGACATCTGAATCTGTCTGCATGTGCGCATAAGCGAGGCCGCCTGTGCCGTAGAGCATCACATTCTCGACAGCGAAGCCTAGCCTGCCCCTTACCGTGCCGAACGCATCCATTTCGTAATTCACCCGATTGACCACTTTCAGGTCAGGGTCGGGGTATATCTCTTCAAACAGGCCGGTGATGTCGCGCTTCATGCTTCCATTCAGGCCCAGCGCGTTGAAGTCCGCCTCAAGGCCAAACACCACCTGTTCCGCCTGCCAGTTGTAGCCTGCACTGACCCCACCGGTGAAACCGGTGTTATCGGCGCTCATCCGGTCCTGCGCGGCATCAAGCAGGCCCTGGCGTTTTTTACCGAGTATGCGCTGACCCGTGTATTTGGTTTCGCGATTCACCGTCACATCATCCATCGCGCCACCCGCATTGACGCCAAGATAAGCGCCTGACCAGTCGTAGGTGGAGGAGGCCAGCCCGATATCCCCAGCATGAACGGTGTGGGATGTGAGCGGAACAGCAGCAAGCAGCGTTAAGACCAGAAAATTTCTCATTGGAATTGCGCTCATTATTGGCGGGAATTGCAACTATAAATATTTTATCAAACCTAATAATGTGTTAATCGGCCGGCGCTGAGATCTTGTTAAAAAACAAAAACCCCGGCATTCCTGCCGGGGCTCAATGAGCAGAAAGGTACCGAATGCGTCAGAGCGGGATCAGTTGCATCGCGCCCGCCGTCAGGCGCATTCCGTCTGAGGTAATGGGGACGCAGGTCGAGGGTGTTCCCTTTGGAAGGAAGCTCGTCGGGTTGCGCGCCTCGCACAGTTTGCCATCCGCCGGTTGCCAGATGCCGGTTCCGGTGCCCTTTCCGGCTTCGTCATACTCGAAGGTACCGTCGCGGTAATAGGTGACAGTGCCCTTACGGCCGGGAGCCGCATAAGTAAACTTGCGCTCACCCAGTGCCTTGCCGATGGCGGCCGCATTAAGTGGCCCGGTCGGCAGCGGCTCAAGCGGTTGGGCGGCAATGGGCGCCGCTGGCGCCACGGGAGCCAGGTCAGGCGCCTTGTTTGAGGAACATGCCGCAAGCCCCAAGCACGCTGCCGTGACAAGAGCAATTCTGAGCGTGCCGGTGGAGCGCATGAGTATCAGACCCCTTCTGCCAGTACGACAACGCGCGAGCCGATTGGAACGCGGCGGTAGAGTTCAACCACATCCTGATTGACCATGCGGATGCAACCGGACGAGGCGTTGTGACCGATGGACATGGGGTCCGTCGTGCCATGAATGCGGTAAAGCGTGTCGTTGCCGTTCTGGAACAGATAAAGGGCGCGCGCACCGAGCGGATTTTCAGGTCCGCCGGGCATGCCATTCGCCCATTTTGCCTTTTCCGGGCTGCGGGCGATCATCTCCTTGGGCGGCGTCCAGCGCGGCCACATCACCTTGCGGCCCACGTCGGCAAGCCCAGCCCAACGGAAACCATCCTTGCCCACGGCACAGCCCCAGCGCATCGCCTGGCCACCCTGCAACACGAGGTATATCTGCCTGTTCGGCGTATCAACGATAATGGTGCCCGGCATCTGGCGACCGGTATAGTTCACCACCGCCGGACGGAACGGTTCAGGCAATTTGCTGTAATTGAATGGCGGGAGCGGATACGGATCGTCATCCGCGCTCTGCGAGAACACTGCCGTAGTCAGCGGAGCAGCCAGCGCTGCAGCGGTGGCACCAGTCAGAACAGCTCGGCGCGAAAGCATCATCTTCCTCTCGTCGTGTCTCAAAATCATACACCCTTCGTACCAAATTGGCGGCCAAACGCTAAGTACATATTAAAGCTCGCCGCCAAGATGTGGGACATTGAGCCTCTGAATACAATTCAAAAGCCTGTAACACAACCAAAGATTGCTCAACTGCAAATCACAGTCACCCGGCGGTGGCTGCCCTGTCGATGCTGGCGAGACTGATTCGCTCGACTGGGGAGAATCAACCCGTCGCCACCCTCCGCGGGCCGGCGCGCAGCAGCCATGACGCAAGCTCCGAACCCTTGTTCGCCTGCCGTTCTTGCGCCTATCCTCAAACGAAACTTCGGGGGCATTTACATGAAGATCCTGGTCATAGGCGGCGGCGGCATGGTTGGCGTGAAGCTGATCAACCGGTTGGCAGCAGAGGGCAAACTGGGCGATGCGGCCATCACCAAGGTCATCCGGCACGATGTGGTGCTATCCCCGCCACCGCCGGCGTCTGCTTTCATGATCGAAACGCTCATCGGCGACCTTTCGCAGCCCGGCGAAGCAGAGAAACTGGTCGCGATGAGGCCCGACGTGATCTTCCATCTGGCGGCCATCGTCTCGGGCGAGGCGGAGGCCGATTTCGAAAAGGGCTATCGAATCAATCTCGATGGAACGCGCTTCCTGTTCGAGGCCATCCGGCAAGTGGCGGGCGGTTACCGGCCCAAAGTCATCTTCACATCATCCATCGCGGTGTTCGGCGCGCCCTACCCCGAGGCCATTCCGGATGACTTCTTCAGCACCCCGCTGACCAGTTACGGCACCCAGAAGGCCATTGGTGAATTGCTGCTCGCCGATTATTCGCGGCGGGGCTTCTTCGATGGCGTTGGGCTACGCTTCCCCACCATCTGCGTGCGCCCAGGCAAGCCGAACCTTGCGGCCTCTGGCTTCTTCTCCAACATCATCCGCGAGCCGTTGGCCGGGCAGGAAGCCGTACTGCCGGTTCCGGAGGATGTGCGCCACTGGCACGCCTCACCGCGCGCTGCCACCGGCTTCCTCATCCATGCCGCCACGATGGACACCGCGCGGCTCGGCAACCGCCGCAACATTACCCTTCCCGGAGTATCCTGCACGGTCGGCGACCAGATCGCGGCGCTCCGCAAGGTGGCGGGCGACAAGGTCGTGGCGCGTATTCGCCGCGAACCGAATGAAACCATCATGAAGATCGTCGCGGGCTGGCCAAGGAACTTCGAGGCGCGGCGCGGGCGTGAACTGGGCTTCAAGGCCGAGCAGAACTTCGAGGAGATCATCCGCGTCCATATCGAGGATGAACTCGGCGGCAGGATCGCCTGATGGAACGCCTGGTTTCCGTTGAGGCGCTGACGTCATTCTCACAAGCTGTTCTGCTCTCCGCCGGGGCGGATCAGGCTTCCGCTGACGCCGCCAGCTGGGCAATGCTACATGCCTCGCTGCATGGGGTGGAAAGCCACGGCATCCGCCTTCTCCCCTGGTATGCTGATTGCCTGCGCAACGGGCTCGTCAAGAAGAGCCCCCACATCACCGTCGAATACCCAAGGCGCGCCGTGGCGCTGGTGAATGCCGATGACGGGCTCGGTCACCTCGCGATGTATCGCGCCATGGATGAGGCTTGCGCGCTGGCGCGGGATTGCGGCATCGGCATGGCGAGCGTCATCAACTCTACCCACTTCGGCGCTGCGGGCGCCTACACGCTTGCCGCGGCGGATGCGGGCTTCATCGGTTTCGTCGCTTCCAATTCAGGGGCTTTCGTTGTGCCGCATGGTGGCGCAAGGCCCATACACGGCACCAACCCACTCTCGCTTGCCGCGCCCAATCCGGGAGGCGATCCCTTCCTGCTCGACATGGCCACCAGCGCCGTGCCGTGGAACAAGGTTCTGCGGTACCGTACCGAAAACCTCGCATTGCCCGAGGGGGTGGCGGTGGACCGGACAGGGGCCTTCACCACCAATCCGCATGAGGCCACCGCCCTGGCACCAGTGGGCGGGCCGGAGTTTGGCTACAAGGGCGCCGGTCTTGCCGGCATGGCGGACGTGCTCGGAGGTGTGTTGAGCGGCATGCGGCTGTCAGCGGAGCAGGACGGGTTGGCGCTGGGCGACACGAAACTCGGCCATTTTGCCATGGCAATTGACCCCACCCTGTTCATGACGCTGGAAGCCTTCGGCATCCGCATCCAGGCCTACCTGGACCACTTCAAGCAGCAACCCGGTACTTACGCCGCCGGTGGGCCTGAATGGGAAAGACGCCGGGTACGCGCCGCTGAAGGTATACCGCTGGCACCCGGCCTCTACGCTGAACTTGCCGCGGCGGGTGGAACGGCAGGCATTCCGCTGACTGCCTGACATGGTGCCCGATACCAGGGAAAACCGCGCACGCGGCATTCTGTGGATGCTGGCCACCATGTTCTGCTTCATCGCGCTCGATACCATGATGAAGTACCTGCTCGAAAGCTATTCGCTGGTGCAGGTAACCTGGGCGCGGTTCTTCTTCGCCTCCATCATCGCCATCATTGCCTGCGGGCGCCACTTGCCGCGCCTCGCGGCCAGCCGTCATCCGAAACAGCAAATGCTGCGCTCGGTGTTCTTGATGTCCACCACCGGCATGTTCAATGCCGGCATCCGCACGACGCCGCTCGCCACCGCAACCACCATCATGTTCATGACGCCGGTGCTGGTGACGATCCTCGCCATTCCCCTGCTCGGTGAAAAAGTGGGTCTGCGCCGCTGGCTGGGCGTGTTGCTCGGCTTCGCCGGCGCCATCATCGTCGTGCATCCGTGGGATCAGGGCATCGGCACGCTGAACCATGGCCTGCTGTTCCTGCTGGCTGCCGCCGTTCTCAATGCCAACTACCAGATCCTGACACGCAAGGTGCGGGGCGATGATCCGCTCACCTCGCTTCTTTATACCGCGGCGGCGGGGGCCATCGTGACCAGCGTACTGGTGCCGTGGTTCTGGCAATGGCCGACAGCACTGGGCTGGCTGCTGCTCGTGGGAACGGGGGTTGCGGGCGGCCTCGGACATCTCTTCCTGATCAGGGCCTTCATGTCGGCACCGGCCTCCGTCGTTGCGCCCTTCTCCTACTCGTCGCTGATCTGGGCGGCAGTGTTCGGCCTGGTGATCTGGGGCGACTGGCCCGATCTCTGGACCTTGGCGGGTGCAGCGCTTATCATCGGGTCGGGCCTCTATATTTTCCACCGGGAGCGCATCGCACATGAAGACCGTTGATTTCACCGCCATGAAGGATGGAACAAAGGACGAGTATCTGTTCCTCAAGCCGCTGGAGGACGATCACGTCAAGGGCACGGCCGAGCGAGTATTGCGCGAGTTGCGCCTCCAGGAGGAGGAAACCCTCCCCGGCTACAAGATCACGAGGCTTCAGCACGGTCTCCAGTCCGCCACGCGGGCCCACCGCGAGGGGGCCGACATCGATTGGGTTGTCGGTGCCCTGCTACATGACATCGGTGATGGACTTGCGCCGCAGAACCATGACCGCTTCGCCGCCGAAATCCTGCGGCCCTATATGCGCGAGGAGGTGGTGTGGACGGTCGAGCACCATGCCTCGTTCCAGATGTACTACTACGCCCACCACTATGGCTGGAACCAGCACGAGCGCGAGAAATACCGCGATTCCATATACTTCCAGTCCTGCGTGGATTTCTGCGAGCGCTGGGACCAGTCTTCCTTCGACCCGGCCTTCGACACCGAAAACCTTGATTTCTTCGTTCCCATGGTCCGCGAGGTGTTTTCGCGCAAGGCGCATGATCCGGCGGTGGTTCAGAACGATGTCGTGAAGGGCTTGCCGCCCCTGGCACCGGGTTGATCCATACGCCGCAAGCAGACCAATCATGCCGCTGGTTGGATGGCGCAAGGGTTACGGGGGCTGCATGGTGCTGACATGACGCCAGACTCCGCCCTGCGCACCAGCAACATGATCGGCATCCTGTCTCTGTGTTTGGGCGTTCTGGTGTTCTCGCTCCAGGACGCGATCCTGAAGAGCCTGAGCGGTTCGCATGCCGTCACCCTTGCCATCGTGCTGCGCTCGATCGTCGGCCTGCCGATCCTCCTGGTCATGGTGCATTATGAGTCCGGGCTCAAATCCCTCCGGAGTTCGAACTGGTGGGCCCTTGTAGCGCGCGGCCTCACGCTGCTTGTCGCCTATACCACCTATTACATGGCCTTCCCCGCGCTCCCCCTGGCGGAGGCCGTGGCGTTGTTCTTCATCTCTCCGATCTTTGTCACGCTGCTGGCCTGGATCTTCCTCAAGGAACGCGTCACGCGGCTTGCCTGGGTTGCCGTAGCAGCGGGCTTCATCGGCGTTCTCATCATCCTGCAGCCGGGCACCGGCCTGTTCAAACCCGCCGCCCTGCTGAGCCTGTTCAGTGCTGCCGCCTATGCGCTCGCCATGGTGCTTGCCCGCAAATACGGCGGCCGCGAACCGACGACGGTGATGGCGTTCTACGTCAATGGCGTCTATCTGGTCGGGGCGTCAGTCATCGCCGGGCTGGTCGGGCTGCTGGGCATCCAGCCCACCGGTAACCCAAGCCTCGACTTCCTGGTCAGGCCATGGGCCATGCCGGACATGATGGATATGTTCCTGATGGGTGTATGCGGCGTGATTGCCGCCGTCGCCATGTCGCTGCTGACCCATGCCTATCGCTTGGGCAACGCCAATCTGGTGACGGTGTTTGAATACACCGGCATGTTCTGGGTGACCCTCTGGGGTTACCTGCTGTTTGCCGAAGTGCCGCAACTCACGACGGTGATCGGCACCTCCATCATCATCTTCTCCGGCATTCTGGCAGTCCGGGCGGCGCGCAAGGCTTGAGGTTTTTGAAGGATCGTCGTCGCCTCTGTCCCGTCCCCTGTGCACTGTGGGGCGGCGGATTTGTGTAACGCTCCATCAGGCATCATGCCGCTACCGAGCAGACTGAGCCTTCGCTCTTCCTGCTCAGGGTGCGAGATGTTCGCTCAGTACCCGGAAATCGCCGACATAGCTTTTCCCGCTGCCAGGTTTTCCAGCCACGCGCAGCCAGAGGCCCTTGCCCTGTTCGCGCCCCGGAATGGCGAAAGTGCGGGGTTCGGGTGACTGTGGCAGGTTGAAACTGATGACCGGGCGGCCAGAGGCTTCCAGACGGCCTTCGGGAAGCACCATGACATCGAGCGTTGTCGCCATGGTGGTGGGATCAACCCCGGCTGGTGGCGTGTATTCCAGCGCCGTCACCTCACGTGACTGGCCGCCGCTGAACATCACCAGAATGTTCAGCTCCTCGTCCGGCGGCGTGATGGCGAGGAATGTATCATCCGCGCCATCGAACAGGCTGGCGAAGCTGTAACGGTTTTCGCTGCCATCCTTGAGTGCGGCACTGAAGCTGGCAGCTTGCGTGAGGTTGATGGCTTCGGTCTGCAAGGACGGCGGATCGCTCTTGGCGATCGTCTCGCCCGCCTCCTCCACATCCGACGTCTGTGTGCCGAGCGAAACCACGACATTCACCGGCTGCTGTGCTGCCGGCTGCACCAGGAACGTCTGATAGACTGCGATTGCCACACCCGCAATCGCAGCCAGACTTGATATAATGATATGAAAGTTGGTGAGCTTCACCGAACTAGGCTTTGAGGATTGAACGCCCTGCATAAACCGCCTGAGACCCCAGCTCCTCCTCGATGCGGAGGAGTTGATTATACTTGGCCAGCCGGTCGGAACGCGCCAGCGAGCCGGTCTTGATCTGACCGCAGTTTGTGGCGACAGCAAGATCGGCGATGGTCGAGTCCTCGGTTTCGCCCGAGCGGTGCGACATGACGGCGGAATAGGCCGCCTTGTGGGCCATCTCCACCGCCTCCAGCGTCTCGGTCAGGGAGCCGATCTGGTTCACCTTCACGAGGATCGAGTTGGCGATGCCCTTGGAGATACCCTCCTTCAGGCGCTTTGTGTTGGTGACGAACAGGTCATCACCCACCAACTGGTGGCTCCTGCCGATGAGTTTCGTCACCGCAGCCCAGCCATCCCAGTCATCTTCCGACATGCCATCCTCGATCGAGAAGATCGGATAGGCCTTGGCAAGCTTGGCCAGATATTCGGCCTGTTCGGTGATTGAGCGCTTCTTGCCTTCACCTTCATAGTCGTAAACGCCGTTCTTGAAGAACTCGGTCGCCGCACAGTCGAGTGCCAGGAACACGTCCTTGCCCGGCGTGTAGCCCGCCTGCTCCACCGCCTTCATCACGAAGTCGAGGCCCGCTTCGGCAGAGGGCAGATTGGGCGCAAAGCCGCCCTCGTCCCCGACATTGGTGTTGTGGCCGGCTTTCTTGAGCGCCGCCTTGAGCGTGTGGAAGATTTCAGCACCCATGCGCAGCGCCTCGCGGAAGCTGTCCGCGCCGACCGGCATGATCATGAATTCCTGAAAATCGATCGGGTTGTCGGCATGCGCGCCACCATTGATGATGTTCATCATCGGAACGGGAAGGGTGCGAGCCGAGGTGCCTCCGACATAACGGTAGAGCGGCAGTCCGGCTGCATCGGCCGCGGCCTTGGCCGTGGCGAGCGACACGCCCAGAATTGCATTTGCGCCGAGCCGCGCCTTGTTGGGCGTGCCGTCCAGTTCGATCATGGTACGGTCGATGGCGATCTGGTCTTCTGCCTCCATGCCGGCCAGCGCATCAAAGATGTCGCCGTTGACGGCCGCAACAGCCTTGGTGACACCCTTGCCCATGTAGCGGCCCTTGTCGCCGTCGCGCAGTTCAACTGCCTCATGGGCGCCGGTCGATGCGCCGGAGGGCACCGCGGCCCGGCCCATCGAGCCGTCTTCGAGAACCACATCGACTTCAACGGTCGGGTTTCCGCGGCTGTCGAGGATTTCACGGGCGGTGATGTCGATGATGCTGGTCATTTTGAGGTTTCCTGATGTGCGCAAATCAAAAAGGCTTATGGCGGCGGCGGCCCCTCTTTGCAAGGGCGCGCCTGAACAGCGAAGGTCACCCAGCCTTGGCGACCCTGTCGAGCGCCGTGAGGGTGGTGAGAAGGCCTTCGAGCTGGTCCAGCGGCACCATGTTGGGTCCGTCCGAAGGGGCATTATCAGGGTCTTGATGCGTTTCGATGAAGACGCCCGCAACGCCAACCGCCACGGCGGCACGGGACAGCACCGGAACCATGCGCCGGTCACCACCCGAGGAACTGCCCTGGCCGCCCGGTTGCTGCACGGAATGAGTGGCATCGAAGATCACCGGCGCCCCGGTTTCCGCCATGATTGGCAGCGACCGCATGTCGGACACCAGCGTGTTGTACCCGAAGGAGGCCCCGCGCTCTGTCAGCAGCACATTGGGGTTGCCGCTGGCCACCACCTTCTGCAGCACGTTCTTCATATCCCACGGGGCAAGAAACTGGCCCTTCTTCACATTGACGATCCGGCCCGTCTGGGCTGCGGCCACCAGAAGGTCCGTCTGGCGGCAGAGGAAGGCTGGGATCTGCAGGATGTCGACCACGCTGGCAACTTCGGCGCACTGACCATTCTCGTGCACATCGGTCAACACAGGCAGACCGAGTTCCTTGCGGATGTCGGCGAAAACAGCGAGTGATTTCTCCAGCCCCATGCCACGCTTTCCAGAGAGGCTGGTGCGGTTCGCCTTGTCGAAACTCGATTTGTACACGAGGCCGATGCCGAGGCGGCTGCAAATTTCCTTCAGCCGGCCCGCCATCATGAAGGCATGGTCCCGGCTTTCCAACTGGCAGGGGCCGGCGATCAGGGACATCGGCAAGGCATTGCCGAAGCGGACAGTACCAGACGTAACGATCGGATTGCAGGTCATTTGGGATACACCAGGAATGTGCCCGAGCCATGGGCGTAAAGCTTGCCTTGTTCATCAACGACCTTCGCATCGGCCGTCAGCATGGTGCGCCCGGAATGGATGATATGAGCATTGCAGAGCAGCCGCCCCGTTCCGGCATCGATCCGGCGCACATAGTTCACCTTGAGTTCGATGGTGCCGTATCCCGCACCCGCCGCGAGTTTTGTCTGAACGGCACAGCCCAGTGCCGAATCAATCAGTGTCGCCACGTAGCCACCATGCAGGCGCATCTGGGGGTTATAGTAGCGCGGTGAAGGATTGCCCTCGAATGTCGCGGCGCCATCGGCCACCTCAATCAGCCGCATGTTCATCGTCTCCGCCATGGCAGAGCCATGCCAGTCCTTCAGGTTCTGCTTTAGGTACTCAAGGCCACTCAGGGAGGGTTCAGCGCGCTGCGGGTCCACGTCCAATTCCGATCATGATTTCGGCACCTGGATTACCCCAACCGGCTGGGAAATGTTAACGCCATTTTCAGCGAAGGTTTCGAGGATCCGGAAGCGCAGGTCGCTTGCGACAGACGAGCCATCCATGATGTCGGCCACAAAGACCCGGAGCGCGAACTCCAGCCCGTTCAGGCCCAGCTGCGTCAGCAGCACCGATGGTAACGGGGCGCTCAGAACCTTGGGGTGGGCACGTGCCGCTTCGATCAGAACCTTGCGCACCAACTCCGGATCGCTGCCGGTCTCCACGGTCAGATTGACGCTCACGCGTCCCATATTGTCACTATGAGTCCAGTTGCGGACGGGCTCCGTCACCAGCGACAGGTTAGGAATGATGATGGTGCAGGCATCGAAGGTCTCGATCTCGGTAGAGCGGACATTGATACGCCGGACAACGCCCTCCCCATCCGGCAGGGATACCCAGTCTCCCACCCTGATCGGGCGCTCCGCCAGAATGATCAGTCCAGAGACGAAATTATTGACGATCCCCTGAAGGCCAAACCCGATGCCGACGCCAAGCGCACCCGCCATGATGGCAAGGTTGGAGAAACCGAGCCCGGCCGTGGTGAGGGCAAGACCTGCGGCAATGATGTAGCCCGCATAGGAAGCTCCTTTCAGGATCGAGTCCTGAACCCCCTTGTCGATCCGCGTCTGCGACAGGATGCGGCGGTCAAGCCAGGTGTTGAACAGCTTCGAGGCGATGATGCCGCCCACCAGAATCGCCAGGATCGAGAGAACGACAGCCGGCGAAATCCGCAGGTTTCCAACCTGCACACCCAGCGTCAGGGAATTGAGCAGGCCGCGGAAATCGACCCAGGTCAGCGTCCAGATGATCACCAGCATCGGAATGCCGGCAATCAGGAAGATCAGGTCAACCGCGGTCCGGAACAAGAGGCCGATCCGCTCGACGGCGCGCTCGCCAAAGCCGGTGGCACGCCGGATGAAACTGCCGACATTGCTCTGTGGGTCGAAGCTGGCCCCCACTGCGGCGTCTGCCAGGTAATAGAGCAGGAACAGGATGACCAGCGACATGGCCGTCCGGATTATCTGGTGGGCGATGTAATCCGCCAGTGAGAGGTAACCCAGCACAAGCGCGGCAAGCCCTGCGGCGATGAGGGCCCAGGCCAGCGGCGCGAGAAGCACTGTCCAGTTGAAATAGACGCGGCGGCCGGAGGGGTTGTCCAATCCTGTCTGGTTGCGCAGCACATAGATGGTGACCCCCATCAGGATGAGCAGGATCAGCGCAGAGATGGCCGATTGCCCGATCGTATAGTTGAGGCCGACATAGAGGCCTTCGGCGATCAGCCCCAACTCGGTGTTCACAATCGCCACGAAAGCGATCAGCGTCACGAGGCGGCTGAAACGCTTCGCCGCCGTCGTATCGAGATCGAGAATGCGCAATTCCGGGAAGCGGGGCGCGCTCAGGCTTCGTGCCACGACATTATAGACGAGCGTCACGCCGACGATCTTCACCAGAGCGGTCCACAGCATCATCATGCGGGGCGTCAGATACCCCGCCGATTGCAGCAGGAGATGAATGGGAATGACAATGGCAAGCAGCAAAGCGATGGTGGTGAGCAGCGCGCGAACGACGAGCCAGATCCGTGCGGTATCGTCGATCTTCGCGGTCGAACTCACATAGCGGTGCAATATGCGTTGAAAAAATGCATCGCCCACCCGGTAGGTGACGGCGAGGATGATCAGAAACGCTGGAACGAGCAGCAGGCCAAAGGGATTGCCGTTGGCGCTGACATCCGCCCACCAGTTGCTGAACAGGAGCCGCAGCCCCGCCACCATGGAGCCGAGCCCCACCCAGCTATCCAGCCAGAGCGTCGGGCTGAAGATCGAGTGGGTCTTGACGAAGACCCGATCGTAGAATTGCTCCCGTTGCAGCGCAGTCACGCGGCTCGCCGACTGCTCTGCCGCGACGGCGACGACGTCAAACTGCGACTTGAGGCTCTGCAGCTTGTCGCGCGTGGCATTGAGGTCGGACCGGGCCTGCGCAACGGCAGCGTCTTCCGGGCGGCCATCATTCGGCGGCGGCCCGAGCGACAGTATCTGCTTGTTCACTTCCGCCAGCGGCGTGAGCAACGCCGCCGATTGCTCTACGGCCGAGGTCCGGACCTGCTCGAAGGTTGTGCGGAAATCTGACAGTTCTTTGTCGGTCAGAACCGGGTTCAGGAGCTTCTGGGTGTTCTCCGCCAGGGTCGTGCGCAATTGCAGGAGCGTGCGCTCATTCTGGCCGAAGAAGGCCTGATCCAACGCCTGCGCCGCGCTGAGGCTCAGGATCAGCGCGCAGATGGCCGCCAGCGCGATCCGCGCCGCGCGCATCGCCTACACCAACCGGCTCTGCTCGATCGCCGCTGCGATGAAGGACTTGAACAGCGGA
>CAYMQH010000068.1:0-16998 GCA_964392525.1 uncultured Aestuariivirga sp.
GAGACATGATCAGAACCGGCGAACAGTTCCGCGAGTCCCTGCGCGACGGGCGCGAAGTATGGATGAACGGCGAGCGTGTGAAGGATGTCACCACGCATCCGCAGTTCAGGCCGCTCGTCGACATCCGCGCTCGTATCTATGACATGCAGCATGATGCCGCCACGCGCGACATCATGACCTATGAGGAGAATGGCGAGCGCTTCCCCATCGGCCTCAGGCTGCCCTTCGAGAAGAAGGACTGGGATGACAAGCGCCGCGCCGTCGACACGGTGATGCATGACATCGGCGGCGTCGTCACCCGCGTGGGCGATGAGACCATCGGCGAGATGTGGTCGCTGTGGGACGGCAAGGAAATCCTGAATGAGATCGACCCGCGCTTTGCCCAGAACATCGAGCGCCACATCCATCTCGTCATCAAGAACGATCCGTTTCACGTTTCCGCCAACACGGACCCGAAGGGCGACCGTTCCAAGCGCCCGCAGGACCAGGACCCGGACATGCTGGTGCATGTGGTCAAGGAAACGGATGCCGGCATCATCATCCGTGGCGCGAAATATGAAACGGCGGCGGCTTATTCCAATCAGGCCTTCCTCAAGCCCACCATCGCCAATTGGGGCGATGCCAAGCTTTCTGAATATGCGCTGGGCTGCATCGTGAAAATGGATGCGCCGGGCGTGAAGCACATCTGCCGCACCGGCTTCACCGGCCGCGCGCCGGAGGCGGACTATCCGCTGTCCAACAAGTTCGACGAGGTGGACACGCTGATGATCCTCGATGACGTGCTGATCCCGTGGGAGGATGTGCTGTTCTATCAGCACACCCGCGCGGCGGCCTTCATCCGCCAGACGCTGCACCGCTATTCGGCCTTCCCCTTCGTGCAGCGCACACTCTCCTATGCTGATCTCCTCATCGGGGCGGCGCTGTGGAACGCCCGGCAGACCGGCCTCGACAAGCAGCAGGCGGTGCAGGAGAAACTGTCTGAACTGGCGGTCTGGCGCGAAGGCATCAATGCCCATCTCACCGCCGCCATCGCCACAGGTGAGCGCAGCCCCAACGGACTTCTCATGCCCAACCAGTCGCTGCTGTTCACCGGGCGCTGCCATGCACTCAACAACCTGCCGCGCATGATCCACATCGCGCGCGAACTCTGCGGCGGGCAGATTTGCGTGACGCCCGATGCGGCCGTGTTCGAGCACCCCGACACCAAGAAGTGGATGGACAAATACTATACCGTCAATGACGAGTGGCAGGCCGATGACCGGCGCAAGCTGCTGGCGCTGGCGCGCGACCTGATGAACTCCGACTATGCCGGCCATCGCCTCACGTTCCAACTCTTCGCCCAATCGCCGCCCTTCGCCCAGTCTGCCGCCGTGTACCGGACCTTCGACTGGAATCAGACGCTGAAATTTGCTCAAAAGGCGGGTGGGCTTTCGGATAACATCTGGGGCGTCACGAAACAGGCCGCCGAATAGGCGCCGGGACACCACGTCAACTCTGGCCGCCTCCGGGGGCCATCACTATTACTCAGGAATGCAGCACATGACCGCTCACAAGCGTATCCGCCCGTTCAATACCAAGGAAACCTATCCCGAGCAGAAGCTCGACAATGACCTGTGCCAGGGCGTTGTGGCGCGGGGCAGCATGGTGTTCCTGCGCGGCCAGGTGGCGCAGGACCTCGACACGCGCGAGTCACTCCATGTGGGCGACGCCACGCTGCAGACGCGCAAGACCATGGCAAACATCAAGATGCTGATGGAAGAGGCGGGCGGTCATATGGACCATATCTGCCGCATCGTTGTCTATCTCACGGATATCCGTTACCGTCAGGAAGTCTATCAGGAAATGGGCAAGTGGCTCAAAGGCGTGTTCCCTTGCTCAACGGGCCTTGTCATCACAGCCCTTGCACGGCCCGAGTGGCTGGTTGAGATTGAAGTGACCGCCGTCATTCCCGATTGAGGATCTCTGACATGTCGCATAAGCGAACCGGTTTTTTTCACGATGAGAAGTGCCTTTGGCATTCCGGCAAGCCCTATGCGCTGTTCTTTCCGGTGGGCGGCTGGGTGCAGCCGCCCAATGCCGCGGGTTATTGTGAATCTCCCGACAGCAAGCGGCGGCTGAAAAGCCTGATGGATGTGTCGGGTCTTACGTCCGTCCTTGATGCGCGATCCGCGCCGATGCTGACCCGCGAGGACCTGTTGCGTGTCCACCCCGCCTCCTATCTCGACCGATTCGCGGAATTGAGTGCGGGCGAGGGAGGCGACATGGGCTTCGAGGCGAGCTTCGGCCCCGGCGGCTATGATATCGCGCGGCTGTCGGCAGGGCTTGCGGCGGAGGCGGTCGAGGTCGTGTTGAGGGGCGAAGTGCGCAATTCCTATGCTCTGTCGCGCCCGCCCGGGCACCACTGCCTGCCCGATACCGGCATGGGCTTCTGCCTGTTGGCCAATGGGGCACTTGCCATCGAGCGGGCCATCGCCCGCCACAAGCTCAGCCGTGTTGCGGTCATCGACTGGGATGTGCACCATGGAAACGGCACCGAGGCGATCTTCTATGAGCGCCCGGACGTGCTCACCATCTCGCTCCACCAGGAGCGCTGCTACCCGACCGATACCGGCCGCGCGCAGGATCGTGGGCGGGGCAGGGGCGAGGGCTACAATATCAATGTTCCGCTTCTGCCCGGCGGCGGGCACCAGAGCTACGTTGATGCGATGGAATTGATCGTTCTGCCGGCGCTCGAGCGCTACCGGCCGGAATTGATCGTGGTTGCGTGCGGCTACGATCCGAGCATCGTTGACCCGCTGGCCCGTATGCAGGCCCACAGTGATACGTTCCGCTATTTGATGCAGACGACGCTGGAGGCAGCAGATGGACTGTGCGGCGGCCGTGTGGCGGTGGTGCATGAGGGCGGCTATTCTGAAGCCTATGTGCCGTTCTGTGGCCATGCGCTGATCGAGGCGCTGGCGGGGCACCGCACGGCGGTGGTTGACCCCAATCTTGAACTCGCGATCCAGCAGCAACCGGGCGAAGCGTTTCAGGCCCTGCAACGCCGCCTTCTCGAAGAGATGGCCGCCGAACTCTGACGGAGACATAAAGCATGACATTCTCGATTGCAGGCCGTTGCGCCAGGTCTGGCGCGTTCGGCGTGGCCATTACCACCTCTTCGATCGCGGTCGGTGCGCGCTGCCCGCATGCGCGAGCCAGGGTGGGGGCGGTCGCGACCCAGAACGTCACGGACCCCAATCTTGGGCCCCTTGTGCTGGATTATATGGAGCAGGGCCTGAGCGCGAAGGACGCCATCGGAAAGGTGGTCGAGGGCCGCGCCAATATTGATTACCGGCAGTTGACAGCGGTGGATGCGCAAGGCCGTTCCGCCACATGGTCGGGCAGCAATATCCTCGGCACCCATGGCGTTTCGGAACAGCGTGATTGCGTGGCGGCGGGAAACCTCCTGAAGCATGCGAGCCTGCCCAAGACCATGACGGATTCCTTCGCCGCCAATGCGGGTGAGCATCTGGCAGAGCGCCTGCTGCGTGCGCTGGAAGCGGGGCTGGAGTCCGGCGGCGAGGAGGGGCCGGTCCATTCAGCCGCTCTCATCGTCTATCATGAACAGGCCTTCCCACTTGTGAGCCTCCGGGTGGATTGGGATGACGAGAACCCCATCAAGCTGTTGCGCCGCCTGTGGACAGACTACAAGCCGCAGATGGGGGCTTACCTGCAGCGCGCCATCGACCCCACGCAGGCCCCAAGTTATGGCGTTCCGGGCGACCCTTAGTCAGAGATAGCCTCCTTCTCCCGCCGTCAGGTCGATGGGGAAATAGCCTGTATGATGGCTTACTTGCCAAGCCTGTTTTTTTTTACAGGTGGATGGTGATAATTTGCTTACGCTAAGTTTGTCGTTGTGAATCATTAACTTCAGTTTAGGAACTGCTCAATGTCAAAGAACTCTCTCCCGGCTGTCTTCATGGTTTCCGTTCTCGCGCTTGCCGCCTGCCCAGCAGTGGCAACGGCGCAGGAGGTGCCGAACCTCGTTGGTACATGGTCCGGCATGATTGTCGGTGGCGCGCGTTTCGGTTCGCTGACCCACGATCCCTCCCACAAGGACCCCGTCTTCGCCGACCGGACCAAGGAATGGTTGCTGACCGTCGAGAAGCAGGATGGTTCGGGGCTGATCGGCACCTGGGGGCGTGAAACCCGGTCCGAAAAACTGGTGGGTGTCATCCGCCGGGACAATGTGACGGTGCTCTTCGCCGATGAGGACAATATCTTCGATGGCCGTCTCCTGTCGGCCAATGAAATGGAATTGTGCGGCCTCGAGGCGGGTGAAGCCACGATCGCCGTCTGCTTCCTGATGAAGCGGAAATAGGCCCGCGCCCTCACGGCGCACCCTTCCCTTGGCCCTCCCGATGGACCACAATCTCCATCGGGAGGGCTTATGCGATGCCAAGGACATACAAGGGCGGCTGCCTGTGCGGGAACATAAGGTTCGAGGCGGAAGGGCCACCCCTCAAACCCCACAGTTGTGCCTGCAAGATGTGCCAGCGCTACTCGGGCGCGGTGATCTTGCACTGGGTCGAGTTTCCGGCCGAGAAGGTCGCGTGGACCGGGCCCGGTGGGCGCCCTGCTGTGTGGCGATCCTCCGCTGCGTCCAGCCGCAGCTTCTGTCCCGTTTGCGGGTCAACCCTTGGCGCCATTGACGACAAGCCGGTGGTGGCGCTGGTGCTGGGAAGCTTTGATTCCAATAATCGCTTGGAACTGGCGCCAGCCTTTCACTCCTTCAGGGGCAAGAAGCCCGCCTGGATGCGTGACAATTAGGTCGAGAGCTTATCCACCAGCCGCTCCAGCATGCGGTCGCACTGGGCCATCTGGGCTTCGCTCACATGCTCGTCGGGCTTATGCGCAACGGCGATATTGCCCGGGCCGCATACGACCGCGGCCGTGCCAAGATATTTCTGGAACAGGCCACCCTCGGTGCCGAAGGTGATCTTGCCAGTGGAGTTGCCGCCCGTCAGCGCGTGCACGAATTTCACGGCCTCGCTGTCCACGGGCGTGTTCATTGCCGGGTAGCTCTGCAACTCCATGAAGTCGAAGCGCGCGCTGGCGAAGACCGGGCGGTAGGTTTTGGCGATCTCTTCCGCTGCCGCCTTGATGCGGGCAACGATCTTCGACTCGTCGTCCTCCGGCAGGTAGCGGATCTCGAAATCGAAGCTGCAGCGGTTTGGGACGATATTCATAACCTCGCCGCCCTGAATCTTGCCCACATGCAGCGTGGTGTAGGCCACTTCATAGTCGCCATCATGCAAGCCGTTCTCAGCGATGTCCTTCTGGATGGCGCGGATTGCGCTGATGAGATCCGAGGCCATGTAGATGGCGTTGACGCCAATGGGCGCGAGGCTCGAATGGGCTTCAAGCCCATGAGCCGTGACGCGGAAGCCGAGCTTGCCCTTATGCGCCGTGACAGCCTGCATCAGCGTCGGCTCGCCCACGATGCAGAGGCGCGGCTTCACGGGTGCATCCTTCAGGATATCGAGCATGCGGCGGACACCAACGCAGCCGATCTCCTCGTCATAGGAGAAGGCGAGGTGAATGGGCGTGTGCAGTTTGCGGGAAGACGCCTTTTCGGCTGCTGTGAGGCAGCAGGCGATGAAGCCCTTCATGTCTGCCGTGCCGCGGCCGAAATAGTTGCCATCGCGTTTCTCAAGCTTGAACGGATTGGTGGACCATGCCTGTCCTTCCACCGGCACCACATCGGTGTGGCCTGAGAGGGCTACTCCCGGCACGTCCTCGGGCCCGATGGTGGCCCAGAGATTGGCTTTTCGCCCATCTTCGCTGTGGTAGAGCGTGGAGGAAATGCCCAGCTCCTTCAGGAACTGCTGCACATAGGCGATGAGGTCGAGGTTACCGTCACGGCTGACGGTCGGAAATGCAATCAGCTTTTCAAGGTGTTGGAGGGAGGTTGTCATAAACTCTCGTTTCTCGCGGACGGCCGGCGCCCAATCGCCGCGAAGATTTGATACACATCAAGGACGTCCGGGGGAACTGCCCTTAATCACTGAATGCACGGTGGTTCGTTCCATCGCGCGGGCGGGTGAATTCCTGAGAAAGTCAGCTGTCGCTTCGTTCCCCCCTTTCCTGGGGTTCCCCGCCTCCTCCCTTCTCCCTTGGGTCCCGCGTGCGGGACCCTTTCTTTTTTTGCAATGAGGGTGCCTTCAGCCGCCCTTGAGAATGGTGGGAATGCGCGTGGCGGGCGGCGTGTTGCGGCTGCGCTGGCAGCGCACCTGACCGTCGATCAACACCATGCCGATGCCGGGAAGGTCGCCGAGTTCGATGCTCTTGAGCAGCGTTTCGCCCGCTGAATGCTGCGCCTTGTCCATGAACACGAAATCCGCCGCGCGGCCGACTTCGATGATCCCGCAGTCAAGCTTGCGCATGCGCGCCGTATTGCCGGTGGCAAGGCAGAGAGCCAGTTCGGCTGGAAGATCGCCGAGCGAGGACAGCATGGACACCATGCGTGCAATCCCGAGCGGCTGCACACCCGAGCCTGCGGGCGCATCGGTGCCGAGGATCACGCGGTGCAGTTCCTTCATCTCCGTGGCGAGTCGCAGGGTATAGAGTGCAGCGCGCTCATTGCCGTTGTGCACGATCTCGAGGCCGCGCTTGCAGCCTTCGCAGATGCAGCGGATCTGATTGTCGGGCAGCGCGGTGTGGCCGCCGTTTATGTGGCCCACCACATCGGTGTCCGCATCCAGCACCACATCCTTGTCGATGAGGCCAGAGCCGGGAATAGACGGCCCCCCGGTGTGGATCGTGCTCTGAATGCCATATTTCCGCGCCCAGGCCACCATGCGCCGCGCTGTCGGCCCGTCCTTCACGCCGCCCAACCCCACTTCGCCGAGAAGCGTCACGCCGGCATCGGCAAGGTCCTTGAAATCCTGCTCGACCATCTCGGGCTCGATGCAGGGTGCGCCTGCGTGAACCTTCACGCCAGAGGGCCGGAAATTGGCGAACTGCCGCTGGGCGGAAATGGCGAGAGCCTTCAGGCCCACCACATCGCGTGGGCGGCCCGGCGTGTGCACTTCGCCCGCCGAGATCATGGTGGTGACACCGCCATTGAGGTTGGAATCGATCCAGCCCATCTGATTCTGGCGGGGCGTCCAGTCGCCCGCCACGGGGTGCACATGGCTGTCGATCAGGCCGGGGGTGAGCGCCGTGCCATTGGCATCGATGATGAGGGTGGCATGTTCCTGGTCCACGTCCTTGGCGCGGCCGATGGCGGTGATGCGGCCGTTCTCGGCCACCAGCGTATCGGCATCGAGGATCGGATTCTCGAGTGCGCCCGTCAGCAGCAGCCCGATGTTCCTGATGACCAGTTTCTGCGGCCCGCCTGCCGGTACGGCAGCGTCATGCGCCATGATGTCCTCCTGCAACTCTGCCGCTGTTGGGGCAGTTTTCACCACCTATACTGCGTCAGCCCGCGTTGTTTTGTCGAGGGCGGGGAGGACATATGAAAATCATCCGCCACCACGACTTGCGCGAGGGACGCTGGCGCAATGGCATGGGCGTCTCCTGGGACATTGCCTCCGAGCCACCGGGGAAACAGGATTTCGGCTGGCGTTTCGCTATCGCCCGGATTGATCAGGATGTGCCGTTTTCCCTGTACCCGGATGTCGACCGCATCTTCACCCTGATCGAGGGAGAGGGGCTGGACCTTGATTTCGAAGGCCGCCCCACCCTCGCCGTTCACCGCCGCTTCGTGCCTCATCCTTACGCGTGTGATGTGAAGACCTTCTGCCGCCTGCGTGCCGGGCCATGCCGGGCGCTGAACCTGTTTCTGCGGCGGGGCGCATGGCAGGCCAGTGTCGATATCCTCTCGACTGCGGCGGAGATCGCCCATGATGGGCCGATCCTGCTCTTTGCACTCTCTGGTGCCAGCACGGTGAATGGCGCTGCGCTGGGGGAGGGTGATTCCTGCATCGCCGCCACCCATGTGACGGCCGGCACGGAGGGCTTCCTCTATGCCGCGAAGCTCAGCCGATGGTGATTGGCCTGCGCCGTCTTTGCCGCTAAGACGCGGGCCGCAAGCGAGAGGAGACAGCACGATGAAAGCACGCGTTCAGTGGCTCGATGGCCGGGCCTTTGTGGGTGAGTCGGGTTCTGGCCATGCCGTGGTGATGGATGGCGCGCCCGAGTCAGGCGGCCGCAACATCGGCGTGCGGCCCATGGAGATGCTGCTTCTTGGCCTCGGCGGCTGCACCGCCTTCGACGTGGTGATGATTCTCGAACGCATGCGCGAGAAGGTGACAGGCCTCGACATCGCGCTTGAAGGTGAGCGCGCCACGGAAGACCCCAAGGTCTTCACCCATGTGAAGATCATCTACAAGGTGACGGGCCGCAATCTGAAGCCCGCGAATGTGGAGCGCGCGGTGAACCTCTCCGCCGAGAAGTATTGCTCCGCCTCCATCATGTTCGGGAAGACAGCGAAGATCGAGCACGCGTTCGAGATCATTGAAGAGGCAAGCGCCGTCAGCGGCTGAGAAGGCCCATGTCATTGAAGTGTTTCGGGAACATGGCGGCCGCGCTGAAATAAACAGTCCTTACGGCCTCCTCCTTTGCATAGGGCTTGGCGGAGAACATCAGTTCCAGCCAGACGCCCTCAATGGTGAGCCGGATGACGCGCGCCGCCCGGCGGAAATCCAACCGATAGCCGCCCTCGGCCGCCAGCGCCTTGCAGGCGCCTTCAAAGGCTTCGATCTGGGCCCGGTCATTGCCGCCGCATTGTTCGATATAGAGCGGACGGTTTGGCGCCTCGCCCCAGAAGGCACACCAGGCGGCCAGTCGTTCCGGCGATTGGTTCTCCGTGCTGAACTCGGCCTGAATCAGCGCATCGAGCCGTGCGGCGGGCGAGGTCGGTGCCTGGCGGAGGGCATCCTCCCATATTCTCCGGTGCGTCTCCGACATGAAGCGCAATGTTTGGGCGAGGAGCTTGTCCTTGCTCTCGAAGTGGAAGATCAGCAGCCCGTGCGAAACATCCGCAATCTCGGCAACATCGCTGATCGTCACACGCGAGAGGCCGCGCTGCGCAATGGCGGCGATGGTGGCCTCAATCAACTGCTCGCGGCGCCGGAGCCGGGCGGATGAGCGTTTTTCGGAGACAGTCCTGTTCATGGCCGCAAGCCTACAGGAAAGGACCTCTGGGTGAATAGGCCGTTGCCCCTGCGTCCGGCGAGGGGCGGGATGACGCGATTGGGGGGGGCTCGCAGTTCGCCCCCTGCCCGGTGGCTGCCAGCGGGCAATATATTTGATTGACAGTTCAGTCAGAAATCTCCGACACTCAATCGTATTCAGGAGATGGTGATGACAAGCAGAACCCCGGAAAATCCGGCTGACTGGGACCGGAGCGGCCTTCCCGCCTGGGCCTACCACAGCCCCGCTTTGCTTGAGCTTGAGAAACAGGAACTTTTCCGCAAGCACTGGCAGATCGCCGGCCATGTGAGCGATGTGCCGAAGGCCGGCGATTTCTTCACCCTCGATATGGTGGATGAGCGGGCGCTGATCGTGCGTGGCGACGATGGCGTGGTGCGTGCCTTTCACAATCTCTGCCGCCACCGCGGCTCCAGGGTCACGGCTGAAACCCGCGGCCACTGCGAGCGGGCGTTTGTCTGCCCCTTTCATGGCTGGGTCTATAACCGGGATGGCAGCCTGCGTGGTGCGGCCCGCCCGCAGACCTTCGGCGACATGGACCGTGAGAAATTCGGACTTAAGCCGCTGGAGCTTGAGGTTTGGATGGGCTTCATCTTCATCCGCTTCCTGCCTGGCCCGCAGGCCAGCGTGGCAGATGTCATGGCGGGCCATGGAGCGGAACTGGCGGCCTACCGGCCCGAAGAACTGGTGCCGGCCGGGGAGCCTTACGCCTTTCCCATCGACGTGAACTGGAAATCGGTCCGTGACGTGGACAATGAAGGCTACCATGTCGCCATGGCCCATCCCGCCCTGCAGGACCTCTACGGTGCCAGCTACTTCGATGAGCCCTTCCGGAATGGCACGAGCCGGTCCGAGGGGACGTTCACCCGGCAGGGCGGCCGCCTGTGGAGTGTGCGGAACTACGCGGCCTTCAGTTCTGCCCCGCAGTGGTTCGATGCGGACAAGCGCGAGCGCTGGTCCTATTTCGGCCTGTTCCCCAATGCCGTCATCTCGGTAACACCGGAAACGGTGCAGTTCTATCAGGAGTTTCCGCTTGCGGTGGACCGCTCCATGATCCGTGGCGCTGTCTACCGGCGGCCGGCTGAAAGCCGCCAGCAGCGGCTGGCGCGCTATCTCGCCACCCGCATCGACCGCGACACCGGCAAGGAGGATGTCCAGCTCTCCGTCTGGTCCAATGAATCCATGAAGTCCTCCGGCTTCGACGGCTTTCACCTGTCAGACCTCGAAAGAGGGGTGCGAAGCCACCACGACCACATCCGCGCGGTGCTGCCCGTCACCCGCTGTGCGGCGCCGCCGCTGGAAGCAGAGGTTGCGCGGATCAACGAGACGATGAAGACCGGGACGGACCAGCCTGCTCCGGCTTGACAGCACCGCCTTGCCGCAACAACCTGCAGCGACGGCTCAGACAAGAACAACAGCCAGCGGAGGAATGCAAATGAAGGTCAACAGGCGGAAAGCGGCAGGCCTCATGGCGGCTGCATTGGTGGGCATGCCCTATGTACGGCGGGCCCGGGCGGAGGACAGCGTCCTCAATGTCTATAACTGGGCTGACTATATCGGCGAGACGACGATCGAGGACTTCCAGTCGGCCACGGGCATTTCCGTCACCTATGATACCTACAGTTCCGCCGAGGAGATGGAAGCCAAGATGCTGGCGGGCTCTTCGGGCTATGACGTCGTCGTGGCGGCTGGCCTCAAGCTGCCCAATTTCACCAAGGCCAATGTCTACCAGAAGATCGACCAGTCGAAGCTGCCCAGCTGGAAGAATCTGGACCCCGCCATTCTCAAGGTCCTGGCCGGCTGGGACGAGGGGAATGAATATGGCATTCCCTACATGTGGGGCACCGTGGGTGTGACCTACAATATGGACATGGTGCGCGAGCGCATGCCCGATGCGAAGCTCGACTCGCTCGACATGATCTTCAAGCCGGAGATCGCGGCGAAGTTCGCGGATTGCGGCATCTCGGTGCTCGACAGCCCGACCGACCTGATCCCCATGGTGCTGCGTTATCTCGGCAAGGATGGCGATACGACGAATGTCGCCGATTACGACGCCGTGGTCGAAGCCTTCAAGCCGGTGCGCCAATACATCCGGACCTTCGACAACACCAATTTCCTCAACGCAATTCCGAACAAGGAACTGTGCGTCATCAACAACTGGTCGGGTGACTATTCCACGGCGGCGGCGCGCGCCAAGGAGGCTGGCGTCGACATCAATCTCGAATATCATGTGCCGGAAACGGGCGCGCCTGCATGGGTCGACTGCCTGTGCATGCCCTCCGACTCGGCGCATGTTGCGGCGGCCTACAAGTTCCTTGAATACATGCTGCAGCCCGAAGTGATCGCCAAGTGCACCAACTTCACGAACTATGCCAACGGCAACCTGGCGTCCAAGCCCTTCGTCGATCCGGCCATTCTCGCCAATCCGGCCGTCTATCCGGATGACAAGGTCAAGGGCCGGCTGTGGGCGCCCAAGCCCTTCACCGAGGAGCAGGACCGCGCAATGACGCGGGCATGGCAGGCCATCAAGTCCGGCTGATCGCTGTGGCACAGCAGGGACCGGGGCAGCCCTTCATCCGCATCGAGGGCGTCAGCAAGCGCTTCGGCGGCTTTACGGCTGTCGACTGTGTGTCGCTCGATATCATGAAAGGCGAGATGTTCGCGCTGCTTGGCGGCTCAGGCTGCGGGAAGACGACGCTGCTGCGCATGCTCGCGGGCTTCGAGGCACCGAGCGAGGGCCGCATCTTCATCGACGGGCAGGACATGGCGAAGATCCCGCCCTATGAGCGCCCGGTGAACATGATGTTCCAGTCCTATGCGCTGTTCCCGCACATGACGGTTGAGGCCAACGTCGGCTACGGCCTCAAGTATGAGAAGATGAGCAAGGCCGAGCGTACTGCCCGGGTGCGCGAGATGCTGGAACTGGTGCAGCTTGCGCCGCTGGCCGGGCGCAAGCCTCACCAGCTTTCGGGTGGCCAGCGCCAGCGCGTGGCGCTCGCCCGCGCGCTGGCCCGCCAGCCGAAGCTTCTCCTGCTCGACGAGCCGTTGGGCGCGCTGGACAAGAAGCTGCGCGAACACACCCAGTTTGAGATCATGTCGATCCAGGAGCGCACCGGCATCACTTTCGTGGTCGTGACGCATGACCAGGAAGAAGCCATGACGCTCGCTGACCGCATCGCCGTGATGGACAGGGGCGTAATCCGCCAGGTGGGCCCGCCCGCAGAAATCTACGAACGCCCGGCGAGCCGCTTCGTTGCGGGCTTCATCGGATCCATCAACATGTTCGAGGCGCAAGTGGCCACCGATGGCGCAGTGGAGGTGCCAGCCCTCGGCGAGCGGGTGAGCGTGGCGGAGCTTGCAGCCGAGGTTGGCGCGAAAGTGTCGCTGGCTGTTCGTCCGGAGAAGGTTCTGCTGAGCCATGAGCGTCCGGCAGGCCCCAATGCCATTCAGGGCGTGGTCAAGGACCTTGCCTATTTCGGCAAGGACTCGCTGTTCCGCGTGGCGTTGCCCTCCGGCCAATTGGTGCAGGTCAACTGCGTGAACACCTCGCGCGATGGGTCGGGGCGCGCAGCGGAGTGGGGCGATCAGGTTTGGATTTCCTTCGCTCCCGCCGCAGCCATCGTGCTGAAGGACTGAGCCGATGGCAGGTGAACGGGGCAGGCTGGCGGGCTGGTTCAATGCACGGGGCTGGCGCGACCTCATCATCGGTATTCCCTATGCGTGGCTGATTTGCTTCTTCCTGCTGCCCTTCCTCATCGTCATCGCCATGAGCTTCGCGCGGCGCGCCGATCTCTCCCCGCCCATCGCCTTTCTCAGCGAATGGCCCTACATCCAGTGGGACAACTATGCGCGGCTCTTCTCCGATACGCTCTATATCCGCGCCTTTCTCACCTCACTGCTCAATGCAGCCATTGCCACGTTCTTCTGCCTGCTCATCGGATATCCCATGGCGCTCGGGATCACCAGGGTCAGCAAGACATGGCGTAACGTGCTGCTGATGCTGGTGGTGCTGCCGTTCTGGACCTCCTTCCTGCTCCGCGTCTATGCGTGGATCGGTCTTCTCGGCAGCAACAGCTGGTTCAACCGCGGCCTGACCACCCTGGTCAATGCGGTGCTGCCGGCGGATATGGCCTTTCGGTCGCTTCCCATGATGAACTCCAATTTCGCTGTCGTGCTCGTCATGGTCTATTCCTATCTCCCGTTCATGATCCTGCCGCTGTACGCCAATCTCGAAAAGCTGGACCAGGCGCTGAACGAGGCGGCGACCGATCTGGGGTCAAGGCCATGGCAGGTGTTCAAGGACGTGACGCTGCCGCTGAGCATTCCCGGCATCATCGCCGGTGGCCTGCTCGTGTTCATTCCGGCCTCGGGCGAACTCATTATCCCGAGCTTGGTCGGCAGCTCCTCGGACCCGATGATCGGCCGCGTCATCAGCGATGAATTCTCCTCGGCGCGGGACTGGCCGATGGCATCGGCCGTGGCGGTGGCGCTTCTTCTGCTGCTTGTGCTGCCCATCATGGCCTACAGCCATTTCGAGAAGCGCGCGCAGGAACGGGCGGAGGCGAAGCGATGAACCGGCGGCCCATGTTCCTCATCTCCTGCCTGGTCTTCGGCTTCGCCTTCTTCTATGTGCCGATCCTGTCGCTCATCATCTTTTCCTTCAACAAGTCACGCCTCGTCACCGTGTGGGGCGGCTTCTCAACCGAATGGTACGGCAAGCTCTTCAACAACGCGCAGGTGATGAAGGCGGCACTCCTGTCGCTCGAGATCGCGCTGACGAGCGCCACCTTCGCCACCATCCTCGGCACCATGGCGGGCATCGCCCTGGCGCGTTTCAGGCGCTTCCGCGGCCGCACCGGCCTCTCGGGCCTCGTCACCGCGCCACTGGTCATGCCGGAGGTCATCACCGGCATATCCTCGCTCATGCTGTTCATCTTCATGGCGCAGTGGATCGGCTGGCCGGGCAGCCGCGGCTTCACGACCATCACCATTGCCCACATCACCTTCTCCATGACCTATGTGGCGGTGGTGGTGCAGTCGCGCCTGTCCTCCATGGATGTGGCTCTGGAAGAGGCGGCAATGGACCTGGGCGCCAGGCCGTGGCGCGTGCTGGTGGATGTGACTCTGCCGGTGATCGCGCCGGCCATCGTGTCGGGCTGGCTGCTGGCCTTCACCATCTCGCTCGATGACGTGGTCATCACCAGTTTCACCACCGGCCCCGGTTCCACCACGCTTCCCATCCTGATCTGGAGCAAGGTGCGCCTCGGCGTGACGCCGGACATCAACGCGCTTGCCTCGCTCATCATCTGCGTGGTCGGGGTCTGCGTCATTGCCGCCGCGGTCATCATGCACCGTGCCGAGAAGAAGCGTGAACGTGATATCCAGATGGCCCTGTCGCAAGGCAGCATGAATTGAGAAGGAGGAAGACCCGATGAAACCCGTGAAGCCTGAGGACCGGCGCGTTGCCAACATCTATGAAGCGGCGTTCAAGCCTTTCGTTTACGAGGATGGCCAGGCGTTCGGCGATACGGTCCTGCAACTCAATGACGCCGAACCGCTTGGGGTTGGCTTTCATGTCTACCGCATGCCGCCCGGCATGACGACGCGGCCGCATCGCCACAACGGCCATGAGCAGTTTCTGATTCTCGAAGGCGAACTGATCGAGAATGACGGAACGGTGTTCCGCAAGGGCGACCTTGTCTGGCTGCGCGATGGAACGGAGCATTGCTCCTACACGCCCGATGGCTGCCTTCTGGCGGTCCACATCGCAGCGACGGAAACATCGGTGACCTGACCGGGGCAGCGGTTGTGCCCACGTCTCTGCACAACCGCCGATTTTGCAGCTTGGCCGTCCTTCCGGGATTGCCCCGGCTCCGGTGTCAGGCGGGGCTTTCCGAAAATGCATGGCGCGGCCCTGATTATCCCGAAAAGCCCCGAAAACGTGGCGTCAGGCCGGGCCGGCGGGCTGTGGTCGGGATTCCGGCCCTCTGGCATCACGGCATCGGTTCGGCCTATGATCATATCAATGCCAAGCACCGTCTGGCAGCTTCTTCGCAGAAACTGACCCGCCCCCGCCGCCTACGGCGGCGGCGGGTATTTTTGTGCCATGATCGGTGCCAACGGGCTTGGGATTCGGGCATAATTGGCCTAGTGTCATCGCGGGGTTAACCAAGGAGCAAGACCATGAATAATGCTGCACAACCAAGGGGCCTGGGACAGGGTGCGATGATCCTGCACGGGCTTGCCAAGAACTGGTGGGCACTGCTGCTGCGCGGCCTCGCCTCGATCGTGTTCGGCGTGCTGGCCTTTGCATGGCCGGGCATCACCATTGTGAGCCTCGTCATCCTTTATGGTGCGTATGCGCTGGTTGACGGCGTGTTCGCGCTTTACGCAGGTATCAGCGGCAATGGCGCTGCGGGATCGCGCTGGTGGATGGCGATTGTGGGCATCGCCGGCATTCTGGCCGGTCTTTATGCCTTCTTCCTTCCGGGGTCTGCCGCGCTGATCCTGCTGACGGTGATTGCGGCCTGGGCCATCGTCAGCGGCGTGTTCGAAATCATCGGCGCCATCCGCCTGCGCAAGGAAATCGACAATGAGTGGATGCTGATCCTGCACGGCGTGCTGACCGTGCTGTTCGGTGTGCTGCTGTTCGCCATGCCAGGTGCCGGAGCTGTTGCGATGGTCTGGGTGATTGGTGCCTATGCCATCGCCGCCGGGGTCATCCTCTCCGCGCTTGCCTTCAAGCTGAAGGGCCACGCCTCCCACGCAAAGTGAAGCTGGCCAGGCCGGTGGCCTGATCTTTCATCGCGAAAACGGCAAACGGCCCCTTCCGGGGCCGTTTGTCATTCAAGATGGAAGGCAGCTTTCAGAGCGGGATGCGATCAGCTGAACTCAGCGCACTTTCTCTGTAGTCCGTCACCCCGGCGCAGGCAGGGGCCCAGCTTCAAGCTTCACGAGACTCGGAAAGGCAACGGGTTTCCCGCCGTCGCCGGAATGACGGCAGGGTGCGCTGTGTAAGGCGTTCCGATCCCTTCTGGCCCCATTCCGCTTTGAGGCTACTGCTTCTTCACCGTGATGACATAGGGGAAGACATCGGTTGGTGCCACGGTGTTGCCGTCGCTGAACATGATCTCATTCCCGCTCTCAACCACCACATAGGCAAGCGTTACGGTCTGTCCGAAGGCCGAAGCCGTGATTCTTCCCGAGCAGGTCGTCGCATTGAAGCTGTGGCCATTGCTGCCGCGGGCCGGGAAACTGGCGGTGACCGATGAACCGGTGCCCGGATTGAGCACGATCTGCACGGTCCCGCTGCCATTCCTGTTGTAGTTCACCAGGAACTGCCTGTTCTGGAACTCCTTGGGCTGCATGGTTTGCGCATCATAGGAAATTCCCACCGCCGCCCCGCCATAACGCCCGAAGGGCGCGGTGCAGGCGGCAACAGCGGTTGAGGCCGACAAGGCAAGCGCGCCGGCGGTGATCAGCAGTGTCTTCAAGAGCGTTCCTCCAATACGATATTCACTCATGTTTCCGGAGCCCCGCCGTCCGGCAGTACAACGCCCCGGAGCAACCGGTAAACAGCTGGTTTACCCGGCACCTAACTTAGTGCGATGGAAGGGAACTTATCAGGGCTGGCAGCCCATTCAAATTAAATTGAATTTCAGAGGTAAGTAAGTGGCGGCTACTTCGCGCAATGATTGCATATTCGGCCGGAGGACGGCAACCGGCCGGGTTCAGGCACATGCTTTTTGACAGTGGTCGGAATGGGGGGAGGCAATGGTGGGCGATACTGGACTCGAACCAGTG
>CAYMQH010000069.1:0-16770 GCA_964392525.1 uncultured Aestuariivirga sp.
CCCTACCCCAGCACCGCCCGCAGGGCCACGACGCTGGCGATGCCGATCAGAATCGAAACGGCGAGCGGCATGCGGAAGAAGGCCGCGAGTGCGGTAATCGCCGCTGCGATGGTTTCAGCAAGGCCGGTGGCGAGGATCACCGGCGCGATCACCGCCATCAGCACGGCAGGCGGAAGCGCGTCGAGCGCAGCCTTGAGGCGGCCCGAAACATTCAGCCCACGGAGCAGATAGAAGCCCGAAAGGCGCGTGGCATAGGTTGCAAGCCCCATGCCCACAATGGCGATATAGGGAGAAGCGTCCGCGAAACTCATCATGTGCGGTCCACACCGTCATAAGAGAGGGCCGCGGCCAGTGCCCCGGCCAGCCCGCCCGCCATGATGTACCACGGCCCGTCTATCGCCAGATAGGTGGCCGCCGCCACGGCGCCACTTGCCGCCAGAACGCCCGCCGTGCGCCGTCCCTTCCAGAACCCCATCAATATCGAGACGAAGAGGGCCGAGAAGGCAAAATCGAGTCCGATGGCGGCGGGATCGCCCAGTGAACGGCCGAGCAATGCGCCCACGCCTGTCGAAACATACCAACTCACCGCCATGGGCAGCGTCACGCCGAGATAATAGGCGAGCGTCACCGGCGTTTTCATCGCCCGCCGTTCGGTCAGCGCCCAGCTTTCATCCACCAGCAGATAGGCGACGAGGGGATGCAGCCTGCGGGGTATCTTCCCGATATGACGCGATACAGACGCCGACATCAGAACGTGCCGGGCGTTGACGATCAATGCCGCGAAGACAAGGAGAAGGACGGGTGCTGGATCGTGCCACATCTCCACCGCCACGAACTGCGCTGCCCCGGCGAATACCAGGGCGCTCATCAACACGGCCTCCAGCAGTGTCAGCCCCTTGGATGAGGCCAGCGTGCCCCATAACAGGCCAATGGGGATGACCGCGACAAGAACCGGCGCCAGATCAATCACGCCATCCAGAAATTCCCTGCGCTTCAAGATCAGCCCTGCCCCACGCGGGCAAACCACGCATCCTCATCGATCACCTCGACGCCGTGTTTCTCGGCATCCTTCAGTTTGGAACCTGCACCCGGGCCGGCCACCAGCAGGTCCGTCTTCTTGGAGACGCTGCCCGACACCTTGGCACCCAGCCGTTCCGCCATGGCCTTGGCCTCCTCGCGCGTCATGCGCTCAAGGGCACCGGTGAACACGACGGTCTTGCCCGCCACCGGAGAACTGGTGCTGCGCGCTTCGAGTGACGTGACCGTCACATGCTTCAGGAGTTCATCGAACACATCGCGGTTGTGCGGTTCGGCAAAGAACTGGACAACAGCGTCCGCCACCACGCCGCCAATACCGTCAATGGCGTTCAACTCGTTCCATGCATCACCCGCCATGGCCTCCGCCGCGATCATCTCGTCGCGGAAATGAGCCGCCGTGCCATAGGCGCGGGCCAGCGCACGCGCCGTGGTTTCGCCCACATGGCGAATGCCGAGCGCGAAGATGAAGCGATCGAGCGCGATACTGCGGCGCTCGTCGATGGCGGCGAACAGCTTCCTGACACTCGCTTCGCCCCAGCCCTCACGGTTCCTGAGCCGCTTCAGCGCCTTCCTGTCCCGCTCCTCCAGCGTGAAGATGTCATGCGGCCACTGGATCAACTCATCGGCATAGAATTCGGAGATGATCTTGTCCCCCAGCCCTTCGATGTCGAAGGCATTGCGCGAGGCGAAATGCTTCAGGCGCTCCACCCGCTGCGCCGCACAGATGAGGCCGCCGGTGCAGCGGCGCACCGCATCAAGCTTTCCGGACTCTCTCTGCTCACGCACCGCGTGGGAGCCGCAGACCGGACATTGCTGCGGGAAGTGATAGGGCTTCGACTCCACCGCACGCTTCTCCGCCACAAACCCGAGGATCTGCGGGATCACATCGCCCGCACGCTGCACGATTACCGTGTCGCCCTCTCGGATGTCCTTGCGCGCGATCTCATCCTCATTGTGGAGCGTGGCATTGGTGACGACAACGCCGCCAACGGTCACTGGCTTCAGGCGTGCCACCGGCGTCAAGGCGCCGGTGCGGCCCACCTGAATGTCGATCTTCTCCAGTAACGTCATCGCCTTCTCGGCGGAGAACTTATGCGCCAGCCCCCAGCGCGGGCTGCGCGAGACGAAGCCCAGCCGCTGCTGCCAGTCGAGACGGTCCACCTTGTAAACAACACCATCGATGTCATAGCCGAGGTCGGCGCGCTGGCTTTCGATATGGCGGTAGTGTTCCAGCAATTCACTCACCGAACGGCAGAGCTTTGTCAGCGGATTGGTGGGAAGGCCCCAGTGGGCAAAGGCCTCGATCACGCCCATCTGCGTTTCGGCGGGAAGTGCCCTGGCTTCACCCCAGGCATAGGCGAAGAACTTCAGAGGCCGCGCCGCGGTGATGGCGGCATCCAGCTGGCGCAGCGAGCCCGCCGCCGCGTTGCGCGGGTTGGCGAACAGCTTGTCATTGGCCTGAAGCTGCTTTTCATTGAGCGCCGCAAAATCCCTGTGCGACATGTAGATCTCGCCGCGCACTTCGAACACATCGGGGGCATTGCCCGTGAGCAGCTTCGGGACCTCGGCAATGGTCATGACATTGGCGGTGACGTTCTCACCCTCGAAGCCGTCGCCGCGCGTTGCAGCCTGCACCAGCCTGCGGTCCTCGTAGCGAAGCGAAATCGACAGGCCATCAATCTTGGGCTCCGCCGTAAGCGCGACCGGCTCATCTTCAGGCAGGTTGAGAAAGCGCCGGATGCGGCCGATGAAGTCAACCACATCCTCATCCGAAAAACCATTGCCGAGCGACAGCATGGGAACCGCATGGCGGATCTTGCCGAATTTTTCCGCGACGGATGAACCGATGCGGCGCGATGGCGAATCCTCACGGATCAGATCGGGAAAGCGCGCCTCGATGGCTTCGTTACGAAGCCGCAGGGCATCATAGTCGGCGTCGGATATCTCAGGCGCGTCCTGCTCGTGGTAGGCGCGGTCGTGGCGTGCAATCTCCTGTGCGAGCCGCGCCAGTTCAGCCGATGCTTCAAGGGCGTTGAGATCCTCAACGGGAACCGGGGCGGCTTTCTTCACCATGGTTCACCCCCTGCCCTGCAGCAACTCATCGGCTTGCGCGCGCGCCGCTTCCGTCACCTGCGCGCCTGACAGCATGCGGGCAACCTCCTCGCGGCGGCTCCTGGCCTCGAGCGGCTGCACGCGCGTTACCATGCGTTTCGAGGAAACTTCCTCCATCTTGGAAATCAGCATGTGCTGGCTAGCGCGCGCGGCCACCTGCGGGCTGTGGGTCACCGCCAGCACCTGCAGGTTTCCGGCAAGACGGGCCAGCCGTGCGCCAATGGCATCGGCCACGGCACCGCCCACGCCGGTGTCGATCTCGTCGAAGATCAGCGTCGGCGCAGAGCCCTTGGAAGCGAGAATCACTTTCAGAGCCAGCATAAAGCGGGCCAGTTCACCACCAGAGGCCACTTTCATCAGCGGCGCGAGCGGCGTTCCGGGGTTGGCGGCCACCATGAATTCGATCCGGTCAATGCCCTGTGGACCCGGCTTTCCGGCGTCCGTTTCGATGGCCGTTTCAAACCGCGCACGCTCCAGCTTGAGGGGCGGAAGCTCCGCCATCACCGCCTTGTCGAGCGCCCTTGCCGTCTTGCGGCGCTTGTTGGAAAGCTTCTCGGCGGCGGCATCGAAGGCATCGCGCGCCGCCTTGCAGTCTTGCTCCAGCCTCCTCAGTCGCCCGCCGCCATCGGTCAGCGCCTTCAGTTCGGTATCGAAGCGTTCACGCACCTGTGCCAGCGTATCGACCGTGCACTTGTACTTGCGGGCGGCGGCGCGGAGTGCGAACAACCGCTCCTCCGATTTTTCCAGTTCTTTCGGGTCGAACACGAAGGACCGCTGGGCTTCCGCAATCGCGCGCTCGGCTTCGGAGATTTCGGCCAACACCCGGTCGAGCGCCGAACACACGTGATCGAGCCTGCCACCCGCCGTCTCGCGCCGCCGCTCCAGCTTGCGCAGCGCAGCGTTGAGGCGGGCAACCGAAGTGCCGTCCCCGGCAAGCGCCTCCTCAGCATCGCTCAACGCCTCGGCATATTGCTCGGCCGACATCATCATCTGGCGCGCCTCAGCCAGTTTGGCCTCCTCGCCCTCGATCGGGTTGAGGGCGCGCAGTTCCTCCGCCGCATGTTCGAGATAGTCGCGCTCGGCCTCGGCCCGCTCCACGAGGCTCCTGTGAACGGCGAGTGCCTCCGCCGCGGCCGAAGCCTTTGCCCACAAAGCACCTACCTCAGCCACCTCGGCCTCATGGCCGCCGAAGGCATCAAGCAGGCGGCGGTGGGCTGTCACATCAACCAGCGCACGGTCGGCGTGCTGGCCGTGGATCTCCGCCAGCGCCAGCGCGATCTGGCGCAGCAGATTGAGACTGACCGGCTGATCGTTGATGGCGGCGCGGCTCGGCCCATCGGCATTCTGGATACGGCGGATGACGAGTTCGCCATCGGCATCGATCCCCTGTTCCTTCAGGATCGCGAAGGCCGGGTGGTTGCGTGGCAGGGCGAAGGCGGCCGTCACCACGCCGCGTTCCGCGCCGGCGCGGACGAGTGAGGAGTCACCGCGCGCGCCAAGTGCCAACCCGAGCGAGTCAAGTAGAATGGATTTCCCGGCACCGGTTTCACCGGTCAACACGGTCAGTCCCCGGTCGAGGGATACATCGAGCTTCTCGATCAGGACGATGTCACGAATGGAAAGGGCGGTAAGCATGGCCCCACTTTATAGCGGAGTCGTGCCCACAGGCGAGAGCCTGAAAATCAAAAAGGATTGACGCTGGCAAACGCCTTGGTGATCCAAGAATCCTCGCTGGCCACCGGTTCCTGGCCGTCGGATTTCACCAGCCGGTAGGCATCGCGGTACCATTGGGTTTCCGGGTAGTTGGCCGCCAGAACGGCAGCCGCCGTCTGGGCTTCCGAAATGATTCCCAGCGCCATGTAGCCCTCGGTCAGGCGATAGAGCGCCTCCGGCGTCTGACTGGTGTTGCGGTATTCAGTGATGACACGCTTGAAGCGGTTGATGGCGGCGAGATAGCTGCCCTGGCGCAGGTAGTAGCGTCCGATTTCCATTTCCTTGCCCGCCAGATGGTCGCGCGCGATGATGACCTTCTGCGCCGCATCGGCCGCATAGGGCGTGCCGGGGAACCGCTGTGCCACCTCTTCCAGCGCCTTCATGGCTTCCAGCGTGGCGGTCTGGTCGCGCTTGGTGTTCGACATCTTGTTGTACTGGCAAACGGCGATCAGGTAGTAGGCATATCCCACATCGCGGTGGCCGGGGTGCAGCGTAATGAAGCGGTTGGCGGCGATGATTGCGTCATCCCACTTCGCCATGCGGTATTGCGCATAGGCCTGCATCAGGATCGATTTGGTTGCGAAGGCCGAATAAGGATACTTACGCTCAACTTCGCCGAACTGCTTGACAGCCGCCTTGTTGGAGCCGCCGGCCAGCGACGCAAGCCCTTCATTGTAGAGCGTGGCAACCTGCGCATCTTCCTGGGCGGCAGTCATGTCTGGGGCCACACCTGCCGTCAACATGCCGGATGAGGAATCGCCGGCGGCGGGCTTGTCATCGCCCCAGATGCCATCCATCAGGCTGGAGGCACAGCCGGACAGGAACACGCCGACCAGCACAACCGCAATCCCGTGCGAAATCTTTCGCGTTACCAGCACCTGTATCCCCACACCGCCCAGCTAATCGACCCGTACTTCCTGCAAGCGCGGGGAGAGAGCGTTCTCTTAATCCGTCACGCGCCGAAACGCCAACACCGCAGATCAGGTGTTAAATGCACCAAACCCGGCGGAAGTGTGACCGCCGGGTTTGATGATTCAGATTACAATTTCAATTAGTTAGCCTGACGGCGCAAGAAAGCGGGAATCTCCAGCTGATCATCGTCGAGCTCCTGCTCGGCTGCCGGCTGCGGCTGTGCTGCCTGCTGCGGGCGAAGCTGCTGCCGGGCCTGCGTCTTCTGTGCCATGGACGGTTCGCGCGGCGCGTAGTTCTGGGGCGCGGGGTCATCCCTGCGGCCGAGCCCGACGCTGGCAAGCCTCTGGAACAGGCCGGGCCGCTTCCTCTGCGCCTGATCGGCGATGCTCTCGATGCGGCTCTGCTGCGCTTCGATCTGCCGCTTCACCTGCGGCGGGAACTCATCGATGTCGGGCATGCGGAGCTGGCGGGTGGCCGGCTGAGGTGCCCGCTCGGGCATTACGGCAGCGGGCGCGCGCGGCGCCTCGACTTCGTCCTGGTGCTCCTGTTCGTAGGCTGCGTAGGCGGCGGGCTGCGGCGGAGCAACCGGGGTCTGCGACAGGCGCGCGGCCATCGGCTGCGGTGCAGGTTGAAGGGGCTTCACGGGCGGCGCCACGGGGGCAGCCGCAAGGCTCGGCTTCTTGCCTGTAAAGCCGAAGACGGAGGTCTTCTCGGGCTGAACCTCTTCCGGCTCGTGCTGCGGCTTGCCGCCCTTCATGGCTTCCGCCGCCAGGCCGGTTGCCACCACCGACACACGCATCACGCCTTCGAGCGTCTCATCGAAAGTCGCGCCAAGGATGATGTTGGCTTCGGGGTCCACCTCCTCGCGAATACGGGTGGCGGCTTCATCGACTTCATACAGGGTCAGGTCCGGGCCGCCGCTGATCGAGATCAGCAGGCCACGGGCGCCGCGCATCGACACATCGTCGAGCAGCGGGTTGGAGATGGCGGCCTCTGCCGCTTCGATGGCGCGCTTTTCGCCGGATGCCTCGCCAGTGCCCATCATGGCGCGGCCCATCTCGCTCATGATGGCGCGCACGTCGGCGAAGTCGAGATTGATCAGGCCTTCCTTGGTCATCAGCTCGGTGATCGAGGCGACGCCGGAATAGAGCACCTGGTCCGCCATGGCGAAGGCCGCGGCGAAGGTGGTCTTTTCATTGGCAACCCGGAACAGGTTCTGGTTGGGAATGACAATCAGCGTGTCAACGTGCTTGGCAAGCTGCTCGATGCCGCGCTCGGCTGTCTGCTGCCGCCGGATGCCTTCAAAGTGGAAAGGCTTGGTGACGACGCCCACTGTGAGGATGCCCTGCTCCTTCGCGGCGCGCGCGATGACGGGGGCAGCCCCGGTGCCGGTGCCACCGCCCATGCCGGCCGTGATGAAGGCCATGTGCGAGCCTGCCAGATGGTCGAGGATTTCCGGCAGCGCTTCCTCGGCGGCAGCCGCACCGATCTGCGGCTGCGATCCTGCACCCAGGCCCTGCGTCAGGGCCGTGCCCATCTGTATGCGGCGCTGGGCTGAATTCTGCATCAGCGCCTGCGCGTCAGTATTGGCGACCACGAACTCGACCCCTTCGAGCCGGCTCTCGATCATGTTGTTCACGGCGTTACCGCCCGCGCCACCAACTCCGAACACGGAAATGCGGGGTTTCAGGTCAGAGAAATTGGGAACGTCAAGATTGATTGGCATGATGGTTCGGCGCCCAGGGAAATGATTTACAGTTTCTTATTTCTTACCAAAACCATAACAAATGGTTAACGGACGCTAACCAAGCCGCCGGACTGCAAGCTTCTGCTGACAAGTTCTGAAACGGCGCGGTAACCTGCTGTTCAGCCTGCGCCGAGGACACCTGACCGGCGGTGGGTATCGGCCACCCGGATGGCCAGAACTTTGTCAACCCGCCGGCCATCAAGGTCCACCACCTCGAATCGCCAATTGCCGACCCTCACAGCCTGCCCGAGTGCAGGCAGATGCTTGAAGGCATCGATGACAAGGCCGGCCACCGTCTCGTAGCGCCGCTTCGGCGGCAGCGCGAAGCCGATGAGTTCGGCCATTTCATCCACCGCCATATGCCCGGACAGCAGCCAGGATCCGTCGTCGCGCTGCACAGCCACATCCTCGCCGCCCTCCCCCGGTTCCAGAACGCCCACGATGGCATTCAGCAGGTCGGCGGCGGTGACGATCCCCAACGTGCGGCCATACTCGTCCCGCACAAAGGCGAGGTGGATCGACGAGCCCCGGAACAACTCCATGGCATCGAGCGCCGGCATCGATTCGGGGATGACAGGCGCGGTCTGCACGAGGTTCACAATATCCAATTTGCGCCGCGCGATCAGCGCATCCGCCACATCCTTGATGAGCACGATGCCGATCACATCGTCGGGGTCGCTGCCGTGAACCGGAATGCGCGAATGCGGCGTGGCGACGATCTTGCGGCGCAGCGCGGCCGGTTCATCATCCACGCCGATCATGTCGATCTCGGTCATCGGCGTCATCAGCGCCCGCACGGGCCGGTCGGCGAGCCGCATGACACCTGCGATCATGTCGCGCTCGCCGCTTTCGATGACGCCCGCCGATTCGGCCTCCGCAATGAGCGTCTTGATTTCCTCGTCGGTGACGGCGGCCTCGCCCGCCCGCTTCAATCCCAGCAGGCTGAGCAATGCGCGGCCGGACTTGTCCAGCAACCAGACGAAGGGCAAGGCAATTCTGGCCATCAGCGTCATGGGATAGGCAACCCGGCAGGCAATCGCCTCGGGGTTCCTGAGGGCGAGCTGCTTGGGCACAAGCTCGCCGATGATCACAGACACATAAGTCACGCCCGCCACGGCCAGCATGAAACCGGCGGTGCCGGCATAGTCCGGCGGCACGCCCAAACCGGTGAGAACGGTGGCGAGCCGATCGCCCAGCGTCGCGCCGGAAAACGCACCGGCCAGAATGCCGACCAGGGAAATGCCAACCTGCACGGTGGAAAGAAGCCGCCCGGGATCTTCGGTGAGCGCAAGCGCCGTGCGCGCGCCGGGCACCCCCTTGTCACGCATGGCTTTCAGCCGTGCCGGCCGCGCCGAGACAACCGCCAGTTCTGACATCGCGAGAAATCCATTGAGCAGAACAAGGCCGAGAACGATCAGCAATTCAAGCGTTAACATGGTCGAGGGCCATATAGCGCCTCACGCCTCAAGGTGCAAATCGCAAAATGACCCTTGGTCAGAAGCTGTCGGCGATCCAGCGGCCCATGCGGCGCACATAGCCCTGCTGGGCGCGCTGCACGTCCTGCGCCTTGGCCTTGGGCAGATCGTAATGCCGGTCAGGCACCAGCGCATAGTTGAGAAGCCCGGCGCAGACCGAAAACCCCGGCGAGTGCGCCGCTTCCGGCATGCCCTGGATGTGAACCGGAGAGCCCATGCGCACCTGCCGGTTGAACCAGCGCGAGGCAACTTCGCTCACGCCGTTCAACTGGCTGGCCCCGCCGGTGATCACCATCCTGCGGCCAGCGTGATAGGCGGCACCTGAACTTTCGAGCCTGGTGCGGAGCATTTCGAAGGTTTCCTCAAGGCGCGGGCTGATGATGCTGGTGAGCATGGACTTCGGAACCTGCTGCACCGTATCCACGCCGCGCTCGCCCAGAAGCGGAACTGAAATCATCTCGCGCTCATCGACCGTGCTGGACAGGGCAGAGCCCCACAGCGTCTTCATGCGCTCGGCATGCGCGATGGTGGTGGAAAGCCCGCGCGCGATGTCGTTGGTGATGTGCTGCCCGCCAAGCGGAATGACATCCGCCATGACCAGCTTGTGCTCATGGAACACCGCGAAGCTCGTGGTTGCGCCGCCCATGTCGACGAGGGTGACGCCAAGCTCCTTCTCGTCCTCCGCCAGCACGGCCCGGGCCGCGGCATAGGGCGCGATCACGAATCCGGCGACGGAGAGATGCGCGCGCTCAACGGCCAGCGTCAAGTTCTTCAGATGCGGCGTCTCGACCGTGACGACGCCGAGCTCGAGCGACAGCGTGTCGCCGAACAGGCCGACGGGATCCTTGACGCCGCGCGCGTCATCGAGGTGATATTGCAGCGGGGCCAGATGCATGATGGTCCGCCGGCCGGGATCGACCTGAGACAGCGCCTCATTCAGTACATTGTCGAGATCGCGCTGGCTGACCTGTCCGCCAACACCGCTTTCGGTGATGGCGCTTCCAATATAGAGGCGCGACTGGGGCCGCCCGCCCGATACGTTGACGAACACTTCGGTGATGGTGCGCTGGGCCATGCGCTCTGCGGCATCAACCGCAAGGCGGATGGCGCGCTCGGCTTCCTCGACATCAATGATGGAGCCGGACCTCACGCCGCGCGACAACTGGTGGCCCACACCGAGCACTTTCAGATTGCGCTTGTCTTCCTGGTCCGGCGTGCGGTGCCTGGCGGGCACGGGTTCTGCGATCAGGCAGCTGATCTTGGTCGAGCCGATGTCAAGCGCGGCAATCATGCCGCCCTTCGGCGCCGCCGTGCCCTTGCCGGCACCCTTGCCGTTGAACTGTACAACCGTCATCTACGCCACCCCTGCGCGCCCCAAGCCCGGCAAGCCGGAGTCAATTGCTTCCGGCGACCGCTTTCTGTTCCCCGGCAACCGTGTCGGCAGCTTCAAGTTCCGCCACCTCGACGATCACCCGGTCCGTCAGCCGCAGGTCGAGAGACCTGATGCCGCGTGAAAGCAACTGCTGCGTCCGGTTCAGCTCGTCAGCAAGGGCGAGGGCCTGTTTTGCCCCGTTTTCCGGCAACTGCACCGTGATGCCGTTGTCGAGATACAGGGTCCAGCGCCGTCCGCCCACACGGGCTGCTGCTTTCACCTGCAACATTATGCCGGGATAGGCTGCAAGTTGGTTAATGAGTTCGGCCGCAGCGGTGTTCGCGCCCTCGCCCGTTACCAGCGGCAGGCGCACAAGCTGCGCAGCGGAAAGGCCGCTCATCGCCGCCCCCGACTTGTCGATCACATAATAGGCCTGCCCGCGCTGCCAGATGGCGAAGGGCTCGCGCTCCTTCACCTCGATGGCAAGCTGGTTGGGAAACAGCCTTTGTACCTTGGCGTTCTCGATCCAGTCGAGGTTTTCGAGAATGTTGCGCGCCTGCACCGCGTCGAAGCCGATCAGCGAGCCGCCGGGCTGGACACCGATGGCAGCGAGCAGAATTTCGGGCTCATGATGCTCAAGGCCGGTGATGGTGATGTCCTCAGCCGCCATGCCCACCACGCCCGCAGCCTTGCCCGGAAGCATTTTCCACCGGCTGCCCTCATAGTCGAAATAGCCGCCCTGCACGAGGCCTGACAGCACCACCGCGCCGAGGCAGAGCACGGCAGAGGCCCGCATCGCAAAGCGGAACCGGAAGGCATTGCCCCTGTCCAGCCAGGACGGGCGGCGCATGCGTTCATAGACCGGGAACCCGCCGCCGATCATCGATCCACCGAGGCGTCATTGACCATCCATGTCACCAGTTGCTCATAGCTTTGTCCGGCATGGGCTGCGAGTTCCGGTACGAGGGACGTGCCCGTCATCCCAGGCTGGGTGTTGACTTCGAGAAGGATCAACTCGCCCTTGCTTTCATCATATCGGAAGTCGGCGCGGGAGACGCCGCGGCAGCCAAGCGCATTGTGCGCGGCCAGCGCAATTCGCTGACAATCGGCATAAACACCGGGCGGAATCTCCGCCGGGTAGATGTGCTGCGAGCCGCCGGGCGCATACTTCGAGGCGTAGTCGTACCAACTTGCACTCTTCGAGACGATGTCGATGACGCCGAGTGCGCGATCGCCGATCACCGCGCAGGTCAGTTCGCGGCCGGGAATGAAGCGCTCGACCATGGCATGGCTGCCGAATACCGCCCGTTCCTCCAGAACGGCACGAACAGGCCCATTGGCGCCTTCCAGCACGATATGCACACCCACACTCGAGCCTTCGGCAATGGGCTTCACCACATAGGGCGGCTGCATGGGGTGGCCGTGGGCGACCTCCTCCAGCGTCACCAGACGGCTTTCGGCAACGGGCAGCCCAGCGGCACGAAACACCGCCTTGGACTTCTCCTTGTGCATCGCCAGCGATGACGCGAGCACACCGGAATGGGTGTAGGGAATCTGCAATGTCTCGAGAACGGCCGCACAACAGCCATCCTCGCCCCATTTGCCGTGCAGCGCATTGAAGGCCACATCGGGCTTCAGCTCCTGCAGCACGGACACGATCGTCGCGCGTGTGACATCGACCGGCACGGCCCTGAACCCGGCCCGCAGCAGTGCAGCGGTGCAGCCCTTGCCAGAGGAGAGGCTCACCTCACGCTCGGCGGACCAGCCGCCCATCAGAACGGCTACAGTTGTTTCGCCAGGCACGCGCGTCATTCTCAGGCGTCTTCCTTATGCAAACCGATACGCTTGATTTCCCAATCGAGTTCGATGCCGGAGGTTTCCTTCACCCTCGCGCGAACCGTTTCGCCCAACGCCTCGATCTGTGAGGCGGTGGCCCCGCCTTCATTGATCAGGAAGTTGCAGTGGAGGTCGGACACCCGCGCTGGCCCGACGGCGAAGCCACGCATGCCGGCCTTGTCGATGAGCTGCCAGGACTTGTTGCCCGGCGGATTCTTGAAGGTGGAGCCACCGGTGCGGCTCTTGATCGGCTGGGTCGCCTCGCGGCTTTCAGTGATCTTGTCCATCGCCGCGGCGATTTCGGCGGGATTGCCGGGGCGGCCCTGAAACAGTGCCTGCGTGAACACCAGGTTCTCCGGCGCGCCGCAGTGGCGATAGCTGTATTTCATGTCCGCATTGGTAAGCACGTGGAGCATCCCCGACCGGTCGACGGCGCGCGCCTCGATCAGAATGTCTTTCGTTTCGCCGCCATAGGCCCCGGCATTCATCCTCAACGCGCCGCCGATGGTGCCCGGTATACCTCTCAGAAAGGTTAACGCATCGATACTGTTCTCCTGCGCGAAACGGGCCACACGCACGTCGAGCGCTGCCGTGCCCGCCCGCACGCGGTGGCCCGGCTCTTGCGAAATCTCGCCAAAGGCCCGGCCGAGGCGGATCACCACGCCCGGCACGCCGCCGTCACGGACCAGCAGGTTGGAGCCGACGCCGATCACATAGACCGGAATATCCTGCGGTGTGTTGCGGAGGAATTCGGCAAGGTCTTCCTCATCGGCCGGCGAGAACAGCACTTCCGCGGCGCCCCCGGCGCGAAACCATGTGAGATCCGCGAGCGGCGCATTGGCCTCCAACCGGCCACGCACGGCAGGCAGGCGCTTCAGCAGCGCCGCGCCATCGAGGGCCGCCATCACTGGCCCGCCTTGTCGAAGGCCTCGAGTTGACCCGGCAACGCATAGGCCCATTGGGTGATGGTCCCGGCCCCAAGACACATCACGATATCGCCGGGCTTCGCCAGCTTGCGCACCAGGGGCGCAAGTTGCTCGGGCTTGTCGATCGCGTGCACCGAACGGTGGCCTCGGGCCTTGAGCCCTTCGACCAGATGGCCATGCGAGGCACCCGCGACCGGTGCTTCGCCCGCCGCATAGACCGGCGCGACGATGACCGTGTCGGCATCGTTGAAGCAGGTGCAGAATTCATTGAACAGCGACGAGAGCCGCGTGTAGCGGTGCGGCTGCATGACCGCCAGCACCTTGCCTTTCGCCACGGCGCGCGCCGCGCGCAGCACCGCGGCAATCTCGACCGGGTGGTGGCCGTAATCGTCGTAGACCGTGATGCCATTGTGGGTGCCGGTGCGGGTGAAGCGCCGCTTCACGCCGGTGAAGCTCTTGAAGCCCTTGCGGATGTCCTCATCCGACAGGCCAAGTTCGCGCGCCACAGCCAGGGCGGCGGTGGAGTTCAGCGCATTGTGCTCACCCGGAATGGCAAGCGCCAGATTGCCGATGTCGTGCATGTCGCCGGTGCGGCGGTTGGTGATGCGCACGGTGAAGCGGGTTTCACCATCCTCATAGGACACGTCCATCAGGCGCACGTCGGCCTGCGGGCTGCGGCCATAGGTGATGACGCGGCGGTCACGCACCATGCCGATCATCTCCTGCACCACCGGATGATCGATGCACATGACGGCGAAGCCATAGAAGGGAATATTCTCCACGAAGGCGAGGAAGGCTTCCTTGGCTTTGTCGAACGTGCCGTAATGGTCCAAGTGCTCAGGGTCGATGTTGGTGACGATCACCACATCGGCCGGAAGCTTTACGAAGGTGCCGTCGGACTCGTCCGACTCGACCACCATCCAGTCGCCCTTTCCGAGCCGCGCATTGGTGCCATAAGCGTTGATGATGCCGCCGTTGATCACGGTCGGATCGAGGTTGCCGGCATCGAGGAGTGCTGCCACCAGCGAGGTGGTGGTGGTTTTGCCATGCGTGCCGCCCACCGCGATGCAGGACTTGAAGCGCATCAGTTCCGCCAGCATTTCCGCACGGCGCACGATGGGCAGGTGGCGGTTGCGCGCCTCCATGAGTTCCGGATTGTCGTCCTTCACGGCAGACGAGACGACAACGACCTGAGCTTCGCCGACATTCTCTGCCTTGTGGCCGATGTGGACATCGATGCCCGCCTTGCGCAGCCGTGCCACATTGTAATTGTCGGTGAGGTCCGAGCCCTGCACCTTGTAGTTCAGCGTGGCCATGACCTCGGCGATACCGCTCATGCCGATGCCGCCGATGCCGATGAAGTGGATGGGGCCGACATTGCCCGGAAGTTTCATGAGGCTATTTCCCTGCGATTCGTTCGGCGAGATCCGCCAGCCGCTGGGCCGCATCGGGTTTTCCGTGGCCAAGGGCTGCTGCCGCCGCTTGTTGAAGTTGGCGCTGTTGAGAGCGAAGTGATGTCAGAAATTGGGCAAAGGCCTCAGGCTGCAGACTTGCCTGTGGGTGAACCCATCCGGCACCTGCCCTGGCGAAGCTTTCGGCATTGCGCAGCTGGTCATTGTCCAGGGAATGTGGCAGCGGCACCATCACGGCGGGGCGGCCGATGACGCCCAGTTCGGCGATGGTCGAGGCTCCTGACCGGCAGACAACGAGATGCGCCCCGGCAATGCGTTGCGGCATGTCCATGAAGAAGGCGTTGAGATCGCCGTCAACGCCAAGCGCCTCATAGGCTCTGCGCACCGCCTCCATGTTCTCGGCCCGCACCTGCTGGGTGAGGCGGATGCCCTGACGTTCTTCCGTTGTCATGGCGGCAAACACCTTCGGCATGAAGTCTCCGAAGAACTGAGCACCCTGGCTACCGCCGAAGACAAGCAAGTTGAAGGTATCGAATTCGGGGTAAGGTGCGGCCCTGTACGTCAGCACGATGTCGCGCACCGGGTTGCCGGTGATGGTGAGCTTCTTTTCCGCGCCCGGCGGCAGCCCCTGAAGATCGGGGAAGGAAGAGGCCACCGCGTCCGACCATTTGGCCAGCACGCGGTTGGCACGCCCCATCACGGCATTCTGGTCATGCACACAGGAGGGGATGCCAAGCCGCGATGCCGCGAGGATGGGCGGGAAGGACGGGTAGCCGCCGAAGCCGATCACCGCACGCGGTCTCAGCCTGCCCAGGATGGCCCGGGCACTGCGATAGCCGCCGTAGAGCCGCAAGGCCCTGCCCGGCAAGGCCAAAGGTTTCGACAGCGACAGCGTAGCCGACGGCACGACATGGGTCTCGGCCGCCGGAAAGGACTTGCCGTAATCGCGCACCCGCTCATCCGTCATCAGGTGGATCACATAGCCGCGGCGGTTCAGTTCCTCTGCCAGCGCCTGAGCGGGGAAAAGGTGGCCGCCGGTACCGCCGGCCGCCAGAACGATGATGCCCTTGTCCTGCATGGCGGCGTCAGGCGTAGGCAGCGTTGAGTGGACGGAGCGGCGACTGCGCCCCGAAGCGCCTGCGGCCCAGCGCCAGCACCAGCCCCATGCCGAAGGCCATGCCGAGCAGCGATGACCCCCCATAGGAGATGAAGGGCAGCGTCATGCCCTTGGCGGGCAGCAGGGCGGTGTTCACACCCATGTTGATGAGCGCCTGGAAGCCGAAAATCATGGCGAGGCCGCTCAATGCCAGCGCCACGAAAGGATCAGGCTCCGACTTGGCGCGCATCAGCACCTTCAGCACGATGAAGGCAAACAGCGCCATCAGCAGCAGGCACGCGATCAGGCCGAACTCTTCGCCCACCACGGCGAAGGTGAAGTCGGTGTGGGCATCCGGCAGCACCAGCTTGGCTTCGCCGCCACCCGGTCCCGTGCCCATCAATCCGCCGTTCCTGAAGGCCTGCATCGCCGTATCGACCTGGAAGGTGTCGCCCTTGTCCGGGCTCAGGAAGCGGTCGAGGCGCGAGCGCACATGGGGCACGAATTCATAGGCCGCGAACATGCCCGAGGCGGCGAGCGCAATGAGCCCGATCACCAGAAACCACGGAATGCCATAGATCAGCAGCATGGCCCCGAAGGTGAGAATGACAAGCGCCGTCTGGCCGAAGTCTGGCTGCAGCACGAGAAGGCTCACGAATAGCCCCGCCAGCAGGAAGGCGATGACCTGCCCAGGCATTTCGGGCCGCCGCGTGTGTTCCGCAAGAAACCAGGCGGCCACCACGACGAAGGCCGGCTTGGCAAGTTCGGACGGCTGAAGGTTGACCGGGCCGAAATTGATCCAGCGGTGCGCGCCCTTGATCTCGGGGCCGAAGAACAATGCCAGCACCATCAGCCCCAGCGCGCCGAAGAACACCGCAAGCCCCGCCCGGCGCGCCAGCCGCGGCGGGAAGAAGGAGATCGCCACCAGAACCGGCACGGCCAGCAGCAGATAAAAGACCTGGCCCTTGATGAAGTGGAAGGTGTCGGCACCAATGCGTTCGGCCACCGGTGGGCTTGCCGCCATGCTGACGAGCACCCCCGACGCCATGAGCAGCAGCACGGCAAACATCAGGCCACGGTCCACCGTGAACCACCATTGGGCGAGAAGGCCGCGGTCGCTACGTCCGAGCA
>CAYMQH010000070.1:0-16682 GCA_964392525.1 uncultured Aestuariivirga sp.
CCTTGAAGGCGCCGGTGGGCGTGTGGTTCTCATGCTTCACCCAGACCTCCGCCCCGGTCTCTTGCCCGAGCAACGGCCAGGCATATTGCGGGGTGGGCGGCATGGCTGCATAGACGATGCGCTGGGCTGCTTCGAGTTCATCTGCGCTGTACATGGGGCGATGTAAGGCCGATCTGCCGCTTGCGGTCAACCTTGACTCTGGTGCCGCCCCATGTTTCGTGCGGCCAACGAGAATCAAGCGAGGGATTTCGAATGACAACGGCCTTCATGTTCCCGGGCCAGGGCAGCCAGTCCGTCGGCATGGGAAAGAGCCTGGCGGATCAATTCGCCGCTGCCCGTGCCGTCTTCACGGAGGTGGACGAGGCGCTGGGCCAGAAGCTGAGCCAGCTGATGTGGGAAGGCCCTGAGGGTGACCTCACCCTCACCGAGAACGCCCAGCCTGCGCTGATGGCGGTCTCCATGGCCGTGATCCGTGTACTTGAAGAAGAGCATGGCATTACCGTTGCCAATACAGCGAGCTTCGTGGCAGGCCATTCGCTCGGCGAATACTCGGCGCTTGCCGCCGCCGGAACCTTTTCCCTTGCCGATGCGGCGCGCCTGTTGAAGGCGCGCGGGCTGGCCATGCAATCGGCCACGCCGGTCGGCACGGGTGCGATGGCCGCACTCCTCGGCCTCGACTTCGCAACGGCAGCTGCGGCGGCTGCTGAAGCCGCGCAGGGTGACGTGTGCCAGGCCGCGAATGACAACAGCGATGGCCAGGTGGTCGTCTCCGGCTCCAGGGCAGCGGTTGAACGCTGCGCCGAGATCGCCAAGGCCAAGGGCGCCAAGCGCGCCGTGATGCTGCCCGTCTCCGCACCCTTCCACTGCGCGCTGATGCAGCCCGCGGCGGATGTGATGTCGGAGGCGCTCTCCAAGGTGACAATGCATGCGCCGGTGGTGCCGGTCGTCGCCAATGTCGGGGCGGCCCCGCTCACTGATCCGGCCCAGATCCGCCAGAGCCTCGTTGCCCAGGTCACCGGCACGGTGCGCTGGCGCGAATGCGTGGGCCTCATGGCGGCACAGGGCGTCAACCGCTTCTATGAAGTCGGTGCTGGCAAGGTGCTGACCGGGCTTTCCAGGAAGAACGCGCCCGAGGCCACCGCCTTCGCCATCAACACACCGGAAGACATCGCCGCTGCGGCGGCCCAGATCAGGGGATAGGAACATGTTCGACCTCAATGGCAAGACCGCGCTCGTCACGGGCGCCACAGGCGGCATCGGTGCGGCGATAGCGAAAGCGCTGCACAAGGCAGGTGCAACGGTCGCCATCTCCGGCACGCGCGCTGCTGTGCTGGAAGAGCTGAAGGCGGAACTGGGCGGCGAGCGTGTGGTTGTTCTGCCCTGCAATCTCTCCGACGCCGCGGCGGTCGAGAAGCTGGTGCCGGAGGCGGAAGCCGCCATGGGTTCTCTCGACATTCTGGTCAACAATGCCGGCATCACCAAGGACGGCCTTGCCATGCGCATGAAGGACGAGGACTGGGCCTCCGTCATCGACGTGAATCTCACGGCCTCCTTCCGGCTCGCCCGCGCTGCCATGCGCGGCATGATGAAGAAGCGCTGGGGCCGCATCGTCAACATCACGTCCGTGGTTGGCGTCATGGGCAATCCGGGCCAGGCCAATTATGTGGCCTCCAAGGCGGGCGTCATCGGGCTCACCAAGTCTCTCGCGCAGGAACTCGCGGCGCGCAACGTGACGGTGAATGCGGTGGCCCCCGGTTTCATCGCCACGCCGATGACGGATGTGCTGAACGACAAGCAGAAGGAGGCGATCCTCGGCCGGGTTCCCGCCGGAAAGCTCGGCACGCCGGAGGATATCGCCGCCGCGGTTCTGTATCTCGCCTCCGAAGAGGCGGGCTACGTCACCGGCCAGACGCTGCACGTCAATGGCGGCATGGCGATGATCTGAGGATTAGCGCTGCAGTTCGAGAATATCGAGTTTCGACTCGAAATTGGGGGCGGGGAACATCAGCAGAATGCGGTTTTCCCCGCGCCTTTCGGCATAGGCCACCTGGTTGAAGGCGGGCATCTGGCCATAGCGCCGCTGTTCCTCGCCCGCCACATAGCCCGCGCCCAGATAGGTCAGGCGTGTCTCCGAGGCGGTGTAGAACTTGCCCTTGGTGCGCTGTGAACCGCTGGTCTTTTCCAGGATCCAGCCTGTTCCGTCATCCGAAATGCGGCACTTGAACCATCCATAAACCGCCAGCGGAACGGTGCCCCCGGCCTTGATGGTGCGGCAGCGCCACTCACCCTGAGGGTCTGGCCCGGCATCAATGGGCAGGGCGGGGCCGGTCAACGCTTCTTCAAGGGCTTTCACATCCGCCGGGCTGCCGCCTGCCTTGGCCTCGGCGAGCGCCGCGCTGAAGGTCGCATCGAAGGCGTCGAGTTTCATCTGGTCGCCGACGGTGATCACCCGGATGATCTCCCCGTCCGCCCGGGCCGGAGCGGTCAATGCAACCATTGCAAGAAGTGCCAGCGACAGATGTTTCATAGTCCCAGACTGGCAGAACCCGCCGGTTTTCGCAAGACGGCCATCCCGGCCTTCGTCAATGTCCCTTTTGACGCGCCCCGGAATTGTGCTAGGGAAACCCCCGGCGTGTGGGGGCCGCAGGGGGTCCAGCTGTCCTGCCGTAATGAATTTTGGAAACAACCAAGGACGATAAAAAATGAGTGATGTTGCTGAGCGGGTGAAGAAGATCGTCGTCGAGCATCTCGGCGTAGACGCCGACAAGGTGAAGGCGGAAGCGAGCTTCATCGACGACCTCGGCGCGGACAGCCTCGACACCGTCGAGCTGGTCATGGCCTTCGAAGAAGAATTCGGCATCGAGATTCCGGACGATGCGGCCGAGTCGATCCAGACCGTGGGCGACGCCGTGAAGTTCATCGAAAAGACCTCGGCCTGATCAGCCGTCCCGGCCGGCCGTCGGCCCGGCCGGATAGAGACCATTTGCGCGGAGGCAGGTCGCTAGCACCTGCCGCCGCGTTTTCGCGTAGAAAGGGCATTGCATGCGCCGCGTCGTCGTCACCGGACTTGGTATGGTTTCCCCGCTCGCAACGGGCATCGAACAGACCTGGAGCCGCCTTCTGGCGGGTCAATCCGGCGCCGGCCCCATCACCCATTTCGACGCATCTGATCTCCCCTGCCGGATCGCCTGTGAAGTCAAGCGGGGCGACGGTTCCAATGGCACCTTCAACCCCGAACAGTGGATGGACCCCAAGGAAATCCGCCGCTACGGCGACTTCATCATCTATGCCATGTCCGCCGCCAAGCAGGCGATGACGGACGCCGGCATCGCACTGAAGACCGAGGACGAGAAATACCGCGCCGGCGTGCTGATCGGCTCCGGCATCGGCGGCCTCAGCAACATCGCCGACACCACCATGCTGATGCACGAAAAGGGCCCGCGCCGCATCAGTCCGTTCTTCATTCCGGGCTCGCTGATCAATCTGGCCTCCGGCCTCGTGTCCATTGAATTCGGCTTCAAGGGTCCGAACCATTCCGTGGTGACCGCCTGTTCCACGGGCTCCCACGCCATCGGCGACGCGGCACGCCTCATCGCGCTCGATGATGCCGACATCATGATCGCGGGCGGCACCGAATCGGCGATCTGCCGCATCGGCATCGCGGGCTTCATCGCCTGCAAGGCGCTGTCCACCGGGTTCAACGACACGCCGGAAAAGGGCTCGCGCCCCTATGACCAGGACCGCGACGGCTTCGTCATGGGTGAGGGGGCTGGTGTTCTGGTGCTTGAGGAGCTGGAGCACGCCAGGGCGCGCGGCGCCAAGATCTACGCCGAGATCGTGGGTTATGGCATGTCGGGTGATGCCTATCACGTCACCGCGCCGTCTTCTGATGGCGATGGCGCGTTCCGCTGCATGAGCGCTGCGCTGAAGCGCGCCGGGCTGCAGGCGCATGAGATCGACTATGTGAATGCCCACGGCACCTCGACGCCGCTCGGCGATGAGATCGAACTGCGCGCCGTGGAACGCCTGATGGGTAACCGCACGGCCGACCTCACCATGTCCTCCACTAAGTCCTCGGTCGGCCATCTGCTGGGTGCGGCTGGCGCTGTCGAAGCGGTCTTCTCGATCCTCGCCATCCGCGATAACATTGCACCGCCCACGATCAATCTCGACAATCCTTCGGTTGAAACGCGGATCGACCTTGTTCCGCACACGGCAAAGAAGAAAGAGATCAACACAGTTCTGTCGAATTCCTTTGGTTTTGGTGGGACCAACGCGTCACTGATCATGCGCCGCTACGCGGCCTGACATTCCGGGGAAGACACGCAAGCTTGAGCACGCCGCAGCCATCCGTGAAGGTACCGGGCCCGCGGAGTGGGCGGCGCAGGTCTTCGGCCTTCTCGCGTGTGCTGTTGTGGACGTTCCTTCTGGCGCTGTTTGCTGGTCTTGCTGGTGCGGCCGCCGGGTTCTTTGCCTACAGCGAATATGCCGCGCCGGGGCCTCTCGCGGAAAACAAGGTGCTGGTCGTCGAGCCAGGGCTTTCCGTGCAAGGGATCGGTGCGGCGCTTGAGAAAAACGGCGTCATTTCCAATGGCCGCATCTTTGCTGCCATGGCGCAGCTCACCGGGCAGGCCGGCACGCTCAAGGCGGGCGAGTATGAATTCCCCAAATCCGCCGCGATGCGCGATGTGATGACGCTGATCGCCAGCGGCAAGTCCATCACCTACAAGATCTCGATTCCGGAAGGATTCACCAGCGAAATGGCGGTGGCCCGCGTCAATGCCAATGAGGTTCTGGAAGGCCCCCCGGCCACCGTGCCGCCGGAAGGTTCCATCATGCCGGATACCTATGTCTTCCGGCGCGGCATGACGAAGCAGAAGCTGGTTCAGGACATGCAGACAGCACAGGCCAAGCTGCTGGCAGAACTCTGGGCCGCGCGGAGGCCCGTTCCAGTTATCGAGACACCCGAACAGGCCGTCATCCTCGCCTCCATCGTGGAAAAGGAAACAGGGGTCGCCGCCGAGCGCCCGGTGATCGCCTCAGTGTTCATCAACCGCCTCGAAAAGGGCATGCGGCTGCAGTCCGACCCGACCATCATCTATGGCATCGTGGGCGGCAAGGGCCGCCTCGACCGCGAACTGACGCGCACCGACATCAACACCGTAACGCCCTATAACACATACCGCATCAATGGCCTTCCGCCGGGGCCGATCGCCAATCCGGGCCGCGCCGCGATCGAGGCTGTGCTCAATCCGCAGGACACGGAACATCTCTATTTCGTAGCCGATGGCACCGGCGGCCATGCCTTTGCGGCAACACTCGAGGAGCATAACCGCAACGTGAAGGCATGGCGGAAACTGGCGGGCAATGCCGCCGCAGCCGCTGCCGCGGAACAGCCGGAAGAGCAGGCGGAAGCCCCGCAGCCTGCTCCGGCGGTGGAAGGCCCGCTGGCGGATGTCACGCCGGAAGAAGACGCGGCAGCACCCAAGGCGGCCCCCATACCGGAGCCTTCTGCAGAGGTGCCCGTGCCTGCCAAGCCCGCAAGGCCTGTCACCCTGAAGCCCGGCAGCATCGTCATGGTCGATGGCCGCGCCGTGCCGGTGCCTAAGCTCCGGCCCGCGCAGTAGCCTTTCCAACCGGGCCTCTCCTGCTTTAAACGTGGCGGCCTGATTCATCTTTTCCGGAACGCCACATGCCCATTTCCAGCATGACAGGATTTGCCCGCGCCTCGGGCGGCGCCCAAGGTCTTTTCTGGCAATGGGAGATCAAGAGCGTGAACGGCAAGGCGCTCGATGTGCGCCTGCGCCTGCCGCCCGGTTTTGAGGCCCTCGAAGGGCCGGTCCGGGCGGCTGCCGCCCAGGCCTTCAAGCGCGGAAATCTTCAGGTCTCGCTCAGTATCAGCGGTGACATCGCGCGCGAGACGGTTCGCCTCAACCAGGATGTCCTCGACCGGCTGGTCGAGGCGGGTGAAGCCTTGCGGGCCAGGATCGGGGGCGAACCGCTGCGCGCCGACGTGCTGCTGTCGATCCGCGGTGTCGTGGACGTGACGCCCGTGCCGGAGGATGAGGCCGTGGTGGAGCAGCGCCATGCGGCGATGCTCCGGAGCTTGGGCGAGGCGATGGCATCCCTTGCCGCGGCGCGGCGCGCGGAGGGCGAGCGGCTCGAGGCGGTTCTCGCCGCCCAGGTCCGCCGGGTGGCGGAACTGGCCGAAGCGGCCCGCCTCAACCCGGCCCGCTCGGTGCAGGCTATCCGCGGGCGGCTTGCCGAACAGGTGGCACGCCTTGTGCAAACCGGCGCCGGGCTCGACCCCGACCGGCTGCATCAGGAGGCGGTGCTTGCAGCCACCCGCGCCGATATCCAGGAAGAACTCGACCGGCTTGATTCCCATGTCGAGGCCGCCATGGCGCTGCTCGCCTCCAGCGACGCCATCGGCCGCAAGTTCGATTTCCTCGCGCAGGAATTCAACCGCGAGGCCAACACGCTGTGCTCCAAGGCATCCGACCGTTCGCTCACGCTGATCGGCCTCGATCTCAAGACAGTGATCGACCAGATGCGCGAGCAGGTCCAGAACATCGAGTGAGCCCAATCATGACCGACATTCCCCGCCGCGGCCTCTTGCTCGTCATGTCCTCGCCTTCGGGGGCGGGCAAGACCACGCTGGCGCGCAGGCTGCTCGCCTCCGATCCCAACATCGCCATGTCGGTGTCCGTCACCACCCGCGCCCCGCGCCCCGGCGAAGTGGATGGCAGGGACTATCACTTCATCACGCATGAAGAGTTCGCCCGCCTGCGCGACCGCGGTGACCTGCTCGAATACGCCGAGGTTTTCGGCAATTTCTACGGCACGCCGAAGCGCCCGGTGGCCGATGCGCTGCAGGAAGGCCGCGATGTACTCTTCGACATCGACTGGCAGGGCACGCAGCAATTGGGCGCTGTCATGGAAGAAGACCTCGTGCGCATCTTCATCCTGCCGCCTTCGGCGGATGAACTGCGCGAGCGGCTGATCCGCCGCGCCCAGGATTCGGCCTCCACGGTTGCCAAGCGCATGGCGAAGGCGGCCGACGAGATCAGCCACTGGCCCGAATATGACTATGTGATTGTCAATGAAAATGCCGACCGGGCCAGCGCCGAGATCGACGCGATCCTGACGGCCGAGCGCCTGCGCCGGCGCCGGCGCGTCGGCCTCTCGTCTTTCGTCCGTTCACTGACGAATGCCCTCTGACCGATCAGCCGAGGATCGCCGCCAGCGTTGCAAAGCCCGCCGGCGGCACCTGTTCCGCCCGCAGTTCCGGGTTGATGCCGGCTTTCGCCAGCAGGGCCTCAGGATCATTCACCAATGTCTTCAGGCTGGCGCGCAGCATCTTGCGCCGCTGGCCGAAGGCCGAGGCCGTGACCCGTTCCAGCGTGGAAATGCGGCAGTCCGGCGAAGGTCTGCCGCGCGGGAACAACTGTACGATGGATGACGTAACCTTGGGCGGCGGCGTGAAGGCTGAACGGTTGACGTCGAACAGTTTTCTGGCTTCGCAACGGTATTGGCTCAAGACCGAAAGCCGCCCGTAATCCTTGCCGCCGGGCTTCGCCACGATGCGCTCCGCCACCTCCTTCTGAAACATCAGGGTGAGGGACTGGAAGAAGGGCGGCCAGATGTCACCGCCAATCCAGCCGGTCAGCAGCGGCGTTGCGATATTGTAGGGCAGGTTGGCAACGATCTTCACCGGCCTGCCCGCAGCCAGCGCGGCGTAGTCCGTCTGCAGTGCATCTCCCGCGATGATCGTGAGCTTCCCCGGATAGGCGGCGGCGATCTCTTCCAGCGCCGCGATGGCCCGGCCGTCGCGCTCGATGGCGATGAGATGGGCAGCACCTTCCATCAGCAGGGCGCGCGTCAGGCCGCCCGGGCCTGGCCCCACTTCGATGACGGTGCAATCCTCAAAAGGCCCTGCCGCGCGCGCGATGCGCCGGGTCAGGTTCAGGTCGAAGAGGAAGTTCTGCCCCAGCGCCTTTTTCGCGGCGAGGTCATGGCGCGCGATGACGTCGCGCAGTGGCGGCAGCCCGTCTTCGGTCATGCGCAGGCTTGCGCCATGCGCGCGGCGAGCCGGATCGCGGCAATAAGGCTCTTGGGGTTGGCGGTGCCGCTGCCCGCAATGGCGAGCGCCGTGCCATGGTCCGGCGAGGTGCGGATGAAGGGAAGGCCAAGGCTCACATTGACCCCGCCATGGAAGTCGAGCGTCTTGACCGGTATCAGCGCCTGGTCGTGATACATGCAGAGGATCGCATCATAGGTGGTGCGGGCTTCGGCGTGAAAGGCCGTGTCGGCGGGAAGCGGTCCCGTCACGTCATAGCCTTCCTCGCGCAGGACCGCGAGTGCCGGCCTGATCGTGTCGATCTCCTCGCGGCCCATGGTGCCGTTCTCGCCCGCATGCGGGTTGAGGCCGGTGAAGGCCAGTCGTGGCCTTGCGATGCCGAAGTAGCGGCTAAGGTCGCGGGCCGTCACCTGCGCCTGCGACAGGATCGCCTCGCGCGTCAGCGCCTGCGGCACATCCTTCAGCGGAATGTGGACGGTGATGGGAATGGCGCGGAGATCCGCTGCAACCAGCATCATCACCTCCTGTACGGGGTGCCCATGACTGGCCGAAAGATGCGCCAGATAATCCGTGTGGCCCTGGTGGCGGAAGCCCGCCGCATAGAGCGCTTCCTTCTGGATCGGATTGGTGACGATGCCCGCCGCCGTACCGTCCATGGCGAGAGACACCGCCTCGTCGATGGCGGCAATCACCTGCGGCGCTGTGGCGGGTGCGGTCTCGCCGGGCGTGGGGTGTGCGGCCAGCGGCCGGTGCAGTACGGGCAGTGCGGTGGGGAAGACTTTGCCCGCCTCTGCGGGGGAGGCGATGGCCTTGACCGCCAGGCCTGGGTTGCGAGCCTGCCAATAGTCCTTGTCGCCGATCAGGGCGAAGCTGCAGGACGTATCGCCACGGAGGGCCGCCCAGGCACCGGCGGTGATGTCAGGCGCGATGCCGGCCGGTTCGCCGCTGGTCAGGATGAGGGGGCGCGCTGCCATGCCGATGGCCCGTCACTGCGGGGCGTAGCTGGGGTCGCGGTACTCGACATAGACCTTGTCGCGGATCGTGTTCAGGTAATCCTGTTCGAGCTTGTCATACTTGTCGTTGATGACCAGCCGCTCGATCTGCTCGCGCGATGGCATGGTGAAGTCGGGCTTGGGCGGGGTCAGCTTGCGCGTGCCGCAGAAGGCGATCAACTGCATGCCGTTCTTGCTGCGCATCGGCCCCACGGCCCTGCCCGGCCCTGCCTTGTCGAGGATCGCCCGCATCTCCTTGGGCAGCTTGGCACCATCGGCTTCGAATTTCTTGCCGATCCTGACGTCGAAAACGCCCTTTGCCGCTGCCTTGGCCGAATCGCAGCCCTTGAAGCGCTGGGCGATCTGCTGGGCTTCGATGGCGCGGGCCTGCATCAGTATCATGTCTCCGCCGTCCACGGGCAGCGAGATTTCCATCAGCGAGTAGACGGTCACCGGCTTCATGCGCGGATCGTTCATGATCTTGGCCATCTGCGCATTCACGTTGGACTTGATCTCGGCCGTCTTGGCCTCGATGTCGGCGTCGCTTGCCTTCACGTCTTCGCGGTACTTGGCGGTGACGATGCGGTTGAAACCCATCTGCGCTGCAAGGAACTGGCGGAACGTCGCCTCGCTGATGCCCCTCGCCTGCAGCTTTTCCAGCAACTCCTTGCGCGTCAGCTTCATGCCCTTGGCGGCGCGGTTGATACGGTCGGTGATATCTGAATCGCTCGGCATCATGCCGAGGCGCCTTGCTTCCGTGATCTTGACCTGATCATCGATCATGGCCTGCAGCGCCTGCTGCTTGGTAAGGCCGCCCTTCGGTGTCTCATCGAGGATTTCGAGAAGATAAATGTGCTGCTCGAGATCAAGTTCGGTGATGGGCGAATCATTGGCCACCGCGATGATGCTTTGCGAAACCGCCAGGGCCGGGCCCGGGGCCGCCAGCATCAGGCTGCACATCAGTGGAACCGCCATCGCGGCCACGGCAATCTTGCGGATCACATTCATCAGAATGAGAACTCACCATCTATGGCACCGAGTGTGCGGAGTTCGACGCCAAGTTCCACCCGGTGGTCATACCCGTCGTTGTTCACGCCAAACTCATCGTCACGCGACATGGCGTAGGCAAGCTCCACCCTCATGCAATCGCAGTCGAAGGCCACGCCGATCTTGTCCTCCATCAGGCTGTTTTCCTCGAGATCGTAGCGGAACCCGCCGAAAACCGACCACACTTCGTCAATGTTGTACTGGGCATCTGCCCAGATCTGCTTGCCGTCTTGGGGCCGGCCGTAATCCTCGGCCTTCCTGACATCAGCATAGCTTAAAGAGCCAACAAAATCGCCCAAAGTAAGGCCGAGCGTCGCTTCCTGCGTGTTGATCTGCGAGAAATCCTCCTCGACCCTCACCTGATACCCCAGCGTGACACCCTGCGTCAGATGCAGCGCTACGGCACCCACCAGGTTCGAAGCCACGCCCTCAAGCCCGGAACCTTCGGTGAAGCTGTTCTCGCCCGCGATGTGGAAACTCTCGCCGAAGCTGGCCCGGAGGAAGCCGCCGCTGGCGCCGAGCAGGGTGTAATTCACCCCGGCATTGGCCCTGACGCCGCCTTCGCGCCGGTCATAGCCGGTGAAGCGGTCGCTCAGGAAAAGGTTGCTGGTGTCGAAGTTGAGGGTGATTGCGTCCTCATTGGCGTTGGCGGGGTCAATCTGTTCGGAGGGCGAGGCGATGATCTGTGCCACCGGCGTCAGTACGCTCTGCAGCGAACCGTGGCTGGCTACGAAGGGCATGCGCGCGTCGAGGCCCGCGGTCGGCGTGACGTAGAAATTGGTGTCGGTCTCCTTGGCCGCATCCGGCACATTGTGCGAAATGAAGAAATCCGAACGCAGCTGAGCGAAGGGGGTTACCACCAGCCCCGATTTCTGGATCATCTGCCGCTGCCACTCGGCGGAGGCCTCGGCATGGGTCTGGTGCGTGCCGAGCATCAACCCGCGTTCCGGATCGTCGACGGATGTCTTGCGCTCGAGCGAATAGGCGTCGAACTGAAAGCTCATCTCGCCGCCGAGCACCGGCTGGCCCAGCACGTAGTCGCCAGTCACGAAGGGCGTGGCCATCGGCATTTCGGTCTGCTCTTCCTGTCTCACCAGGGTTTGCCAGCCGATCATCTGGGCCTTGGTGTAGTTGCGGTCCGAAAGGCCGGTCGCCTGCACATAGCTTGCCAGCATGTTGCGGCTGTCGAGGTCATATTCGGACAGGAAGTTCCGGTCGCTCACCGTGGTGCCGTCCCAGCCCCAGCTCCAGCTGTCGTTGATCCTGAAGGCGCCGGTGGTCCGCGCCGCGCCGCGCCATGGGCGTTCCACCTTTCTGCTGTCCGCCGGGTCAAGCTCATAGATGCCGTAGCCGCGCAGCGTATAGATGCCGGAGTTGAGGCGGTGGCGGAACTCCACATCACCCAGCGCGCCTTGCTGGGTTGTCCACATGGGCGAGAAGGTCATGTCCATGTTGGGCGCGATGTCCCAGAAATAGGGCGTCACCACGCCGAAGCCGTAACCGCCTGTCTTGAAGTTAGGCAGCAGGAAGCCGGAGCGCCGCTTCACCGTCGGGTCGGGATAGGCGAGATAAGGGGTCCAGAATACCGGCACGCCGCCCACTTCGAGGCGGGCATTGTCGTAATAGATCGTGCGTTCGCGGGTATCATGCCTGGCTTCTTTCGCCACGATCTGCCAGGCGGGGGTTCCGCCGGCACTGACGCAGTCCTTGCAGGCGGTATAGGTCGCCTTCTCGTAGACGATCACGCCGTCGGCATAGCGCTGGGCATATTGCGCCGTGATCGTCACGTCGTTGGTCAAGAGCGCCTTCACATGTTGTGCGAAGCCTTCCTTGAAGCTTTCCGTCAACTCCGCCGAATCCGCTTCCAGCACATTGCCGTTGGGCTCGCGCAGTACCACCGAGCCATTGGCGCTGAACACCCCGGTCTTCATATTGTAGGCCACATTGGTGGCAGTCAGGACATAGGGGCCATAGGTCAGTTGCACGGTGCCGGTGGCGGTGGCCACCTCGGTCTTTTCGTCATAGGTCAGACGATCGGCCACCACATCGACCCTGGTTCCCTTGGGAACCGGCGTGTCTTCCGGTGCCACGAAGTCCGGCGCATCGGCGATCCGGGCGTGCGAACCCGAAACCGGAAGTTCCATGCCCACAGCCGCCAGCAATGCCAGAATGCAACACTGCATAACCGGCCGCTTCAACATGCGAAGGTTGAAACGAAGAGATTTCACCTGTTTCCGAACTCACGCGACACGGTGGGAAGTCTTAACGGCTTTCCGGAGAGCCGTGAAGCCCCGTCTTCACCTTTCCGCACACAGTCGCCCGGATGGTCCTTGGCGTGGGAAACCCTTGGTTAATGCGGCGCTCCGGCCGGGCGCGCAGGGATGGTCCGTTTCCAAGCCGGAAGAAACCGGCTAAGGGATAGCCCTCCGTTTCCCTGAAGGCCATTCCATGAAAATCAACTTTGTGTCCCCGTCGCTGCCGAAATCCGGCGTCCTCTTCCTGCTTTGCCCCGAAGGCGGGGCACTCTCCGGGCTGGCGGCGGAACTGGACCGGCGGACGCAAGGCCATATCAGCCGGGCCATGAAGGCTGGGGGCTTCAACGGCCGGCGCGACACGACGCTGGACGTCGTGGCACCGGGGGCTGGCCTTGCCCGTGCCGTACTGTTCGGGCTGGGTGCCCCCAAGGCGCTCAAGCCGCTCGAGCTTGAAATGTTGGGCGGCGCCATCGCCGGCATGCTGCACTCCCTCAAGGCCGAGACGGCGGTCATCGCCGCGGATGCGGAGGCCGCAGGCCTCGCCGCTGGGGAAGTCGCAGCACTCATCGCGTCTGGTGTTTCGCTCAGGACCTACAGCTTCACCCGCTACAAGTCGAAGAAGCCGGAGAGCAAGGCCGTGAAGGACGTGACGGTCCTGACGGCGGATGCCAAGGGCGCGCGGCAGCGTTTTGTGGCTCATGAGGCGGTGGCGGATGGCGTACATCTGGCGCGCGATCTCGTGAACGAGCCTCCGAACCACCTCCACCCGGTCGAATTCGCCGAGCGCATGCGCCACCTTGCGAAGCTGGGCCTCAAGGTGTCGGTCATGACCCCGGCCCAGATGAAGAAACTCGGCATGAATGCCCTGCTCGGCGTGGCTCAGGGCTCCGCGCATGAAGCCCGCATGGTGGTCATGGAATGGCAGGGCGGCAAGCCGAAGGAAGCCCCGATCGCCTTTATCGGCAAGGGCGTCACCTTCGATACCGGCGGCATATCCATCAAGCCCGCGGCAGGCATGGAAGACATGAAGGGCGACATGGGCGGTGCCGCTTGCGTCGCGGGTCTGATGATGGCGCTCGCCAAGCGCAAGGCCAAGGTGAATGTAGTCGGCGCCATCGGCATGGTGGAGAACATGCCGGATGGCAAGGCACAGCGTCCGGGTGACGTGGTCACTTCCATGTCGGGCCAGACCATCGCGGTGCTCAACACGGATGCCGAAGGCCGCCTCGTGCTGGCCGATGTGCTCTGGTACATTCAGGACCGTTTCAAGCCGCGGTTCATGGTCGACCTCGCGACGCTGACGGGCGCCATTCTGGTAGCACTCGGCAAGGAGCATGCCGGCCTGTTCTCCAATGATGACGAACTGGCCCAGCGCCTGTCTGAAGCGGGTTACGCCACAGGCGAGAAAGTGTGGCGCATGCCGCTCAGTGCCGAATATGACCGGATCATCGATCATGATGTGGCCGATGTTAAGAACACCGGCGGCCGTCATGCGGGTGCGATCACTGCTGCACAGTTCCTGCAGCGCTTCGTCAACAATGTGCCCTGGGCGCATCTCGATGTGGCCGGCACCGCGATGGATGCGCCGCGCAGCGCCATCAACCCAAGCTGGGGGCCCGGCTGGGGTGTGCGCCTGCTCGACCGGCTGGTGAGCCAGTATTACGAGAAGTGACCCGGCTCAGGCGGCGGCAACCGCAGCGCCCCGGGCGGGTGCGCAGCTTGCCCGCCGCCGGACTTCCACCGGCAGGATTGTTTCCTGTGGGATGTCCGGCTGACCTCGGATCATCCCGATCAGCTTCTCCGCGGCGCGCAGGCCGATGTCGGCGCGCGGCACGTCAACCGTGCTGACAGCGGGGAAGGCGAACTGGCCGTCCACGGTATTGTCTGCCCCCACAAAGGAAATGTCGCCCGGAACGTGGATGCCTCGGTCCCGGCAAACGTCCATGGCGGCGCAAGCCATGGAGTCACTTGCGCAGAATACGGCCGTCGGGGGCGCCGCGAGCCCCAGAAGCTGCTTCATGGCTTCGGCCGCCCCATCGCGGCGGGAATGGCCGCATTTGATCAGGTCATTGTCCACGGTCAGGCCGTTTCGTCCCATGGCCGAAACATATCCGGCCTGCCGTTCCGCTGCCGAAACGGAATTCGGCGCGCCCGAGATGTGTGCAATCCTGCTGTGGCCCATGCTCGCGAGGTGGCGAACCGCCAGTTCTCCGATCAGTTTGTCATCCACCCGCACGATCGGAACCGGAGGTGCATAGATCGGATCCAGCATCTGGACCACCGGCACATCGGGCCGTTCGCCGGTGAATTGCTCAACCCCCGTGCCGCCATCGGCTACCAGAAGCCCATCCACGCGGCCGGCGGTCATCAGGTCGCCATAGGCCTCGCGGCCACGCTCGGTCTTGGAGGTGAAGCCGACGATGATGGAATAGCCAGCGGCAAGGGCGGTCTCTTCAACGCTGCGCACCATGGCGGGATAGAAGGGATTGTCGATGCAGGGAACCAGCAGGAGCAGCGTATTGGTGCGCTGGATGCGTAACGACCGGGCGACCAGGTTGATCTTGTAGCCACAGGAACTCGCGGCGTCCCGCACCGCGCGGCGCGTGCCGTCCGCCACAAGGTCCGGGTTGCTGAGCGCCCGTGAAGCGGTCGCCACGGACACCCCGGCCAGTTTCGCTACATCCGAGAGAGTTGGTCGCATATGCATCCACCCGTGATCAATTTCATTAAAACTAAAACACAACCCAAACGTTTTAAATTGCCAAAAACGCTCTGCAACTTATGGTGCCAAAGATTTTCCATTTCTGGCACCATCGACTGGCGGGCGGTCATCGCTGATGACTAGGCGGCCAGCCTTGCTCAGAGCTGGATAAGCCACTGGAAAAGAAGGAAATTTCAAGCATCTTGGGGCGTCGCCCGGGGCCAGGCCAGCCAGCGTGTTCGCAGCCGTGGATTGCCACAGAGCGTGAACCTCTTCAGTTTGGCTGCACGCAATGGCGGCAGATAGGGGCTTGGGCGGCCCTCAGGCCTTCAACCGCGTCGCGTGCCAGGCGATGTGATCGGTCATGAAGGTCGAGATGAAATAATAGGAGTGGTCATAGCCCTCCTGCATGCGCAGTGTCAGCGCAATGCCCCCCGCCGCGCAGGCCTCCGCCAGATGCCATGGCCGCAGCCCATCCTGCAGGAAGGAATCGGCCGTGCCCTGGTCCACCAGCAACTCTGGCAGGCGCGCACCATCCTCGATAAGTGCCACAGCATCATAGGAACGCCAGACAGTCTCATCCACCCCCAGATATGTGCTGAAGGCTCCGCGCGACCATTCCGCTGTCATCGGGTGGGTGATGGGCGCAAATGCGGAACAGCTGCGGTAGCGGCCTTTCGTCTTCAGCGCCGCGATCAGCGCACCATGCCCGCCCATGGAATGGCCGAACACCGACTGGCGTGCCATGTCCGCCATTGGGAAGTGCGCCGCGATCACGGCAGGCAGTTCTGACGTGACATAGCTGTACATCCGGTAGTGCGAGGCCCACGGCTGCTCTGTCGCATCGACGTAGAAGCCTGCGCCGCAGCCAAGCTTCCAGCTTTGCGGATCATCGGCAACACCCTCGCCGCGCGGGCTGGTGTCCGGACACACGATGATGACGCCGTGTTCCGCAGCGGCCTTGCGGTATTCACCCTTCTCCATGACATTCGCATGGGTGCAGGTGAGGCCGGAGAGATACCACAGCACCGGCAGCTTCTGGCCTTCGGCATGTTCCGGCACGAACACCGCGAAGGTCATCGGGCAGGCGCAGCACTCGGAGGCGTGGGTGTAGACGCCCTGCATGCCGCCATGGGACTTCCAGATGGACTTGGTCTCGAGCGCCATGATCAGAACACGATGACGGAGCGGATCGACTTGCCCTCATGCATGAGGTCGAAGGCCGTGTTGATGTCTTCGAGCGGCAGCGTGTGGGTGATCATCGGGTCGATCTCGATCTTGCCCGCCATGTACCAGTCGACGATCTTTGGAACATCCGTGCGGCCCCTCGCGCCGCCGAACGCCGTGCCCTTCCACTGGCGCCCGGTGACGAGCTGGAAGGGCCGCGTGGAGATTTCCTGGCCCGCAGCGGCCACACCAATGATGATCGACTGTCCCCAGCCGCGGTGCGAGGCTTCCAGCGCCATGCGCATCACCTTCACGTTGCCGGTGCAGTCGAACGTATAGTCAGCGCCGCCGATCTGGTCCGCGCCGCGTTTCGTCATGTTGACGAGGTGGGGAACAAGATCACCATCGATCTCGGTGGGGTTGACGAAATGCGTCATGCC
>CAYMQH010000071.1:0-16637 GCA_964392525.1 uncultured Aestuariivirga sp.
CCTTGATGCCATAAGACATACTTCAAGTCGGACCACTTCAATGGGGGTGGATCACAATCCCGAGGCGTATCAATGGATTCCCCCATCGATCACGCACCCAATCGTCCAAATCGTCTAATGACGAAACTTTTTTAAAACTGCAAGATGACTGAGAAGCAGTGGCGGAGTCACATCCTACGGCGGCTCATGGCACCAATAGCAAAGCCGACCCCAAGTACGATGAGAACGGTGGCCATCGGATTACGAGCTATATGGGATTCGATTTCAGTTGTAGCGATGTGGGCTGTCGTTGCGGCATCCCGCCCTACAGCAGTGGCATCCTTATAGAGCTGCGCACCAGCCGAATTCGCGCCACGAACCATGCGGCCTGCCGAGTCACGAAATTGAGACCTAGCGCTGTCGGCTCCTTCGGATGCAAGGCGCGCCACCGTCTCGGTCAATATGGCAATATCAGTGCGGAGTTTATCCACGCTCTGGCCGATATGGGTGCTGGCTATGTTCAAGCCCTCATCGGCTTCATTGCTTCCCATGTCACTTTCTCCATGTTACTCAGCATTCAGCATATTTCTAGATCCGGACCATGCGAAACTATGATGATCGCTGTAGGCACGTGTTTTTGGGGATTGCGAATTCGTAGGCCATGAAAAAGTCCGTCAGTCTGGTATGAAAATTACCATGTCTGTTCGCTCAACCATGCTTCAATATCCTTACGAATATTTTCCCGGGCAAGCCCATAATGTTTCTGTATCTTTCCTTCAAGTTGCTCACGACGTCCATTGATCAACTCAAGGTCATCGTCGGTCAGCTTTCCCCACCGCTCTTTGACGCTTCCTTTGATTTGCTTCCAGTTACCTTCTATCAGGTTCCAATCCATTGAACTTTCCACAATGACACTCGTCGTAATCTGCTTGGACCGATGAAAATCTACCCTCAATGAGGTTTCCGACAATGTTGTCGTCTTAAATATTTCTACAGCCGAACTGGAGTTGCGGCAGTGAGACGATGATCTGACGCCGTATTGCAACCTGAAGTCAGAGCCGGCCTAGCAATACCAAGATAAGTACAACAAGGAGCGCAATACCGATCGCCCCGTTCAGTCCGTGACCGAAGCCGTATCCTGGACCACCGCGAAATCCACTGAAGCCGCCGAGCAAGAATATCACAAGAATGATCAGTAGAATGGTACCTATCGACACAGAGCCAAACTCCTTGGTTCTGGCATCATCAAGGGCGTCAGTAACATCATCAAAATCACCCGTCGTCTTTTCGGATTCCTATTCATCAAGCTGTCTATCTGGCATAGTGTCACTTGATGAGACGCGGAAATTTAGTGTTCCATGCAAAGATAATGGCTGGAACCTCTCGTAGGTTCCTTCTCTGCACTAAAGAATTTTCCATCTTTGCCCAAAGGCCTGGTGCTGAGGTTTGTTTCGGAGCAGGATTTAACCGTCTATTTGATCGATTTTGACGTTCCTCTGTGCTGTCTACAGGTTCAGACGGACTCCGGTGAAGAAGGGGACGAAGAGAAGAAGGAAAATGCTCGGTTTAATATGAGGGTATGATCCTCCTGTGAATTCATACATCATACATCTATGGTTTGTAGTTCTGTCAGGCTACTTACTACACGCAGGGCTCCCTGGGATGCAGTCCTGAACAGGGTTGAATCCTTGACTGCAGGCGATTTACCTTACGCGATCGTAAGTTGCTGTACAGATCCTGTCCGCGGCACATAGGATTGACTCACTCTTTATCTTCCATCCGCGCGGTGTCCATTGGCTTTATTAGTGCTGTGACATGGATCTCAATTCCCCCCGTCGGGATTTCGATTTTATCTCCCTCCAGCCGTTGGCCATCCACGAGAAGCTCAACCAGACCGGAGCCGATGTTGTTATTATCTCTGATTATAATTAGCAAAGTCCCCTCTGGCCCCCTGACCCTGACCTCTGCACCGCCCCAGTGTTTCGGAAGGCGGGGGGCGATCCTGACCGCACCGTGCTGCAGGCTCAGGCCGAGAATGCCCTCGACGGCGAGTTGCCACGTCCAGCCTGCCGACCCAGTGTACCAGGTCCAGCCGGCGTGACCTGTACCCGGCTCAGAGGCGCGCACATCACCCGGCATAACATAGGGTTCGCCCCTGTACAGCTGAACCCCCGAGTGGCTTGCGGTGCGGTTTATGGGGGTGATCAGATCGAATATCCGATAGGCGAGATCACCATTGCCCAAGCGCGCGTGGGCCAGCCCCAGCCACGCTGCCGCATGCGTATACTGGCCGCCATTTTCCCGAACGCCTGGGGGATAAGCGCGGATATAGCCGGGGTCGCGGGGGGTTCGGTCGAAGGGTGGGGTCAGCAGGCGCACCAACCGCGCATCATCGTCGATCAAGTGTCTCGTCGCTGCGGCCATAGCCATGGCGGTTCTCTCGGACGATGGACCCCCGGCGAGTGCGGCCCATGATTGGGATATGCTGTCGATCTTACATTCGTCGGAGTCTTTGGAGCCCCAACTCAGGCCGTCATCCGCGAAGGCCCGCACATACCATTCGCCGTCCCAGCCTGCCCCGTCAGCCGCAAGGCGCAAATCCTCTGCACGGGCTTTCCAGATACCATGGAGGTCGTTGCGGCTGACATCGCGGGCAAGTCCGGCAAAGATGTCGGCACAGACTGCGGCGAACCAGGCAAGCCAGACGCTTTCGCCGCGTCCCTCGCTGCCGACGCGGTCCATGCCATCGTTCCAGTCCCCCGTGCCGATGAGAGGCAGACCGTGTGCGCCCATTGTGACGCCGCGATCCATTGCGCGCCGGCAATGTTCGAACAGCGTCGCACGCTCCGTGCCAGATGTGAAAAGAGCATAACGGTCTTCTTCCTCCACCCCCAGCGGTGGGGCAGACAGGAAGGCAACCTCTTCGAGGAGGATTGAGATGTCACCGGTTGCCTCGACATAACGGCCGGTCGCATAGACGAGCCACAGCAAGTCATCCGAGCAATGTGTCCGTACCCCGCGGCCCAGGGGAGGATGCCACCAATGCAGGACATCACCTTCCTCGAACTGTCGCGATGCGCACTCCAGAATATGGGCGCGCAAGCGTTGCGGCTCGGAAAACAGAAGCGCCAGCATATCCTGTAGCTGGTCGCGGAATCCGAAGGCGCCGCTTGCCTGCTGAAATCCTGCGCGGGCAAAAATCCGCGACGCATAGGTCTGGTTTAGGAGCCAGCGATTGACCATCAGGTTGAATGCCGGGTCCGGTGTGGTGACACTTACGGCATCAAGGCGTCGCGACCAGACAGAATCATTTTCGACGAGCGCCTGCCTGACCATGTCGATGCGCGTCCAATGCACGGCGAGGCGCGCTGCATCAACAGGTGTCGCCCCTTCGCCAAGCACGAAGACGACCTCTTGCGTTGCGCGGGCGGCGAGATCAACGTGAACCTGAAACGCTGCGCATGGATCGGCGACGTTATTGAGTGCGCCATCGAGACCCCAGGCTGTGAGGCCCGCTGGCCGGGCCTGATCACCTTGCCGGCCGAGAAACGTTGCGCGGTCACAGGTCAGGCTGTGCGGCGGTCGGCTGGAGGCCAGAAACGCAGTGCGGCCTTCAAATTCCGGGTTCCAGCCGTTGCGTGCGATCAGCGCCCGGCTGTCGAAATCGAAACCGCACACCACATGGGGCCGCGCGGTGCTCTTCATCGCGCCAAGCAGCCACTCAGCATAATAAGTTACGGTGAAGCGGCGGTCTCGGTTTCCGGGATTGGACAGACTCAACAGTGCCAGCTTTACGGGCGCATCCGGAGGGACGAGGACAGTGAGGCACTGCTCGATGCCGTTGTCATTGCTGTTCCAGGTCGTGACGCCAGCTCGATGGCGGATCTGGCATGTTGCCGTGCCGCCGGCTGGCAAAGGGGTGGGCGTCCAGATTCGCGCCGTTTCCTCGTCTCGCAGATAAAGCGCCTCCGACTGTGGATCGAGTACAGTATCGTTCGACCAAGGCGTTAGGCGATGCTCCCCGCTGTTGATGGACCAGGTGAAGCCCAGTCCCGCCTCGGAGACAATGGTGCCAAAGCTCTCATTGGCCAGAACATTGCACCACGGCACCGGCGTCATCTGCCCGCTTTCCAGATGGATCAGATAGTCGCCCTCTGCCGGCGTAAAACCACCAAGCGAATTATCGAAGCCGAGTCCTTCTGGGCGGGCAAGCGGTGTAACCGGCGGAGGCTCGGGCACGGGCGGGCCCACCGGTTGGAAAGTGGGCAGCACCGCGCTCCCGGGCTGCGGCGATGTCATCGCCTCCGCCAGAGATATGGCGGCTCCGTCCAATGATATCCGGGCCGTTGCCTCGAGCGTTCGGCGCTCGGCTGACCCGAACCGATCCGCGGCCAGGAGATGAATGCCTCCCGGTCCGCCCAAGCCCTCTTGCACCTCCGCATCGCGAAGGGCGGCAATCAGCATATCTCGGAGTGGCTCCTGATAGCCGGAAGCACCCTCCTGCAGGATTGCCAGATCAGTGCGAAGGCCGCGCCTCCTCCACCACTGGTGGGCGCGAATGATGACTGGCAGAAGCTGTGCATGCGCGTTGTCGGCCACCCGCACCAGAATGATCGGCAGATCGCCGGATAACCCCATGGTCCAGAGTTGCGGCTGTGCAGGAAGGACCGTGTCCTCCACTGGCCCCAAGGCCAGTGGCGGCTTGCGGGGAAAAATCAAATCGCGGCAGAGGGCCTGCGCTTCCGCAATTGCGCGGGAGTCGAGCCCGAGGCGGCGGGCTTCGAGTGCCGCAGATCGCAGCGCGTCCTCCATCGCCCAGTCGAGTGCTGGTGGCGTTGCATAGCGCTCTGCGATCTCAAGCGCTGACTCGCGCGATCCGGCCGCAACAGTCACAAAATCGACTTGCGCCCGCGCCCCGGGCGCGAGGACAACATGCGCACGTAAAGCCATGACTGGATCAAGCGTCCATCCGGCATCGCCGTGCAGCGGTTCCACCGCGCCTGGCGGCCGTTCGCAGTTGCCGTGTCGGCCGAGGAACCTCCGGCGGTCTGTCTCGAAACCTGCGGGCGTTACCGAGGGATCCCCTTGGAGAAGGCTCTGAATGAGGACCGGTGGGCTGTCGGCGGGCCGTCTCGGGCGGCGCTTGAAGATCAGGGCATTTTGTTCATCAAGCCGCTCACTGTGAACAAACAGCTTGCTGAAGGCGGGGTGCCGCTCATGCGCGAGAGCAGGCGCAAGCACAACTTCCGCATAGCTTGTCACGTCTATCTCGCGGGTGCGGTCACTTTCATTGGAGAGCGTGACCCGCCGTATTTCGACATCGTCGCCCGGCCCAATCGCGATCTCCAGGCTTATCGACAGGCCCTCCGCGCGCTCGTGGAATTCGATCTTGTGGGCATGAAACGTTGTCTCAGATGTTTCCCCCGTTCCATGACCGCCAAGTGACCTTACCATTCCGCTGTCGCGCTCACTGACATAAATGCGCGCGTCACCGGCGCGGCTCACGTCGCCGCCGGTCCAGCGGGTGAGTGCCTGGCCCCGCCACCACAGTGCGCCACCTCCAGTGTGAGTGATCCAGGAGGTGAGACTTCCGTTGCCGATGACGTGGAATTGGGAGCCTTGCTGGTCCTGTGCCGTCCAACCATTGACTGCAGGTGTTGGCGTGCGCGCGAGGTCTGGCGCCGTGGACTCGTCCTCGGTTGCCTGCTCGGGTGGAAACTCCCAAGGTACACGCTCCTGCAGCAGAAGCTCGGTCGCGTGCATGCGCGGCTCGCGGCCAAACCTGTTGATCAGGATGTTGTCGTTGAGCGCGTTTCCGATGGCGGCCGAAATCATGCCCTGGTGGTGAGCCATGTAGGACCGCACTGGCGTGAAACCACCGCTTGCCGGCCGACGGTCGGGTGTGAAATCAGCAGCCTCGAAGAAGCCATATCGGTCGCGCAGGCCGAGCTTGTCCAGTTGGCGAAGGTTGGCAATGGCAGACTGCGGCGCCACGGCCAGCGCCAGTGCGCTCGCATAGGGCGCGATGACGTAGTCCTCCGCCAGTCCGCGCTTGAGGCCGAGGCCTGGGACCCCGAAGGCTTGATACTGGTAGCGATGCGCGGCATCGCGTGCGGCGTAGCCCGATTCCGATATTCCCCAGGGCAGTCCGAACTTATCGCCATAGCGCTGCTGTGTAACGACAGCCGCGCGCTCGCTCTGCCCCAGAAGCCGGCCCGCGTCACTGCGCAGCAGCAGGGCCGGCATGAGATATTCGAACATCGACCCATTCCATGACAGCGTGGTCAGTGAGCCGGCCGCCCGTGTGATTGGGCGCCCTAAGTGGAACCAGTGTTCGAGGGGCACGTCACGCTTGGCAATTGCGAAATAGCTGGCCAGCCGGGCTTCGCTTGCCAACAGGTCGTAGTGGTGCTGGTCGAGGCGGTTGGAGTCGAGATTGTGGCCGATGAAGAAGGTTTTGGTTTCCACATCGTAGAGTGACCGGAAATCCATGCCAAAGGCGCGCGCCTCCCCGCGGAGAGCGCACTGCTCGAGGCTGTCGGAAAGCTCACGGTAGGCGGTGTCCGCGTGGTCGAGCGCCGCCATCACTTTCGAAACCCAGGCCAGGCTCTCCGGCTCCGCTGCGGCAAGCCTGGAACAAGCCGCACGCGCTCGGCCAATGTGATCGGACATCTGCGCCATTCGCGTATCCGGCGATGGCAGCGCCCTCAGTAATTCCTCAAGCCCATCGAGCCCCGCCGGCGGAGCGTCAATCAGTTTGATCCAGGGTTGGAGTGTGTCGAGATCCCGCCGCATGCTGAGGAGGTGGTGGTCGGTACGGTCCAGCCAAATGAAGATCTCGTGTGAGGGCCCTTTGACGGCCGATGAGAACGCCTTGGCGACGAGCACCTGAACCTGCCGGAACTTTCCGGTGGTGATTTCCTCAAGCGCTGAACGCCATGTCATGGGGTCACTTCGAATGGCGGGAATCCGGCCGGCAATGTCGTCGATCAAAGCGCCGATTGCACTTCGCTCGGCCTCGGGCAGGCCATGAAACCCTTCACGAAGCATGTGAAGCGCATCGGCCAATCCGTCCCAGAGTGCGGGAGACAACAGTGGGCCTGTCGCGGCCTCCCGGCAGCCTACGCCGAGTGTCAGCAGGCTCACGGCCAGATTGCCGCTGTCCACCGTGGAGATATATCGTGGTGCAAGGGACTTGAGCGTTTTCGTGTCGAACCAGTTGACCGTATGGCCGGCATGGCTTTCCAGCCGGTCGAGAGAATCCAGAGCTGCGGTTACACGCGCCGACAAATCGCGAAGGCCGATGTGACCCAGGTCCCACGCCGTCAGCGACGACAGGAAAAACATGCCGACATTGGTGGGTGAGGAGCGGTGTGCGATCTCCTCGTGTGGGCTGGCCTGATAGTTGTCAGGTGGGAGCCAGTTGTCGTCTGGACCTGCAAATGTTTCAAAGAAGAGCCATGTGCGGCGCGCGATGCGGCGCAGGTAAAGCCGATCTTCAGGTCGCAGCGTGTCTGTCACGCTCACCCGTTTCTTGCTGATGAATCGAGCGATTTCCGGCGAGGCGAACCACAGGAGGAGCAGCGGCCCAGCGCCGGGCAGGGCGGCGGGATCGACCGTGACCATCAGAATGGCGATCGCAGCGGCGATGATGGGTGCTGCTGCCATTTCCCGCCAGGTTCCCAGCCGCGTCTGCGAAATCTCCGTTGCCGAATGCGCGGCGGATGTCCACTCCAGCAGGTGGCGCCGTGAGACGTACACGCGATGCAGAGTTCGGGTGATAGCCTCGACCGAAATCGCGGCTTCGTAGGCGAGAAATATGACTGCCAGTAGCCAGCGTCCGGCGTGATCCGCCAGTTGGCGCAGCGTGCTCCGTGCGGCACCTCGCCTCCGCCCGCGCGAGAGGCCGGAAATGAGGTCGGTGAAGAGATAAGCCCCCGGTGCTGCGACTGTCAGCAGCGTCCAGGTCAAGGTCCGTTCCGGCAGCGCTAGCCAGCCCGTCACCGCGAAGGCGACAAGTGCGGGGGGGATGAGACTGCGACGAAGATTGTCGAGGATCTTCCAGCGATCAAGGGTTGATAGCAGGGTGGGGCGGCGCGTGCCGCCCCGGCATGGAGGTGTTTTGCCGAGCCACGGTGTGAGTTGCCAGTCGCCGCGAATCCAGCGGAAGGAGCGCCGGGCATAAGCGAGGTAATTGGTTGGGAAGTCTTCATAGAGGACGATGTCACTTGCAAGGGCTGCACGCCCATGAAGCCCCTCGAAGAGATCGTGGCTGACGATCGCGTTCTCCGGTACACAGTCGTGCAGGCACCGGTGGAAGGCAGCGACGTCGAAGGCTCCCTTTCCGGTGAATATTCCCTCGCCGAACAGGTCCTGGTAGACGTCCGAAACAGCGCGGCTGTAGATGTCAATTGCCGTGTCTCCTGTATAGAGACGCGTGAACAGGGAGCCCTCGCCAGCGTTTGGCAGGATCTCGATCCGAGGTTGGATGAAGGTATAGCCGCGGCTAGGCCTGCCCGTCACCGGATCGAACTCAACGCGGTTCAGCGGATGGGCCAGCACCCCCAAGAGACGGCCGATGCTGTTGGGGGGTGCCGTGGTGTCGGCATCAAGCGTGACAACGAAGCGTGCCCGGCACAAGCCCCCGATATCGCCTTCGCGCACGGGAAAGGCCTCAGCCGCATGGCCGAGGATGAAACCGCTCAACTCCTCGAGCTTGCCGCGTTTGCGTTCCCAACCCATCCAGCGGTGTTCGGCAGGGTTCCAGCGGCGCCTGCGGTGGAGGAGCAGGAAGGGTGCATCCTCGGCGTAACGCCTGTTCAGGCGGCGCACCCCCTCGATCAGGGCAGCCTCGATTGGCGCGTCGTCCGGCATGTGTTCTTTGTCGGCGTCGGCGAGGTCACTCAGTAATGCCATGCGCAGGAGCGGATCCGGGTTCGACAACCAATGCGTCTCAAGCCGCTCAAGGAGCGGTCCGACCTCAGCTGCCTGGCGCAGGATCACCGGCATCACCAAGGCTGCGTCGCAGCCGGTACTGAGCCCCTGTTCCACATCGAGTTTCGGAAGCACCCGGGGGGTAACGAGCCGCGTGACTATCCAGTGCGTGAACGCGACACTGATGATCATGGCGGGTGCGAGAGACAGCACCAGCCCCGCCACCCATACCGGGAGGCTGGCGTCGTGGGTGACAAGCATCCCCACAGGAATGATCAGTGCGAAGATGGCGAATGCCGCCAGCATCACGGCATAGCTGCGGCCTGGATGAGTGGCGAACCACCTGCGCAGCAGGCCGCTCCAGTGCGTCCGGAAGCCAACCTTTCGCTCAAGTTCCGGCCGCCCCTCGGCAATGAGCCAGCAACCGACGTGGCCAAGGCGGCGCGCGCCAGCATGCGCGCGCGCCAGCGCCAACACCGCCTCCGAGACATCCCACTCGGCCACCAGGCTGCCGTCCGCGATCTCTTCGACAGCCCGGCGGTAACGGTCCCGGGTTTCAAAATCCATGGCCGGATAGACGCCGGCAGGATCCTCGCGCAGGATCTTCTCCACCCGGCTCACCTGTTCGAAGAACGACTTCCACGAGGTGTTCGACACAGCAAGCAGGGCTGAAATCGCGCGCGATACACTTTCCGTGGGGTCGAGTGATTCATGAGGCGTGAGCCGGGGTGTCGGCGCAAAGGGCGGTGTCAGGTCAGGCAAGAGCTTGGAAAAGGAGTGGATCAGCGTCTCAAGACAGGCGAGCCGCAACAGGGCTGGAAACGCCCAGAGCTCGGCAATCTTGAGCGGCCCGTCCTGCTGATAGGCCTGGACGAACTCTACTGTGCCGGCAAGGCTGACTTGCATGTGGCCCGCATCAAGCATGCCCTGCGCCAGAGCCATTGCGCGGGGCATGCCACCGTATTCCGGCGCTGCAAGCCGGGGGAGCCGATAATAGAAGGCAGCCGGGAGGTCCTCATGCACCTGCCGGATGGCGCGCCGCACCTGAAACTCGTTGTCGAGTAGCCATTCCGACGCCTTTTCCGCATGTGGCGGAGGATCAGCGCAGGCGCTGCATGCGCGATTGAGCCATTGTGGCATTGCCGAGAGCTTCCGCCATGCCGACGCTGGTTCGGGCTTACCCTTGTCGATGCCATGACGAGCCCGGATTACAGTCGCGGCAAGCCCATATGTGCTGTCCGGGGCTCCCGCCTGTGTCACATCAATGCCCGGCTCGGCAGCCTCACGGCGGTGTCCTCGCCAGATGTTCTTTGAGTCAATGGAGGGATCCCCTCGTGTTCTCTTACGAGTAGAATGGGCATATCCATGTGGTTGATCAGGTATTCCGCGACGCTTCCGACAGCCATGTCCGGGTGTCCGCTCTGACCGGTAAAGGAAAGGACCATAAGGTCAGCACGTTCGTCTGTTGCCGCGCGTGCGAGCCCATGACGGGGATCACCGCTTGGCAGGATTCGGATTCGCGTTGCTGGACTCCGGGGTAGCCGTGACTGCACCCGCTTGAGATATCGCTCGCCCGCCCGCTCATTGCGTCGGCGCAACCGGTCGCGTAACGCGATTGTCTCCGCTTCTGGCGGGCTGGCTTCGGTAAGGTCAACATTCGGGGCAGCATGTACCAGCACGATTTCGGCGTTGTGGGCAGCTGCGATTCCGAAGCCAAGCGGCAAGGCGGATTCGGATCGCGACGATCCATCGAGTGGTATCATCACCTTGCGATATCGCACCGGTTTCTCGCCGTTCTGGGAGGGCGGCACGATCAGCAGCGAGCCATTCACTACTTCAGCCACGCGGCGTGCTGTGCCGCCCAGCCCGGCGAAACGCCCGCTGCGCTCGCCACATCGGCCCAACACAGTGAGATCGGCTCCATTCGTCCGCACCCAGTCGCAGATCCGCTCTGCAGCTGCTCCGTCGGCGATCGCTGTGCCTGGGTGAAGATCATCAAACCGGGCTGCGCGCTGGCGCAACTCGGCCTCGAGATCACGATGACGGAGTGTCCACTCTACGGGATCCGGGGGAGACTGTGCTTTAGAAGACTCAAGGATACCCAGTACGGTCATCCTTGCCCGCGTAGCGGTGGCAACTGCTGCGGCATGGGATAGAACCGCATCCGCATACGATGATGAATCAACACACGCCACCACATGATGCAAGATCTGATGCTCGGTCTGCGAGCAGGCCGGCAAGCCATTTACCGGCTTGGTATTCTCGAGTTCAGGCCTTGGCACGACATTCTCCTCGCCACGACGCATCGCGGCAGCGCACAAGCTCCGTCCATAAACATTAACCCCTATCCCGCAGAACGGTTCCATGCGTCTGTACTGTGGCAGTGGCTCGATTCCCGGTGCTGATCTGCGCGCGGGCGCCACCTGCGCCCTGTTCAAGTCGAGGCTTTCAAGACCTGACGTCGCATCAGGAAGCATGACGCAGGGGCCAATCCCCTGATCCTCGTCATGATCAAGTCCAAACTGCATACTATCGCCCAACAAGGCGGTAATCGCATCACGGCGGCTACGGATGGTGAAAAAGAAGTCGGAGCCTAAACACAGGAATTTTGTTGTTCAGCACCAAGACCAATGCTCGCTTGGCTAAGGCCCACGCTCTGGAGATATCATCATCGGATTGGCGGGAAATCGAATGGTGAAAGTTGTTCCACGGCCTTGATCTGTTGATTGCGTGAGAACACCCTCGAGCTGGTTCACAAAAATCGCAACATAATCTGAGCCGTGCTTTCCTGAATTGTGGTCTTTGCTCTGTTCCTGCATTCCGATCCCGTCGTCAGAAATCCTGAGCTCGATCTCGCTTCCGATCCCTCGAACGGAAAGTGAGATGAGTCCGATGTCATCTGGAAAGGCATATTTGACCGCATTCGTGCAGAGCTCGTTGACAAGAAGCCCAAACGTTGCGGCTCGTTCGGAGCTGATCTCAACCGGTTCCGCTTCGACCACTATACGAATGCCGCTGAGACTGTCGAGAATGCTCTCTGACAGCCCCTTGGCAATTTCTCGCAGATAGATTGACAGATCGACGGTGCGGTGTCGGTCGCCTTGCGACATTAAGTCGTAAAGATAGGCGATGGCCATGATGCGGTTCTGCATGGCCCGGTAGCCCTGTGCCCATGGTTCCGGCATGCGTTTGATCTCGTTGGCGATCAGTGCGGACACCATCGATAGGTTGTTCTTAACCCGATGACTCAGTTCGCTGGTCAGCATCCGGGCAATATACTTCTCCTGTGTGCGTTGGAGAATCTCCGTCTTCAGCCGGTCGTTCTCTGCCTCGGTAGCTTCAATCAACTCATCTTGATGTAGTGCGCCAATGAGAAGGGCTTGGTTGACCTCCTGTCTTGCTTCGTGGAGAGGTCCGGTTTCATTCACCTGTATCATTACGCCAGTTGTCATGCCGTCGACCACGACCGGCCACAAAGTATAGGAATACAAAAGAGGGAATGGAGCAGTGCTTGCTTCCACTACGAAGATCGCAGATCTGCCAGATTGAAACACCCTATCCAGAAGCCCCAAGCATTTGTCGGCTGGAGGGAGCAGGCTCTTGAGACTTCGGCCAACCACTTGGTCTGGCGGTCTGCTCAGTAAGTCGCAAAAACGGGAATTGGCGTAATGTACGATGTATTCCTTCGCAGGCTGTACCACTACGGCCCAGGGTGCATGATCAAAAGAGATTGTTACACCGTCGAGCAGTGGGGTTGTATTCAGTCCGGTAACACTTGGCGTCGGCATTACTCCTTCGCCTTTGGCTCGGGTGGAGCCTCATCCTCCTGTAGCCTACGCGGTCCTGTTCTTATCGGCAGGCCAGTGCATAGCTGGCTGTAATCCGTGCTTCTCGGATTGATGACCACAACCCCCTGGTCATTGATGATATACTCGCGGATGTCTTTGCTGTGATTGCCGCCCCGCATCTTGATGACGACAATCGTTTTCCGGAGCTGCCCGTCAATTTCCACATATCGTAGCCGGATGATGTCGTCGGTGAGGAATGATACCGCGTAGTGACTGAACTGAAGTGAAGTGAAGTTGTCTTCCACTTCTACGGTGCTGAGAACTGTAATTCCTGCGCCTGTCAGTGCTCCAATCATTCGGTAAAGAGATTCCCGGAAATCAGGCCGGAAGCTCGGCGCCAGCGCCATTTCGAAGCCCACGAGGGAATCGATAACCACGCGCTTGGCTCCCACCCTCTTGGTGGCCTCAAGAATAGCAAGCATTGTCTCGTCGACTGACAGATCGAGCGGCCGGAGGTAGAGGATCTCAAGCTGTCCTGCCGTCTGCCCGGCCTCGAGGTTAAGGCCGAACGCATCAGCTCGGTGGACGTAGCCTTCCGGCCGCTCTTCGAAGACGGCGATAACGCCTGCTTCGCCGCGCCGCAGTCCTTCGCCGATAAACTGCGTAGCCAGCGCCGACTTGCCGGTGCCTGAGGGTCCGGCAACAAGGACGCTATCCCCCTCCAAAACTCCCCCGCCAAGCATTTTGTCCAGTTCGGGAATGCCCATGGAAATCCGCGCGCGCAACTTCCGCCTCACCGCCGCAGCCTCAAGCCCAAGGGTGCGCGAGAAGGCCTGCAATCCATCGCTCGATATCCGGATGGTATGGAGCCCCGGAACGGATGCCTGGCCGCGCAATTTCAGAACCTGAAGTTTTCGCACCACGGAATTGCGCTCGGTTACCTGTGAAAGCCACAGGATGCTGTCGACCATGGTGAACAGTGGATTCTCGCGAATTTCGTCCTGGGCGTATTCTCCCACCAGGAAGGTCGTCACTTCGGAGTTCACAAGAAACTGGGAGAGATGGTGAACGAAGGACTGAATTTCGATCTCGCGGGCCTCGCCTGTAACCCGCCGCGCGAGGCTCCGAAATGAATCGATGACGACTAATCGCGGATCAGCCGCAACCACATGGGCAATGATTTCCTTCAAGACCAGGTGGAAGTCGTTTTTGAGAGCAGCCTCTGACAGGTTGATGAACCGGACGGACTCCCCGACCTTGGACTCATCATAAAACGAGAACTGCTGCTGATACCGCAGCATCTTGATGCTCGGCTCCCCCAGCACCGTAAAGTAGAGAGCTGGCCGAGCCGGAGTTCCGTTGGCGAAGGCAATCTGATGAACAAGCGTGGTCTTCCCGCAACCCGGAGACCCGCTGACCAGATTGAACGAAAATTCAGGAATGCCACCGCCCAAGACTTCGTCGAGCCCGGGCACTCCCGTCAGGAGTTTGGTGATCGCGATCTTTGGCAACCCATGGGGTCGACTTCCGGAGCCAGGAGTGGGCATTTTCTCAGTCTTCCTTATGAGTTGAAGCTTTGCTGAAATCAGCATTATCGAACACGAGTTGTGGCCAGAGTTGTTTGATGAGGCGCAAGGTCAGTGCCGGACCGATGAAGGCCACAAGTAATCCGATCAACTGGGAGAGCAGCACAACCTCACCGTCGGCGACTTCGGCATCACTGACAGATGCGAGTATTCCCGACAATCCTTCCATGTTTCCATCCTCCCCGACCCGAAGGGAGATCAACCAGTGAACTTCGAGAGCTGCAAGCTTAACGGACCGTGCCAGCAATGCGCTGCAGCCAACGGGACCCATTAGCTCCGCAAGACTGAGAAGGAGTTTCCCAGTTGTACCGAATACGGCAACACTGCCAGTTCCTGCAGATGTGTTTCCCGCTTGTTCGAAACTCTGCAGGTGTTTGGCGAGAAGCCGCGTTTGCGGGGAGGCTCGGGTCATTTCAGCCTCCTGAGTATTACCGACACAACCGATTATGCTTTTAGCACGAAAGAACGGGAAAGGCGATATCTCATCACTTGCTTGAAGCAATCAAATCAGATGCCCGCTATGTTTTTCGCTACCAGAGTCTTCTCAGCTTCTTTTATGCTGTTGATTGGCGCGCAATAAGGATCCCGTTTCCGGAGTGATCGGCGTCCAAAAAGAACCCTTCCTGTTGGAGCTTGGGTCCATGTTCCTCCCGACGGTCAGTTGGGGGGACGCTGAGAGGAATGCTGATAGTGGAGACGATTGCGAAGATCAGGCGGCTGCATTTCAATCAGGGCCTGGGGATCAAGACGATCTGCTGGGAACTGAACCTGTCAAAGAAGGTGGTGCGCAAGGTGCTGCGCTCGGGGGCGTCCGAGTTCACGTACAAGCGGTCGATCTAGCCGCGGCCGAAGCTGGCCACCGCCGGTCTTCGGAGTAGGTTCGGGTTGCGAGACCTGTAACCTGAAACGGAGACGACGGTGACCGACGACAGATTGGCCCTTATGGAGCTTGTTGAAAAGCAGGCTGATGGCGACCTGGTGCGTGAGATGCTGGCCTTCGCAGCCAAGCGCATCATGGAAGCGGAGGTTGAGGCGCGCGCCGGAGCAGCCAAGGGCGCCCGCTCTCCCCTGCGCGAGGTTCAGCGCAATGGATGTCGGGAGCGCGACTGGGACACCCGTGCGGGCCGGATCGCGCTGGAGATCCCGAAGCTGCGCAAGGGCAGCTACTTCCCGAGCTTCCTGGAGCCGCGGCGGACGGCTGAGAAGGCCCTGGTGGCGGTGATCCAGGAGTCCTGCGTCCACGGTGTGTCGACCCGGTCGGTGGACGATCTGGTGAAGGCAATGGGTGCTGGCAGCATGTCGAAGAGCCAGGTGAGCGGCCTGTGTGCCGAGGAGTGAATGCCTTCCTGTCCCCGCCGCTAGAGGGATGCTGGCCCTATCTGTGGCTGGACGCGACCTATCTGAAGGTGCGCGAAGGTGGCCGGATCGTCAGCCGTGCCGTAACAATCGCAGTGGCGGTCAATGAGGATGGCAAGCGCGAGGTTCTGGGCGTTGCGCCCGGGCCATCCGAGGCCGAAACCTTCTGGACCGAGTTCCTGCGCAGTCTTGCCAGCCGAGGGCTGCGGGGCGTCAAGCTGGTCATCGCCGACGACCACAAGGGGCTGCGCGCAGCCGCACGCCGGGTCTTCAACGCCACCCACCAGCGCTGCCGAATCCATTGGATGCGGAATGCTCTTGCGCATGCCCCGGCCAAGCAGCGCACCGCGGTCGCGGCGATACTGAAAACCATATTCGCTCAGGAGACCAAGGCGGAGGCTGAAGCGCAGTGGGGGATCGTCGCCGATGCCCTTCGCGAGAAGCAGCCCAAGCTCGGCGCCCTGATGGATGCCTTCCGCGACGATGTGCTGGCCTACATGTCCTTCCCGCGCGAGCACTGGCCGCAGATCGCATCGACAAACCCGCTTGAACGGGTGAACCGCGAGGTGAAGCGGAGGGCCGACGTCATCGGCATCTTTCCCAACGACGAGGCCATCGTCCGGCTGGTCGGCGCACTGATGCTGGAGACCAATGACGAATGGGCCGTAGCCCGGCGTTACAGGTCACTTGAAACGATCGCCCGCATCATCGAGAATACAAACGTCAGACTACCCGCCGTGGCCGCCTGATCCAGCTCGGACCTCTTCGAAGGCCGGCGCTCTGACACCACCCCGTGCGACACTATCCGCTCGCGCACCCAGCCAGGCAAGCTGGACCCCGAAGGTCCCTAAGGTCAGTGAATTCCTTCATCAGAACGTCCGTTCCCAGGCGGGCAGAAACGAACCGCCTCACATGTGAATGACGCGGCCGTAGGCGTCGAGCACGCTCTCGTGCATCATTTCGGAGAGGGTGGGATGCGGGAATACCGTATGCA